>JAZQQM010000001.1:0-110827 GCA_045629045.1 Lachnospiraceae bacterium
CTATTGATGAATATATAGATTATTATAATAACAAAAGAATTCAGGCCAAAACAAAATGGATGCCACCTGTACAATACAGGATAGCATCCATGTGTTCAGCCTAGTTCATAATATGTGTCCAGGATTCTGGGTACATATCATTTACGTGGAGCCCTTAATTATTTATAAGCAAATATTATTTAACTTAATTATGCAAGCTTAGACTTAGCGATTTCAACCAAAGAAGCGAAACCTTCTGCATCGTTAACAGCCATCTCAGCTAACATCTTACGGTTAAGATCAACTTCTGCAAGCTTAAGACCGTACATGAACTTGCTGTATGAAAGACCATTAAGTCTTGCAGCTGCATTAATACGTGCAATCCAAAGCTGTCTCATCTGACGCTTTCTTTCCTTACGTCCTGCATAAGCTGAAGCTAATGCTCTCATAACTGACTGCTTAGCTACTCTATACTGATTAGAGCGAGCGCCTCTATAGCCCTTAGCGAGCTTTAATGTTCTATTATGCTTTTTCTTGGCATTTAAGCCACCTTTAATTCTTGCCATTTTTATATTCCTCCATTTATGTCCATATTTCCCACTTAATGGGTGCACCAGTCAAACAATGACTTAGATATATGGCATAATCTTCTTCATGTTCTTTACATTAGTAGCATCTGTCATAGCGCTCTGACGAAGATTTCTCTTTCTCTTTGTACTCTTCTTTGTTAAAATATGCTGCTTGTAAGCCTTATTTCTCTTAAGCTTACCTGTACCTGTCATTGAGAAACGCTTTGCAGCGGATCTGTTAGTTTTCATCTTTGGCATAACTATTGTCCTCCATATCTTTACTTAAATATATCTTAACTGATATTAATTAATAGATTTACTATCAATTCTTCTTTTCAGCTAAAAACATTGTCATAGAACGTCCTTCTACCTTGGGTGCCTTATCAACTACAGCACAATCTGCCAAACTCTCGGCAAAATCATCAAGTATATGTTTGCTCTCCTGCATATGAGCCATTTCACGTCCTCTGAATCGAAGCGTAATCTTAACTCTGTCACCTTTGGATAAGAACTTCTTTGCAGCGTTTACTTTAGTATTTAAATCATTGGTATCAATGTTAGGTGATAATCTGATTTCCTTAATTTCAACTACATGCTGCTTCTTCTTGGCTTCTTTCTCTTTACGAGCCTGCTCGTAACGATACTTACCATAATCAACGATACGACATACGGGCGGTTTTGCTGTGGGAGCAATCTTTACCAAATCAACTCCGGCTTCATCAGCAAGTGCCTGTGCTTCCTTGGCAGACATAACACCGATCTGTTCTCCGTCCAAGCCAATAACACGAACTTCCTTGTCCTTAATCTGTTCATTAATTAATAATTCGCTAATTGTTTTACCCTCCATAAGAGCTCATTTAAGAGTCTTCAATAAAAAACGGTGAATACGCAAGTATCCACCGTCAATAACCATTCTACGCACCCATAATGCAGTGCCTGAAAATTATTAACACTTACCGACCCGATTGCCGTAAGGTGAGAGTGAATACTCTGCTTTGTTTTAACACGCTTAGTTAGAATATCATTATTCTTATAGTAAGTCAAGCATTATTTTTGACTTAATAGCTTAAGACATAACTATTTGCCCGAAATTTCTTTTACAAGCTTAATCTGTCCCTCATCGGTCAAAAAATCATACATAAGCTCATCATCACTTGTCTGTGAATAGGTAATCACATGAGTCTGAGTCGCCTGTATTATGTAAACCAATTGTTGAACATCTCTTTCGCCTATATTGTAATGGGACCTAATCTTGTAACAGGGAATTCCCTCAAAATCGGTTTTTTCGAAGCTGTCCACTTTGATATCGGCATTTTCCCCAAGAGACTTATAACCGTTCTCAACAGATTCCTTATACTTCTTTTCATCAAGGTCACCGGTTACAAAGCCCGCATCCTCTCCGTCACTGATCGTATAGTAGATATTCGAGGAATCAATGGGATAAAGGTCCGAAATATACATTCCCTCAACGCTGTCAGACATATTAAAGCCTGCCGGAATAAGTATTGCCAGACTTCCGATTTCTTCTTTGCCCGAATCATCAGTCTTCTTTACTTCAAATTCATCCACAGTTACATATTCAGTTTCTGTGCTTTCCTTGGTAATATCGTCCTTTACGGTAATAACTTTTTTGTTACATCCGCACAAAGATATAATCACACCGAGGAGCACCAAAGCTAACAGTGTATATCTTTTCACTACTTATTCTCTTCTGCCGGAACTTCCTTACGGATTTCCTTAGTCTTGATTTCTTTTACAATCTGATCAACGAACTCGGCTATAGGTTTAACACCCTCGTCTCCTGCAAAACGGCTTCTTACCGAAACAGTTCCGTCTGCCTCTTCCTTTTCGCCTACAACAAGCATATAAGGAAGTTTATCAAGACGAGCCTCTCTTATCTTATATCCGATCTTTTCGGAACGTGCATCAACAGTTACATCCACATCAGCATCGGCAAGGGCCTTCTTAACCTTATTGGCATAATCAACATACTTATCCGAAATAGGAAGAATTCTAACCTGCTCGGCACACATCCATGTAGGGAACTTACCTGCGTAGTGCTCGATAAGCCATGCAAGAGTTCTTTCATAGCAGCCCATAGATGTTCTGTGAATTATCCAAGGTGTAGCCTTGTTACCCTGCTCATCGATATAATACATACCGAACTTTTCTGCAGAAGCGCAGTCAAGCTGAATTGTAATCATTGTATCTTCTTTGCCGTATACGTTCTTGGCCTGCATATCAATCTTAGGACCGTAGAAAGCAGCCTCGCCGTCTTCTTCCGTAAACTTAACGTTATGTTTCATTAATACGTTACGAAGATATCCCTGAGTCTTCTCCCAATACTCCGTATCACCGAGATACTTATCCGTATTGGCAGGATCCCACTTACTTAATCTGTATGTAACTTCATCAGCTACACCAAGAGTCTTCATTACATAATCCGTAAGGTCCATACATCTTGTCAGTTCTTCTTCTGCCTGTTCGGGAGTAAGAACGATATGTGCCTCGGTAATAGTAAACTGACGAACACGTGTTAATCCGTGCATTTCTCCGGAATCCTCATTACGGAACAACGTAGAAGTCTCCGACATTCTGTAAGGAAGGTCTCTGTATGACTTCTGGTCATTCATATATACATAATACTGGAAGGGGCATGTCATAGGACGAAGAGCCATTGTTTCTTTGTCTTCATTACCTTCGTTAAGAATAAACATACCATCCATATAATGATCCCAGTGACCCGAAATCTTATATAAATCAGACTTTGCCATCAAAGGAGTACGGGTACGAACATATCCCCATTCCTTGTCCTCAAGGTCTTCCATCCATCTTTGGAGCTTCATAATCATCTTTGTTCCCTTAGGTGTGAACAAAGGAAGTCCCTGGCCGATAACATCCGCTGTAAGGAAAAGTTTCATTTCACGGCCGAGTTTGTTATGATCACGCATCTTAATATCTTCAAGGTGTTCAAGATATGCAGCCAAATCATCCTTATTGGCGAATGCACTTCCGTAAATTCTCTGAAGACGTGCCTTATTGGCATCACCTCTCCAGTAAGCCATAGAGCTTGATGTAAGCTTAAATGCCTTGATACCCTTTGTACTCATAAGATGAGGGCCTGCACAAAGGTCTGTGAAGCCTTCGCCCTGGGAGTAGAAAGATATAATACTGTCTTCGGGCAAATCATTGATAAGCTCAACCTTATAGGGCTCACCCTTTTCTTCCATGAACTTAATTGCCTCGGCTCTTGGAAGTTCGAATCTTTCTAATTTATTACCTTCTTTGATGATCTTCTTCATTTCTGCTTCAATAGCATCAAGATCTTCTCTGGAGAAAGGCTCTGTATCAAAATCATAATAAAAGCCCTCGTCAATAGCCGGACCGATAGTAATCTTCGCATCCGGACGAAGTCTCTTAACAGCTTCTGCCATAACGTGAGAACAGGTATGACGAAGTACTCTTAAGCCCTTCTCGTCATTAGCTGTTAATATATTCAAGGCACAGTCTGTAGTCAGTGTAGTTCGAAGATCCTTAACTTCTCCGTCAACTTCACCGGCAACTGCAACACGTGCTAATCCTTCGCTGATATCCATAGCGATATCATAGATAGACATTGCAGAAGCATACTCTTTACTACTTCCGTCCTTCAATGTTACTTTCATGATCTTTTCCTCTCATTTCTTTATAAAAATTATTAAGTGCAAAAGATAATTCTTAAGCACCGATTACCTTAATTAACGGCTTATGCCAATTACTTCTTGCCGCAGCACTTTTTATATTTTTTGCCGCTTCCGCAAGGACATGGATCGTTGGGATAAACCTTAGCTTCCTTAACTACTGTTGTGCTAAGCTTCTGAATACGATAAAGTTCTTTACGCTTGTCTTCATCGAAGATTTCTTCCCACTGAGGAAGATTGTAAAGCCAGTCAGCCTGAGCAGCCACCATGTTGCGATAAAGAAGTTCCTTATCGAAGCCAAGCTGAACCTTGGTATCTTCTTCCATTTCCTCAATAGGATTTGCTTCCTTCAAAGAATCGTTGATTCCGTCAAGGAAACCGACCATTGTCATAATATCAACATTGTATTTGTCAGCAAGTTCCTTAACAGTGCCCGAAACAACTTCATCAGGATTGGTAAGAAGCTGTGCGTATATTTCCTTTTCCTGCTCGAAATATTTAGTCCAAAGTCTCTGTAAATCTCCTTTGTTGGCGGTCTCTGAATATGCCATGTCACGCCATTTCTTTAATAATGCCATAAAAAATGCTCCTTTCAAAAGCAATATAATCAATTAAATAGTGAAAAAAACACTAACGTCTAGTATAATGCATTTAGTGCAAAGTTTCAAGAAAATGCTTGATGTTAATACTGTTTTACGGAGAAATATATGAACGAAGAAATAATTGAAGAATCAAATTTACAAGAGGAAGCGACCGACGCACAAAAAACGCCGGTATTTAAGAAGGTAGTTGCCTGGATATGCATTATCATCCTGGCTTCAATGTATATTGCCTCATTGGTGTTAGCCATTTGCGGATACGGAATTACGTCAAATCTACTTATGGGATGCATTTTAGGAACATTGGTCGTTCCTATTCTGGGGTTCACAATCATCTGGCTTTACAGCCGCTATAATGATTTACATGCCCCCGGCGACCCCTACACAAAATAAACAGCGTATCCTTCTATCCATCACCGAGATTAATTAAACAAAGCCGATATTATGTATTTGAATGCCTTACTCTACGCGTTACTTAGCGAGGTTCTTTCGAGCTTAGTAACGTACGCAAGAGTAACGGAGTGAAAGCGCCATTCGAATACATAATATCGGCTTATTCTAATTCTATCTAGTCTTCTCTTTCCTTACCCCAGAAGAACAATGCCACTGTTCCGGGGCCTGTATGTGCCCCGATTGTAGGTCCGATATAATTAATCTCAACCTTACCGTTAAGCTTGGGGAAATTAGCCTCAATCATGTCGGCAAGAGCTCTGGCATCTACCATTGATTCCGAATGGGTAATACTGCACTTACCGGAATAATTCATGCCGTCTTCGGCATTTTCCACCATTTTATTAAAGGTTTCCTGGATAACTTTTCGTTTGGTACGCACCTTGAATCTGGGAATCAGTCTGCCTGCATTATCCATATTAAGTAAAGGGCAAATATTAAGAAGTGTTCCCACAAAGCCTGATGTCTTTGATACTCGTCCGCCTTTAATATAGAAGGTTAAGTCGGTGGAGAAGAACCAATGATGCATCTTAAGCTTATTCTTTTCGATAAAATCATAAAGCTCGTCTATGGTTTTGCCCTCGTCTCTTAAATCGGCAAGAGTAACCATCATAAGTCCGTAACCGCCCGAAGCTCCCAGGCTGTCAACAATGTATATCTTTCGATCCGGATAATCCTCACGAAGTTCTGCAGCTGCAATATTGGCAGAATTAACGGTTCCCGAAATTCCCGAAGATAAAGAAACATGAAGTATATCTTTGCCGTCATCCAGGAACTTTTTAAAGAACGCCTTGTATTCTTCTGCATTGACCTGACTTGTTTTGGTATCCGCTCCGCCAACCATCTTGGCATAAAACTCCGAATAATCAACAGACTGACCTAAATCGTCCAAATATCCCGTTCCGTTTAATTCATAGTGGAAAGGAACATATTTAATATCTCTTTCTTCAACTGTCTTAGGGGATAAATCAACTGTTGAGCAACAACTTAATACAAAAGAACACATAAAAACCTCATTTACGTAATTTTAAAAATTTGAAAACGTAGTTTTGAAAACTACATCGTCTTAAAAATATTAACATAAATGAGGTTACTATTCAACTAATATTTCGACTTCTATTGTTCAAATACTTTACATCTACAAGGTCGTCAAGGTATATTTGCCCTGTTCGTAATCGTATCCGTCCCCGGAATCATCATAAAGAACAAACTCTCTGCTCGTGTCACCGTAAGTATCAAGATAATAATCTTTGCCAAGGGTCTGGGTTGACAGTGTGTCGCCCTTCCATGTTGCTTTTGGAATCACCGCACCGTCGCGAACGAAAATCGGTATCTTATCAATGGGACAACGTACAAAGATATACTGTCCACCTTCATAACGTTCCTTGGTAAAATAGTCATACCATGCTGTCTGCTTGGGAAGATATACTCTCCTTACCGTCTCTGTCTCATTATCCTTCATCGGTTCATATACGGGGCAAACCATAATCTCTGTTCCGAACATATACTGATCGAATATATTTCTGACAGCCAAATCATCAGGGAATTCTATAACGAGGGGATTCATCATACATTTATCCTTAAGATAGCACATGCCTGCCGTAGAATATATGTAATAGAACAGCTCATACCTTAACTTATTTGCGGTTACAAGGGCATCATAATAAGGAACTCTGCCGTTTTCGCACAGCCATAATTCACGTCTAAAGTCCGTACCGTGACCGCGGAATATAGGAAGAAACGCACCATACCAATACCATCTTACGAATAATTCACGATACTTCTCGTCCTTAAAGCCCTCCTCATATTCACCGTTCCAGTACCAGTAATCACCCTTCTTAACGAAAAAGGCACCGATATCAAGTGTCCAGTAGGGCATGCCCGCTGCCGAAAAATTAAGCCCCGCAGCAATCTGTTGTTTAAGGACATCCCACTTGGCATCAATATCACCCGACCACATAACAGTTCCGAATCTTTGGGATCCAAGGTATGCGCTTCGTGTCAAATTAACGACTCTCTTATCACCCGTTGCCGGAAGACTCGGATCGATACCCGAAGCTTTGCAAGTAGCCCTTTGACCTTCATATATACCCTTTGCATGGAAATATCCGTATGTATTGGCATATTCGATGTCCATATGTTTTGAGGTTTCATCTATGTATTCGTAATACAAAGCGGATGCTTCCGGACGCACGCGCATAGTCCATGACGGATCAAAGGGCTCGGAATTGTCGCACCACCAGGCATCTACGCCATACTTAAACAGACTTTCGTTTGCCTGTTTCCAGTAAGTGGTACGGGCCTTGGGATTAAAGGCATCATATGTTTCCGATGCTTTAAGCATCAAATCATCCCCGTAAAGTTCGGCATAATCCGCACATTCTTTTGTAAAATTAGGCCATATGGAAATCATAAAATGTATATTTTTGTCATGCAATTCATCAATCATTCCCTTGGGATTGGGGAATCTTGATTCATCAAAGCCCTTCTGGCCCCACATTCCGTCAGGCCATGACATCCAGTCAAGAATAATCGTATCAAGACCGAGACCTCTGGTGCGATATTCTTCCGCAACCGTAAGAATCTCTTCCTGAGTCTCATATCTTTCCTGGGACTGCATATATCCAAAGGCCCACTTGGGGAGCATAGTTGCTTTTCCCGTAAGGAATCTGTAAGCCTCCTGGGCTTTTGCTATATTTCCTGCATTAACAAAATATATATCAAAATATTGAGTTGCTTCCGCATATAAATATGCCCCGTCCTTGCCATCGTTAAAAATCATTGGCGAGTGCATATTAAAGAGCATTCCGTATCCCTTGGTTGAAATCATATACGGAATTACTATCTGTCTGTTTGCCTGGTGAAGATGTAATCTTTCACCTCTTAAAGAACCGGGACCGTGTTCAAACTGACCAAGTCCGTAAATATCCTCATCGTCGTCAAATACGAAGGGGAACATACATCTATATACATCCCTGCTGTAAACCTTGCTTCCGGGAGTGATTTTCTTCTTCATACCGTCCGGTGTCTCAATTTCTTCTACCTTCATGGTAGATTCATCATATTCATAAACACCGTAGGATTCTAATTGAACAGGCGTATTCTGAGCCTGACGTAATAATATCGAATCATGAGAATCAACAAATGTTATTGTTCCGGAATCCTTGAATATCTTAATCTTTAAATCCTTAAGAACAATAACGCATTCTCTTATTCCGTCTTTTATTTCCATCACACCTGCAGGATTGATATCAGGTGCGCATACGAATTCGTTTCGTATATCTTTTGATGCAAGCGCATCGAGATTTTCTGCGTATCGTAAATGAACGGTATTGTCCGAAACCGCTCCGAAAACGTATACACCTTTTTCCGAATAAAGATATATGCCGTCTTCCTTAATCTCATATCTTGTTATTCTGCTGTCTGCCCCTTTTATAGCTTCTAACATATCAGTGCCACCCCACACTTTTTAAAAAAGGGGAGCGAGTAATCGCTCCCCCTAAATTGTACTAACAAGTTAACAATTACTTGTACTGGTTCTTAGCATTTAATTCGATTGTGTGCTTCTCTAAATCGAAATCGCAAAGATCCTTAAATCCGTTACCTTCAAGTGTTGCTGTCATTTCATCCCACATAGCGTCGAACTGCGCATCATCTGAAGCGAAGATCATCTTCCAAGAGTAATCACAAACGAGTTCGTTACACTGGTTACGGATAACAGCGATATCAGCTGAATCTGAAGGTAATGATACTGTTACGTTAGGGCTGATAACGAGCTTGTTGTTCTTCTTCATCCATTCAGCAGGCTCCTTAGCACCGAACTTCTCTTCCCATTCCTTCTTCATCTGAGTATTTGTAGCTTCCTTCCATGAAGACCAGTATTCCTTAGCGTATGTTTCACCTGTGTTAGGGTTAATTTCATTTGACTTAACGATCCACTGGTTAATAGCATTCATACCATCGTTGTAACCTGCTCCGCCGTATTCTTCGGGAACCGGAAGGTTATCCATTAATGCGTTAGAATTCTTAGAAACGTACTTACCGTCTACAACATCATAGTTGAATCCTTCGATACCTGCATGCTGGAACTGACATCCTTCAGGAGAAGCGTACCAATCAAGGAATTCAAGAATCTTCTGGTACTTAGCATCATCAACCTGAGAACCAACACCGAATACACGGCCTGATCCGAAGTATGCATCAGCATCACAGTAGTAGTTCTGGTCTGCTACAGGACAGAAGATAAATGCTGTACCGTCAGCAAGTCTGTCTTCACTGTTCCAGAAACCAACCTGCCAGCTATACCACATAAGGTAAACCTGACCTGCACTCATCTTAGCACAAGCTGTATTCCAATCCTGTGTTCCTGAATCAGGATCAACAAGACCACGGTTATAAGCTGTATTTAAGAACTTAAGAATCTTGTAGTAAGAAGCGCTCTTATCTGTTAAAGGTGTGAATGTTCCGTCGGGCTTAAGAATCATAGATCCTCTAAGCTTCTCGCCGTACCATGTTGTTAACTGAACTACGTTAGCGATACCAAGCATTCCGTCACCGCCATCCCAGTCAGCCCAAAGTGACAAAGGATAACATGCATCGCCTGCATCGTTAGTAGGATGAGCCTGCATCATCTGCTCGAGTACATCAAGAAGATCATCAAGGTTAGCCATATCAGGGCATCCTAACTCTTTGTAAAGGTCCCATCTTAACAAAGGAGAAGAATAGATAACGTCTTCTGAGTAAGATGTGGGAGAAGTATTAAGCATTTCTGTAGGAATACCGTAAATTTCTCCGTTGTTTCCTTCAAGACCCTGGTTATATGTTTCGATCTGAGTCTTGTAAACCATAATGTTAGAGCAATCGCCGATTTCACCGCTGATATCTTTGATAAGTCCTGACTTAACGCAATCCGCGAAATCAACTGCATCAAGAAGAACGATATCACCTAAGTTACCTGAGCTTGCTCTTGTCTGGTAAATTGCATCACCTGCAACCTGAGGAGCGATGATATTTAAATCAATACCAAAGCGGTCGTTAACTACCTTCTGGAACCAACCTGTCTGCATTCCCTGATAGTTAGCTGCACAGTCATAAATTTCAAGAACCATGCCGTCAGCCGAAGCTGTTGCTGCATCGCCTCCGTCTGATGTAGCAGTTGTTGTAGCTGTAGTATCGCCTGAACCTGCAGCAGGAGCTGCAGCTGTATCAGCGCCGCCACAACCAACCAATGAAACTACAACCATAGCGGTAGCAACAAGAATTGATGTGAGTTTTCTTAACTTCATTTTCTTACCTCCCTTTTATTTTACAGTTATGTTTGATAACTGAAGTTAACCTTTTACTGCTCCGATCATAATTCCTTTAACAAAGAATTTCTGGAAAATCGGATATACGAGAATAATCGGGAATACTACAACAATAGTAACTGTCATTCTTATTGATGTTGTAGTAGCCGCATGTGCCAGGCTCGCCGCAAGGCTTGTTCCGTTGGATGCGTTATTAACAAGTGACTTAAGTGAACTTGCCTGATTGATGTATTGATACAACGTAAACTGCAAAGTATATAATTTTGACTCCGTAACAAGAAGCAATGTATCCTGGAATGCATTCCACTGTGCAACCGCACTGAATATTGCCACCGTTGCAAGAATCGGTTTGATTACCGGAAGGATAATCGAGACGAAGGTTCTTAATGTTCCTGCTCCGTCAATCTCCGCCGCATCCGTAAGTTCCTTAGGAATCGATTCTACGAAAGTCTTGCATAGGACGATGTAGAAGGGCGATACGGCCGTGGGCAAAATATATACCCAAAAGTTGTTGTATAACCCAAGGTTTTTCATGGTGATAAAC
This sequence comes from Lachnospiraceae bacterium, assembly GCA_045629045.1. Taxonomy (GTDB): domain Bacteria; phylum Bacillota; class Clostridia; order Lachnospirales; family Lachnospiraceae; genus JAILLW01. The sequence goes on from JAZQQM010000001.1 coordinate 11,128, forward strand.
CAGGGAATAATACCTGCGTTAAAATACATTGTCGCAACTACGAAACGATACCAGAGTTTACGCTTCCACATTGTTTCGCGTGTAAACATATATCCCAGGAAGGCTGCTATAACCACCGTAAAAATAGTTCCTATTACGGTTCTTAATACAGAAACCTTAAGTGCGTTAAGCAAATCCGGAATATGGCTCACGTTAACGTAGTTAGTAAAATGTATCTCTTTGGGAAGGAAAGTTATCTTTCCTCTCGCACTTAACTCATTGGAGCTTATTGTGTTAATGAAGATATAGTAAAAAGGATATGCACACACAAAAGCAAACAATGAATATACAACGTATGTAATTATCGATAAAACTCTGTCCGAAGGATCGACTTTTCTCTTGGTTTTCTTAATGCCGCTCATTAGATAAAGCCCTCCCCTCTTGTTAATTTCGATATGGTGTTGGTAACTACAAGAAGAATGATACTAACCACACTCTTTAAGATACCGATGGCAGTTGATAACGAATAACCGCCCGAACCCATCGCCAGGTTATAAACATAAAGATCAAGAACCTGGATAGTGTCCTTATTAAATGAGTTCTGGAATACAAAGAACTGTTCCATACCATTTGAAAGGAAGTTTGCAATATTTAAGAATAAAAGTACGAAGTATGTGGGCAAAATACTCGGAATGGTAATGTGGAAAATAATCTGAATTCTGTTGGCACCATCCACTCTTGCCGCTTCATACAATTCTTCATCTATTCCGGAAATAGCCGCAATATACATAATTGCTGCCCAACCGGCATTCTTCCATGTAAGCCACAGCCACATCTTGAACCAGATATGCTCCGAAGACTGAAGGAACATAATAGGCTTTGTAATAAGTCCGAGATCCTGAAGTACCGTGTTGATTACACCCGTTGAATTAAACACACAAAAGGCAATTGAATATACAAGTACCCAGCTTATGAAGTTCGGAAGGGTTGTAACCGTCTGAACGAACTTACGATAGGGCTTACACTTAATTTCATTTAGGAATACCGCGAAAATCATCGGGAACCAAGAGAACAACATGCTCAGTCCGCTGACTGCAAAAGTATTAAGAAGCACCTGTCCTATTTGTTTTCTCTTAATATCGTTATCAACCATATAAGAGAACCACTTAAATCCTACGAAAAGATCCTTTGACAAGGGGAAGGGCGGCTTGTAATCAAAGAAAGCATATACCCAACCGTAAAGCGGATAATAGGAAAAGACTGCTACCAGAATAATAAATGGAAGTATATAGAGAAATTCCCTATAACCCCTGGCTTTTTTTCTGTTTTTAATCATATAACCCCCAAGAAATAAAAAAGCTAGTAAAACCTTTTACTAAATGAATTATAAAACGTTTTACTAGCCAAGTCAACCAATAAACTTGCTATATATTGATGAATAATTGTCATATTTTGCTATATATTAGTATACAAGTGTTAAGATTTCCCGATACACCCTTTAACGCCCAAGTAATTCTGCCAAAACAAATAAATCGTTTCACAATAATTGTAACAAAAAGACTGCTGTATTATCAGTTCTCAAGGCGCTTTCGCTCCGTTACTCTTGCGTACGTTACTAAGCTCGACAGAACCTCGCTAAGTAACGCGTAGAGTAAGGCTTTCAAACTGACAATACAGCAGTCATTTACTTACATCATTCATTTAATTTATTTTTCTGACAGAATCACGTATTACCAGGTCGCAGTTGACAGTAATAGGTGTTCGGGGGGAATTGACGTCATCGGCTGACTTCTCAAGTTTAATAAGAAGTTCCTCGGCGCACTGCTTTCCGATATCTCCCGACTGAATCTGGCATGTTGTTAACTTGGGGATTAAATAATCCGACAGTTCAACATTATCATATCCTGCTATGGAAATATCTTCCGGGATTCTGATATTATGCTCATGACAATAATCGTATGCACCTGCTGCCATATAGTCGTTCATACAAAACAGTGCTGTGGGATTATTCTTAAGCACAGTGCCTGCTGCCGCGTATCCCGTTTCTCTTGTCCAGTTGCCATAGGCTACCATGTCCGGATTATACAAGACTCCGTGTTCGAACAAAGCTCTCTGATATCCTGCCAAACGTTTCTTGGTATGCAGGTTCTCATCTACACCGCCTATTACTCCTATCTTTGTATGACCCATACTAAACAAATAGTTGGTAACATCATAGCCGCCTTTTTCATCATCTATAATGACCGACGGAATACTTTCGTCCTTTGCAATAGCATAAGCCACTACAAGATTCATATCTTTGTACTCTGATAATACTCTTAATATTCTACAGTGACCGCCCACATACACCACGCCGTCAGGCTTAATGGGGCGAAGCTGTGTCATGGCATTGCGAAGTACCGAAACAAGTTTTGTTTCATCATAATACCACGTATCCTGCCACTTATCGTACATACGAAGATTGGTAAGGATTGTCTTATATCCGGCATCCTCAAGAACAGACATAATACGCTCGACAATAGGCAGTGTATATTGGGTAAGATCCTCTACCACAATGCCGATCATCTTGGTTGACCTTTTGCGGATACTTGACGCAAAATAATTCGGTTCGTATCCGGTCTCTTCTATAATATTAAGGACACGCTTTTTGGTGTCTTCACCCACATTGGTTCGACCGTTAAGAATATTCGAAACCGTACTCGGCGAAACACCTGCCATTTTGGCAACGTCGGTTAAAGTAACCATTATTTGAAGTACTCCACTCCTGATTCAAAGATCTTAAGATCCTGTTCACCGTAAATGTTAATTGCAACCTTACTGTCTCGACGTTCCGCATGCGCCATCTTACCAAGCACACGACCGTCAGGCGATGTAATACCTTCGATTGATGCATAAGAACCGTTAACGTTCCATTCTTCATCCATCGAGATGTTACCGTCTATATCTGCATACTGAGTAGCAACCTGTCCATTGGCAAAGAGTTTATCAATCCATTCCTTGGGAGCAACGAAACGTCCTTCACCGTGGGAAGCGGGAGAACAATATGTATTGCCCAGGGTTGCGCCTCTAAGCCATGGCGACTTGTCGGAAACGACTTTAGTGTAAACCATCTTTGAGATGTGTCTGTTAATTGTATTAAATGTAAGCGTAGGAGAATCTTCCTTCTGTCCCACTATCTTACCGTAAGGTACAAGTCCCAGTTTAATAAGTGCCTGGAAACCGTTGCATATACCAAGTACAAGTCCGTCGCGCTCATCAAGAAGTTTCATAACCGCTTCTTTAATCTTGGCATTTTGGAATGCGGTAGCGAAGAACTTGGCAGAACCGTCAGGCTCATCACCTGCGGAGAATCCGCCGGGGAACATGATTATCTGAGCATCGCTTATTTCCTTTACAAAGATATCAACGGAATCTCTGATATCCTGTGCCGAAAGATTTTTAAATACCTTTGTTGTAACGGATGCGCCGGCTCTTTCAAAGGCCTTGGTGGAATCATATTCGCAGTTAGTTCCCGGGAATACAGGAATAAATACCTTAGGTGTTGCCACCTTATTCTTACAAACATATATACTGTCAGCCTTATAAAGTTTAGTCTCAATAGGCGTAGTATCTTTCTTTGCTTTGGTGGGGAATACTTTTTCCAGGGTTCCCTTCCAAGAAGCTAATGCTTCATCCATTGTAAGTGTCTTATCCGCGTATACAAAAGCAGGCTTATCAAGTACAGTTCCCACAACTCTGAAGTTAACATCTGCATAATCTTCGTTCTCATCAACCAAAGTAGCTATATATGAAACCGTATCATCACTTACCTCAACCATAATATCGCCAAGATCGTTTTCGAACAGTTCTTCCAGCTTAAGTTCTTCGGTAAACTCTACGCCCAGTCCGTTACCAAAAGCCATCTTTGCAGCAGCTTTGGCAAGACCGTGTGCATCAAGAGCATATGCCGACTTAACTTTGCCTTCCGTAATGAGCTTATGAACGAATTCAAATACCTTTGATGCATTCTCATATACGGGGATATCAAACTCATCCTTATCAAACCAGAACTGAACAAGTTTGCTTCCTGCTTCCTTAAGTTCCGGAGAAACTATATTTTTGCCCTCTGCCACATCAACGGCAAATGATACAAGTGTAGGTGGAACATCAATATCATTGAATGTTCCCGACATGGAATCCTTACCGCCGATTGAAGGAAGTCCGAATCCAACCTGTGCATCATAGGAACCGAGAAGTGCTGCAAAGGGTTGAGACCAGCGCTTAGGATCCTGGCTCATTCTGCGGAAATATTCCTGGAATGTAAATCTGATTTTCTTATGATCACCGCCGGATGCAACAACCTTAGCCATTGACTCCGTAACTGCATATACAGCACCATGATAAGGTGACCACGAACTAAGATAAGGGTCAAAACCATAACTCATCATTGTAACAACGTCTGACTTACCCTTTAATGTAGGTAATTTGGCAACCATCGTCTGAGTCTCGGTAAGCTGATACTTACCACCATAAGGCATAAGTACCGAACCTGCTCCGATAGATGAGTCAAACATCTCAACAAGACCTTTCTGAGAGCATCCGTTAAGGTCTTTTAATGTGTTATTCAAAGCAGCCTTAAAATCATTATTGGCAATAGCTTCATCCACCTTAGGAAGTACCGTCTTCTTAAAGTAATTATCTTCTTCCGAAGGAACTTCAACTGTAACATTTGTTTCCTGGTGGGCGCCGTTAGTATCAAGGAACGCACGCGAAAGATTAACAATTTCCTTATCTTTCCATTTAAGAACAAGTCTCGGTTCCTCGGTAACTGTTGCAACCGCAATAGCTTCCAGATTTTCTTCCTTGGCATATCCTAAGAATTCGTCAACATCGGCAGGAGAAACAACAACCGCCATTCTTTCCTGGGATTCCGAAATTGCAAGTTCCGTTCCGTCAAGGCCTGCATACTTTTTGGGCACAAGGTCAAGATTGACAACAAGGCCGTCCGCAAGTTCACCTATCGCAACCGAAACACCGCCTGCTCCGAAATCGTTACATTTCTTAATAAGACGACATACTTCGCCTCTTCTGAATAATCTTTGAATCTTACGTTCTGTGGGAGCATTACCCTTTTGTACCTCGGCACCGCATACGTCAATGGACTTTTCGGTATGAGCCTTTGAGGAACCTGTGGCTCCGCCGCATCCGTCACGACCTGTTCTTCCGCCCAGAAGAATAATAATATCGCCCGGATCCGAAGTTAATCTTTTTACATTCTTACGAGGAGCAGCACCCATAACGGCGCCAATCTCCATACGCTTTGCAACGTAATTGGGATGATATAATTCCTTAACGTATCCCGTGGTAAGTCCAATCTGGTTACCGTATGACGAATAACCTGCAGCAGCGCCTCTAACGAGCTTCTTCTGCGAAAGCTTACCCTTTAATGTATCCGATACCGGCACTGTAGGATCTGCAGCACCTGTCACTCTCATTGCCTGATAAACATATCCTCTTCCCGAAAGAGGATCTCTTATAGCACCGCCAAGACATGTTGCGGCGCCACCGAAAGGTTCGATTTCGGTAGGATGATTGTGGGTTTCGTTCTTGAAGAACACAAGCCACTCCTCTGTCTCGGGGCCGTTACCATAGTCCATTTCAACGGGAACCACTACCGAACAGGCATTAATTTCATCGGATACTTCCATATCCTCAAGCATACCTGCCTTACGAAGTTTCTTCATTCCCATTAATGCCAAATCCATAAGGCAAATGAACTTGTCATCTCTGTCTTTATAAATATCCTCACGAGTATCGCAGTAACTTGCAAACGTTGTTTCAAGAGGAGTTCTGTAATAGCCTTCCTCAAATTCAATATTCTTAAGTTCTGTTGAGAATGTAGTATGTCTGCAGTGATCTGACCAGTAAGTATCAAGTACTCTTATCTCGGTCATCGAAGGATCACGATTTTCTTCTTTGTTAAAATAATTCTGGATATGTAAGAAATCTTTGAAAGTCATGGCAAGGCCGAGGCTGTCATACAAATCATGAAGCTTGTCCTCGCTCATATCTTTGAATCCATCCAAAATAACCACATCAGCCGGGTCATCATAATTGCTGACCAAGGTCTCGGGCTTAACAAGTCCGACTTCTCTTGAATCAACGGGATTGATACAATATGACTTAATCTTTTCAAATTCGTCATCTGTAATCGTACCCTCTATTAAATAAGTGGTGGATGTTGCGATGATAGGATTCTCATCTTCTTTAAGGAATTTAATACACTGTACTGCCGAATCGGCTCTCTGGTCGAACTGGCCGGGTAAATACTGTACAGAAAAAACTCTTGCACCGGAAGGAATATCCAATGTTTCAAGATAATAATCATCAACAGGCGGCTCAGAAAACACTGTCTTTAGCGCCTTGTCAAAAGTTTCATCTGATATATTTTCTACATCATATGTAATAAATACTCTGACATTAGTTACACCTTTGATATTCAGGTAACTGTCAATTTCCTCACTAAGCTCTGCGGCCTTAACCGCGTAAGGGCCCTTCTTTTCTACGTAAACACGTTTGACTACATCCATTCTAATTACTCCTCCGCTATGATGCCCTGCATCACGTACATTATTTCTTCATCTACGGCACTTTCTGAAACGCCTCTTGTTTTAGCGGCAATCTTAAGGCCTTCAAGAACATACATTAAGTTACTTGCAACAGCATGAGCATCGATATCATAGAACTCACCGGCCTCGATACCTTCGCTTATTAACTGTTCAAGAACGTATAAAGACATATCGAATTCGTTCTTTATATAGTTCTTTTTGCCTGAGACTTTGTTTTCAAAATAGTACTCATATATAGCAACAGAAAGGCTGGGTTTCTTTGTAAGAATCTCCTTCTTCTGTTCCTTTACAAATAAAGCAAGAACATCGGCATACGAAGCATCCTCGGGAATTCTGTCCCCGAAATCATCTTCCTTTGCAGATTCAATGGCAAGCACCTCTTCAAACAGATCCTTAACATTTTCAAAATAAAGATATACACCACCACGGCTTATGTCGCATGCTTCAACTACATCCTTCATAGTGGTTTTAATGTAACCCTTCTTGCAGAAAATTTCTTTTGCCTGCTCCAGAATAAAGTTCTTTTTGTTAACTGATTTAGTTCCCATTCTCTCTTCCTTCCTTCTACGATAGTAAATTATGCAAGTGGATGATCATAAACATCCAGAAGTTCTTTTATCTTTAATAAGCAATGAAGCCATATTCCTTCTTCAACGGCAACAGACCACATATTCCCCTTGGTCATGCCCATAAGAACATACTTTGCCATAATCGCTATAACTCCGTCTATATCTCCAAACTTGGCGTCCGAAATAGCAAGTCGTTCATCACTTGGTGTAGTGGCATTCATCTTACCGTAAGCATATACGTAATTTCGGTCTACAAGACCTGTCTTCTGGGCTTCCTTAACAAAAGAAAGCACCGTACTGTCATAAACAAGTACCGGAACCGAACTTTTAGGCGCCGCATCACCGCTAAGTATGGACCTGGTTGATGCACCCTCTTTATCTTTGAGATAGGGAATATATGCAAACAAAGGTGTCAGTTTCTCATAAAGCTCATTTTGCTTTTCATTTTGATATCCGTTATTTACGTTCATGAACCCTCCCATAAAAAACATAAAACAACGAAATTATTGTATCATGATAAGTTTTAAAAGTATATAACACTATTGCCAAAAAAACGACAGATTCGTCAGAAAAATCTACATATACAACAAAACCCCGTACTTTCGTACGAGGTTTTAGCAGGGGCAGTAGGAATCGAACCCACATCGATGGTTTTGGAGACCACTGTTCTACCTTTGAACTATGCCCCTATTTATAATAGCCAATCGGCCAACGAAGGCTATTATATATTAACATTTACATACATGTCAAGGCATTTTATTTATTTAATCCCATTCACAAATATAATCAATAATACGAGGAAAGCCTCCGGGGTCTCCGGAGGCTTTCTTTGTGTAAAAGGGGAATTTTCGGAATTGCTAATAAAAATTATCAATTCACAATCGGTAATTGTATAGTACTACCTCCCCGCACTAATATCTATAAATATATTATAGAAAACTAACAATATTTTGCGCTCATGCAATAAAAGTACCATTTTTCACCAAACATACTAGAAATATATTCCCACATGTTTACAATTTGTTCATAAAGTGTACAAACCCCGTATGATACTATAATATGTTTGACATTTCAAAAACGTTGGAAACAGGCAAAATCTTAATATCTTTAACGTCTTTTAAATCATCCATACACACCTTCGGAACAACGCAGGTACCAAATCCCAGTTTGTGTGCTTCATTCACTCTGGTCTTTATCATATTGACGGCACGCACTTCACCGCTAAGGCCTATTTCTCCTATTGCAACTATCTTATCATCTATAGGAACATTCTTAAAAGATGATATTATTGCCATTGCAATTCCAAGATCAATGGCAGGCTCGTTTATTTTGATACCTCCTGCTATATTGACATAAGCATCACAGTTTCCCGTCTGAAGGCCGAGACGTTTTTCCAGAACGGCCATAAGGAGATTAACCCTGTTAAAATCTGTACCTATGGTCTGACGCCTTGGTATACCAAAATTAGAATGACATACAAGAGCCTGTATTTCGACAAGCATCGGTCTTGTTCCTTCCATAGAGCAGACAACCACCGAGCCCGGGGCACCTACAGGTTTTCCGGAAAGCATATACTCGGAAGGATTGGCCACTTCATTAAGACCGTTCTCTTCCATCCTAAACACACCGATTTCATTTGTAGAGCCAAATCTGTTCTTTACGCCACGAAGTACCCTGTAAGAAGCATGGCGGTCGCCTTCAAAATAAAGAACCGTATCCACCATATGTTCAAGTACTCTCGGACCGGCAACAGTACCTTCCTTCGTAACATGGCCCACTATAAATATACTGATATTAAAGCCTTTTGATAATTGCAAAAAGACAGATGTAGATTCCCTGACCTGAGAAACACTTCCCGGAGCCGACGATATTTCCTCATTATACATAGTCTGAATCGAGTCAATAACCACAACCTCGGGTTTTTCTTTTCGTATGGCATCTTCTATGACGCTTAACGTATTCTCACAAAGAAGAAGCATATTATCATTAAACTCCCCGATTCTCATTGCGCGAAGTTTAATCTGTTTAAGAGATTCTTCTCCCGAAATATATAAAACTTTGCGGCCATCCATACTAAGATACCGGCATACCTGAAGTAATAATGTGGATTTGCCGATTCCAGGATCACCGCCGACTAAAGTTAAGGAGCCGGCCACTAAGCCGCCTCCCAAAACTCTGTCAAGTTCAGTTATATGAGTTGTAATTCGGTCTTCTTTGTCCAGTGATACATCTTTAAGCGAAGAAACCCTGTAATCCATTTTGCGGGGATTGCTTTTTGAATTTCCCGCAGAGGGGGTTACCGTCTCCTCCACAAAAGTATTCCACTCCTTACATCCGGGACATTGTCCCATCCACTTGGAGGATTCGTATCCGCAGGAATTGCAAAAGAAAACCGTTTTTGTTTTTCCTGCCATAATTAACTACTTAACTATTTTAACCTTTACTGTTTCAACACCTGCCAATTCAACCGATAATGAAAGCTTACCCGAAAGGTTTGTTTTCATCTTGCCGGTGTTAACATCATTAATATAAACAGCGTACTCTGTATCTTCAGCAAGTCCGACTGTAATCTGAGCATCTTCATCACCGCATACGTTAAATGTGACACCATTGTCAGATTCCTTAAAATTAAATACCGACGTTCCGGGTTCCGATTCATAAACAAACATATCATTCTTTTCAAGTTTGGTAAGTTCTTTGTATGTCTTTACCTTAAGTAAATCATTACCTGATTTAAAGTTCTCTACCTTTGTTTTTTCGCTTAAAGAATGATTACCGAAGCTTACGGTACCATCGCTTTCGTTACGTAGCATTTCTTCTACATAAGCCATTAAAATTTCCCTCCGCTAATTCCTAGTTTCAAAAACTATTTCACCTTTTTTTACAGTGGCTGATACATTGTCCCCACTCTTAATTTTACCAATTAATATCTCTTCTGCCAAGACGTCTTCAACAACATTTTGGATAGCTCGTTTAAGGGGTCTGGCACCCATTTTGTAGTCGGAATATTTTTCTACCAGATGGTTCTTTAGAGACGGTGTAAACGTCAAAGATATATCCATCTGCTTCTTACATCTCTTCGAAAGATTCTTGGCAAGAAGAGTAACAATCTGACTCATCTCTTTCTTTTCAAGGACCTTAAATACTATCATATCGTCAATACGGTTAATGAATTCCGGCTTGAATATCTTTTTAACCTCTTCCATAACACCGGCCTTCATCTTTTCATAATTGACTTCCTTTGAATTATCCTGTACAAAGCCAAGATTCTTAGGAGCAATAATTCTCTGGGCTCCGGCATTTGATGTCATTATAAGTATTGTATTCTTAAAGGATACTTTACGTCCCTTGGAATCTGTAATATGGCCGTCATCAAGTACCTGAAGCAGTATATTAAATACATCCGGATGAGCTTTTTCGATTTCGTCAAACAATACAACAGAATACGGATTCTTACGAATCTTTTCACTAAGTTGTCCGCCTTCATCAAAGCCCACATATCCGGGAGGTGCTCCAATCATCTTTGATACGGAATGACCTTCCATATATTCCGACATATCGACTCTTATCAATGCATCTTCCGAACCGAACACCGCTTCCGCAAGAGCCTTTGACAATTCTGTTTTACCTACGCCGGTAGGTCCCAAAAACAGGAATGAACCTATAGGGCGGTTAGGATCCGCAAGTCCTACCCTTCCTCTTCTTATGGCTTTTGCGACGGCACTTACCGCCTCTTCCTGGCCGATTACTCTTTCATGAAGAATCTTTTCGAGTTTAAGTAATCTGTCGGATTCTTTTTCGTTAAGTTTCTTAACGGGAATCTTGGTCCACATTGACACAACCGAAGCTATATCATTTTCAGTTACGAAAACCTCATCATTTTTGAGTGTATTTTTTTCTTTGTCCACTAATCTGGCAATTTTCTTAAGCTGTTTTGCGGACTTTAATTTAAGGTCTCTTGCCGATGCAATATCGCCCCGTTTAAGAGCCTCTTCAAGTTCATTATTAAGCCTGTTGTATTCTTTTTCAGCTTCAATCTGCTTTTGCGAATTTACAGGCACTTTAAGTCTTACAGCCGCAGAAGCTTCATCCATAAGGTCAATTGCCTTGTCCGGAAGATTTCTGTCATTAATATATCTTTCGGATAATTCAACGCAGGCCTTCAAAGCCTCTTCGGTCATTTTAACTCTGTGATGTTCTTCATACTTATGTGCTATTCCCTTCAAAATACAAAGGGTCTCTTCCTTGGTGGGTTCTTCCACATGAACCTGCTGGAATCTACGTTCCAAAGCAGCATCTTTTTCAACATATTTATGATACTCCGAAATTGTGGTTGCACCGATAAGCTGTAACTCACCGCGAGCCAAAGAAGGCTTAAGAATGTTAGATGCGTCTATAGCACCTTCTGCGCCGCCGGCTCCTATAATTGTATGCATTTCATCAATAAACAGAATAATATTTCCGTTGTCTATTACTTCCTTGACAACCTTTTTTATTCTTTCTTCGAACTCACCACGGTACTTTGATCCTGCCACCATCCCCGAAAGGTCAAGAGTTAAAACTCTTTTGTTCATTACAGTATAGGGGACATCGCCGTTTACTATTCTAAGAGCAAGGCCTTCAACAACCGCCGTCTTACCTACACCGGGTTCACCTATAAGGCAGGGATTATTCTTGGTCCTTCTTGATAATATTTCGATAACTCTCTTTATCTCATTATCACGTCCTATAACCGGGTCAAGCATTCCGTCCTTGGCAAGCTGTGTCAAATCTCTGCTGTACTGGTCAAGGGTTGCCGTTCCGGGCGCGGAGGATGTCCCTCTCTTCGTAAGATCCTGCTTAAACAGCGACGGATCTTCCCCCATGGCAATAAGAGTATCAAGATAAAGCTTGTGAATAGAAACTCCCAATGTATTAAGGAGTCTGAGTGCCACATTGTCACCTATAAGAATCATGGCAAGCAAAAGATGTTCGGTTCCCACTTCCTTGGCATCAAATCTTTCGGCCTGATTAACAGCCATATCAATCAGTTCCTGTGCTCTGGGCGAATAGCCGTCACGATCCTTTACTATAACTTTATTTTCAGGTGCAATTAATTCCTGAATCATATCAAGAACTCTGTCGGCGGTAACACCGTTATCCGACAAAACTCTTCCGGCAACGCCGAAATTTTCTTCCAACATGCCAACGAGGATATGTTCTGTTCCAACATATCCTACGTGTAATTTCTTGGATGTTTTGGCAGCAAGCACCAAAACATCCTTTGCATTTTGAGTAAAGCCATTAGACTTCATATTTCTTTTCCTTTAAAAAACTTATTCCTTATCGTCCATATTTAAGAACTCAAATTCAAATTCGTCATCATCAGCCAGGAAATTCTGCGGCTTACGGGGACGTCTCTGAGGACGAGCTGCTGCCTCATCGCGGGAAGGTCTTCTTTCTTCGTAAGACGAAGAGCTTCTTTCGGCTCTGTCTTCTCTTGATGATCTTCTTTCTTCACGCTTAGGTGAAGATGTATCCTCTTCATCACTGTAATTTCTGTCATATCTTGATGAGCGAAGATTTCTTGAAGGTCCGCGATCATCCTGAGGTGCACGTACAGGTGTTTCTTCCTCTTCAAAATCATCTTCGTAATATTCTTCTTCATATACGCTTCTTGACTTAAGGAAGAATAATATTGCTGCAATCAATGCAACAAGCATCAATGCTCCAAACACAATGGTCAAAATCTTAAAGGTTGTAAGTTTACCCGATACATCCTGATAATTATTGTTAAGTGTCGTAATAGCTTCCAACAAATCATTAACTTTCTGACGGGTATTGTTAATATGGTCGTACAGATAATACTGATATACGCCATCATCATCTGTGGTGTATACGATTTCGTAATCTCCGCCTACAGGTTCCTCTTCAATCGGAGCCTCATATAATTCGGGAGTTTCTGTTTCTTCCGTAAACTCTTCACCTTCTTCTCCCTCAGGGTTTTCACCTTCTTCACCCTCGACAGGTGCAGGCGGTGCAGACACCGTTATAAGGTCGGATCTAATATATCCTTCTACATTTTTGCTGTCGCACTTAAACTGATACCACTTATTTCCGGAAGCATCGGTAGCTTCACCGATTAACGAAATGCTGGTTCCTGCCTCAATTGAAGCAACCTTCTCATAACCGGTACCGGCTCCGGATCTAATGTTAACAGGTGAATTACCTGCAATTGTAGCAGTAGTTTCCGTAATAGGAGTAGGTACTGTAGGAGCAAGAGAAGATGCTGTATTTGCATTATCTTCCGTGTTTTCTTCCTTAGGAGTTTCCGTTACTTCCTTGTTAAGTTTAACAAGATCGCCTCTTACATAACCTGTAGTGGAATCATTGACCTGAATCTTATACCAGGTATTTCCGTCGTCTCCCGTAACGGTTTCAAGCACTTTAAATTCATCACCCTGAGCACCGTTAGTAACAACCGAAGATGATGTTGAAGATGAGGAACGAACTCTTATTCCGTCTTCGTTCATTACAACAGTATCCGCAAGTGACGTAACGGCAAGTCCAAGTACCAGTACACTCGCTGCTATTGCTGACAACGCAGCCTTGTTAAAAATCTTTTTCATAAATCATTACACCCTTTCATTAGAATGGATTATTCCATAAGTCCTTTATTATTTACCAAATCAAATTTTTCGTCCATAAGCATTTGCTTAATAACTCTTTTAGATACTCCGGTTTTTTCCGAAAGTACCACAGCGTTAACCCCCGGATGCTGTTCAAGATAATTTCTTACCTTCCCGTAATCATCCATCATCAAATTCCCACACTTTTCACACACATACTCGCCAAGTCCTTTGTACTTAAGTCGTTCCCCGCACTTATCACAGACATCGGGTTTTTCATATTCAACACGTTCAAAAGAATCTAACTGAGAATTATGCATTTAACCACCTTTACGCTTCGTCTATAGCCTTTCCTATATCGTTTCTCATATATTTGTTATCAAACTCAACCCATTCGGTTGCCTTGTAGGCATTTGCTCTTGCCTCAAGCAAGGTCTCACCCTTTGCCGTAATTCCGAGAACTCTGCCGCCGTTCGTAACAATTCCCTCTTCCGTCTTCTTCGTTCCTGCGTGGAAACAGAAGTAGTCGTCCTTACCTTCAAAATTCTCAAGACCTTTAATGACAAATCCCTTATCATAGGAAATCGGATATCCTTTTGAGGCAAGTACCACACACACTGCCGCATTATCTTCGAACTGAAGATCCACTTTATCAAGAGTACCGTTGATACATGCTTCCATTACCTCTATAATATCATTTTTCATTCTCGGAAGTACAACCTGTGCCTCGGGATCACCGAATCTTGCATTATATTCAAGTACTCTGGGGCCATTTGGCGTAATCATAAGTCCGAAGAAAATGATTCCCTTAAATTCTCTGCCCTCTGCCTTCATTGCATCGACAGTAGCCTGATATACGTACTTGTTACAGAACTCATCCACTTCCTTGGTGTAGAAGGGGCTTGGTGAAAAGGTTCCCATTCCGCCTGTGTTTAATCCCTGGTCACCGTCCATGGCTCTCTTGTGGTCCTGTGCCGAGGTCATTGTCTTAATTGTCTTTCCGTCTACGAAAGAAAGAACCGAAACCTCACGGCCTGTCATGAATTCTTCAATAACAAGTTTGTTTCCCGCAGCGCCGAACTGTCTGTCCATCATTATGGCCTTAACACCGGCCTTGGCTTCATCGAGATTATTGCAAATAAGTACTCCCTTTCCAAGTGCCAAACCATCTGCCTTAAGTACGATAGGCATGGGAGCTGTCTCCAAATATTTAAGAGCATCCTCAGGATTGTCGAAGTTCTCGTATGAGGCAGTGGGAATATTATACTTTTTCATTAAATCCTTGGAAAATGCCTTTGAGCCTTCAAGGATTGCAGCTGCCTTATTAGGTCCGAACGCAACAATACCC
This sequence comes from Lachnospiraceae bacterium, assembly GCA_045629045.1. Lineage (GTDB taxonomy): Bacteria > Bacillota > Clostridia > Lachnospirales > Lachnospiraceae > JAILLW01. The sequence continues at coordinate 26,240 of JAZQQM010000001.1, forward strand.
GCCTCATTAAAGGCATCTACCAATCCGCCTACAAGGGGATCGTCCGGTCCTACTATAACAAAATCTATTTCATTGGTCTTTGCAAATTCCACCAGTTTATCAAATTCCATTACGCCAATAGGCACGCATTCTGCGATAAGTCCTATTCCCGCGTTGCCGGGTGCGCAATAAAGCTTGTCAACCTTAGGAGATTTTACTACGGAAGTTGCAATGGCATGCTCTCTTCCGCCTGATCCAACGATTAATACTTTCATATTATTGACTCCTTAATGTAAAAAAATATATTTATTTATTGGCAATATCATTAATTGCCTTAGGAAGCAAAATCCACTCTGCCTGTTCCATAACACGTTTCTGAAGGATTTCGGGGGTATCACCCTCTTCAATATAAACAGCCTTCTGGGCTATTATTCTTCCCGTATCGGTTCCTTCATCCACATAATGAACGGTAGCTCCCGTAACCTTTACGCCACGCTTAAGTGCTTCTTCATGAACCTTAAGTCCGTAGAAGCCCGTGCCGCAAAACGAAGGGATAAGCGACGGATGAATATTTATAATTCTGTCTTTGTAGATTTGGGTCATCTTCTCCGGAAGTATAACCAAAAATCCCGCAAGTACAATTAAATCGGGTTTCCATTCATCGAGTTTGGCCAAAAATGCCTCATTGAAATCACTGCGGTCGGCAAATGACTTGGGAGATATTGCACAGTTTTCAATTCCTGCCTTCTTTGCTCTTTCAAGCGCAAAAGCATTGGGATTGTTGCTGAATACACCTACAATTTCCGTATTGGTAATCGTTCCGTTATCTACCGCATCTATGATAGCCTGAAGATTGGTACCTCCGCCGGATACACACACAGCAACTCTTAACATAAAGTAACTCCCTTTTGGCCTTCTTTAACTTCACCCACAAGGAACGGTGTATCACCTGCTTCCTTAATTGCAGCCATAGCAGTTTCAACATCCTTAGGTTCAACGGCAATAACCATACCGAGTCCCATATTGAATGTGTTATACATCATCTTGTCTTCAATCTTACCTGTTTCCTGAATCAACTTAAAAATAGGAGGCGCCGTAAAGCTGTCAAGCTTAATATGCGCATTTACTCCTTCCGGAAGCATACGTGGAACGTTCTCGTAAAAGCCTCCGCCTGTAATATGTGAGCAGCCCTTTACGGTAACTCCGGCTTTCTTAATGTTCTTAAGTGCATGAACATAGATTCTTGTAGGCTCAATAAGAGCCTCACCCAAAGTTTTACCAAGCTCATCATAATATTTATCAAGATTCTCTTTTGTTATATCAAATACTTTTCTTACAAGAGAAAATCCGTTACTGTGCACTCCTGAGGAAGCAATTCCTATAAGTGCATCGCCGGGCTTAATGTTTTCACCTGTAATCAAATCCTTTTTGTCAACGACACCTACCGCAAATCCCGCAAGGTCGTAATCGTTTTCGGGCATAAGTCCCGGATGCTCTGCAGTCTCACCGCCAACCAATGCGGCATCCGACATTTTGCAGCCTTCTGCCACACCCTTTACGATGGTGGCAATCTTTTCGGGATAATTCTTGCCGCAAGCTATATAGTCTAAGAAGAATAAGGGTTCACCGCCGGCACATACTACATCATTTACGCACATTGCAACCGCATCAATACCGATGGTATCGTGTTTGTCCATAACAAAAGCTAACTTAACTTTAGTTCCGCAGCCGTCTGTTCCGGACAACAATATAGGTTCTTCCATATCCTTAATTTTACTAAGTGAGAAGGCACCCGAAAAACCGCCTAAAGACCCTAAAACTTCAGGTCTTAATGTTTCTTTAACATAGCCCTTCATTAATTCGACGGATTTGTATCCGGCTTCGATATCAACTCCAGCTGACTTGTAATCCATAATATTCTCCTTATTTAAATCATTTAAATTATTTATTGTATTCTTTGTAACCTACTTCTTGAAGTTTTGCATCCTTTGCAACTACCTGGTCCTTAAGTTTAAGGGAATAGTCTTTTAACTTCTTAAGTAATTCCGCATCAGATGTTGCCAGAATCTTGGCTGCAAGTAATCCGGCATTGGCACCGCCGTTAATTGCCACTGTTGCAACGGGAATTCCCGAAGGCATCTGAACTATTGAATATAATGAATCTCTACCGCCAAGGGATGTTGTATGCATAGGGATTCCGATAACCGGAAGCGGGAATATTGCAGCACACATACCGGGTAAATGAGCGGCCATTCCTGCGCCTGCTATAATTACCTTAAATCCTTTTTCTTCTGCCGTTTTGGCATACTCAAAGAACACGTCCGGTTCTCTGTGTGCAGAAATAATTTTCATCTCATAAGAGATACCGAGTTCCTCCAGAATATCGGCAGCCTTTGCCATAATAGGCATGTCCGAATCAGATCCCATTACAATTCCAACCTGTGGCATAGATAAATTTCCTCCTAAAAAATACTCCTAAAGCAGATAAAATGGACATTATCCACCTAACTACCCATACTCAGTAATCATACTAAAAATAAAAAGATATTGCAACAATATTTAGGGTTAAAATAAGAAAAGCCCCACTATATGTGGGACAGTTCATTACGTTAAGGCTTTATTAAGTTCTTCCGTTCCCGAAAGTGTAAATCTTCCGTCTTCAATTATCGTAACTACACTTCCGTCCATATTAACAACACTTATTTCACTAAGCTCGTCATAGGGAATCGTAACATCAGTATGACAATTAAAATAAGCTTTAAGAGGATCGGTATTGCGAAGAAGGGAATAATCATTTTCTTTGGCAACAATTTCCTTACCGTCGGGATTATATACCTTTATCTCCTCACACTGGGAATAGCATGTATCTCCGAAGGCAAAATGCGGGCCCGTCTTTTCGGCTATAAGTATCGGCATCTTGTCCTCAATATTAAATTTGCGTGCCATTGTATAAGCGGTTGTATTTGTTCCTATTGCGAATTCACCCATAGGAAGGGTATCGTGACTAAAAAGCACATTATCTTTGATATACTTCCTGTTTTCTTCCTCAGTGGGGAAATTATTGCAGGAATAATCCGTTATAATTCCGTCTTTTATGGTTAACATAAACTCTTTGAATTCCAATCCGTTAAGAAATACCTTTTTAACATAAAGTACGCCTTCCGTTCCCTTAAGCACAGGTGAAGTAAACACTTCTCCCACCGGAATGTTAACATCGGCCACACAGTTTTCAAAGATGGTTTCCTTTTCGGGATTGTTCAATTTATGTAAACTAATTTTCAGATTTGTCCTATTTTCGCCTCTTCCCTTCACTAAAACACAATCGCCCTTGTCAAGGGTATCTATTAATGTCTGTTGTATGTTCTGATACAGCTTATAGTCAAGAGTATTTATTTTAACAACTTCATTAAAGATTTGTTTAAAGTCGGGACCGATATCGGGTGTGGGGAACGCAATAATGGTAAAGCTTCTTTCTTCTTCCTTAATGTATTTGCTTTGAACATTCATCGATTCCGAGGTGATTTTAACCTTAAGCTTTTGCTGCTCTTTGGTAAGCGCCGGGGCATTGGGAACCGTTATGTATGACGGAGCCTCCTCACCGAAAACCTCCATAACAGCCGGTCCTGCAAACAAAGCTGCTTCTTCCTTATACTTTTCGTAAGCATTCTTAATTGCCTCCACCTTAATCGTTGCAAGTCTGCTGTCAAGGAACAGGGCCGCATCATCCTTATGCTCGTAATCATACTGCCTTGAGGGACAGGCTCCCTGATAACCGTTTTTGACCACACCTCTTCCCTTAAGGAGATTAAAGGAAGCTCTTGAAAAGGTCGGTTTAAGGCCCATTGCTTTGAAGTTATCAATTGCTGTTTTAACAACAGGTTCAAATCCAAGCACATACCTTATTGCAACGGTTTTTTTGATGCTAAGATCTTTGTTTGTATTTATAAATCCGATTCTGTAACCTTCGGTAAAGGTGTCTGCCATTTTCTTAAGCACATCCTCCTCCAACGAAGAAATATGCTTTAAAGTTTCCTCCTCAACGGAAGTTACATACTCGCCGAAAAGATATAACGTCTTTATATCATTAACATCTTCCCCCATAATTATCTTAGTTGCGAAATCTTCTTCCAGGGTGACATTATTTCTTACCTTTTCTTCGTATGCATCGTAAGTATAGTCGTTAACATAGTAGAACAGAATATCCTTAAGTACGGTTACCGAAGGATGTTCCGCAGCCTCTTCCGATGCCACAAGATAAGCGCTGTAGAACTCAAGGAACAGTTCCATCCTTATTACCAGGTTAAATACATCACCTTCATATGCATAAGGTATCATGGCCCTTAATTCAGCCTCCAACGCACAAAGATATACTTCCTCGTCGCATATGCAGTTTGAGTACGTTATGTCAACCGGCCACTCATAGGCTTTGTGGTTCATTTCACGAAGGACATCCAAGCTTAGTTTACATAACTCATCTTGTTTTTTCAGTTCATATATATTTGCAATAAACAAAATAAATTCCGCCCGGGAAGCAAAAAAACTTTGTATCCTGTCAGGCAGAATTTTTTCATTAACTATCTCTTCTATTCTGTATTTGGCTAAATTATATCTTTCTTCCAATGTGATCTCCTACAAAATTGCACCGGCATACAATATGGCACTAAGCTCCAACAAAGCAACAGTATTAAAAACAAATCCCAGCACCCTAAAGAGCCGGAACTTGTTAGCCTCAAGTGTCGAAATAACGGCAAGTACATATCCGGCAATCATAAAAATCGTGGCAAAGAAAGCGCAGACCCCCAGTCGCGTAACTTCTTCACCGGCCTCAAGATATGAATAATAAAGGCATAATCCGTATGTTATTGCAGATAAAGCACCAAAAAAAGAAGACATTATGCCGCAAACAGAATGCTTCTTATTGGTGTATATAAAATTCTTTCTTATCATTTACTACTTGGCACCGTACAGTTTATAATACTCGTCAATCGCCGTCTTTATGGTATCATCAATGAGAATTTTACCATCCACAGGTTTGTTATACAAGCATTCAACAACATCATCCATATTAACAATGGAACGGGCTTCAATTCCGTATTTATCCTTGATATCGTCAAGAGCTGTCTTATCGGTATCAAGTCCCTTCTCCATACGGTTTAAGGAAACCATAAGTCCCTTAATCTCAACATCACCCTGAGCCTTAATTATAGGGAAAGTTTCCTCGATTGACTTACCCGATGTGGTAACATCTTCTATCATAACAACTCTGTCGCCGTCATTCATGGGAGCTCCCAAAAGTATACCCTTTTCACCATGGTCCTTTGCTTCTTTACGGTTACAGGAATACTTAATGTCTACACCGTAAAGTTCGGAAATCGCCATACACGTTGCCACTGCCAAAGGTATACCTTTGTAAGCAGGTCCGAAAAGAATATCAAAATCAAGTCCGAAATTATCATGAATCGCCTTCGCATAATACTCACCCAGTTTACGAAGCTGCGTTCCTGTTATGTAGGCACCCGCATTCATAAAAAACGGAGACTTACGACCGCTCTTTAATGTGAAATCTCCGAACTTAAGAACCTTCGAATCCACCATAAATTTAATAAATTCCGACTTGTAGCTTTCCATAGTTAACTCCTTTATATTTAATCTTCATCTGTTTCATTATCATCCGGGGTGATGTCTTCATCCGCTTTTTGATACTTCATAAATTCATCGATTCCGTCAGCAATTCCCATAACTATTTTGTTCTGGTATTCTTCTGTCGAAAGCAGCGTATCTTCTTCCTGATTCGTCATATATCCCATTTCCACAATGGTAACGGGAACCTTGGACCAGTTAATTCCCGACATTGTATCGGTTTCCCATACCTTTTCTTCGCTGGCGCCTGTGGCTGATACCATATTATCAAGAATACAACGGGACAGACGATGTGAAGCCTCGTATATATCTTCACAGTACGGGTTGTCCTTCGTGGGACATATTGTCATCATTCCTTTGGCCTGACTGCTTTCGGAACCGTTGGCATGAATTCTTACGAAAGCCGCAGCGTTGTTATCATTCGCAATCATGGCACGCTGTGAATTTGATATATCAACATCGTTGGTTTCTCGTGTCATTATTACCTGATAACCGCGGTTTGTTAACTCCTCTTTAAGTTTAAGGGAAATAAGAAGATTTATCTCATACTCGGGAATTCCCGTATAACTTCCCACTATTCCCGCAGATACCTTTGGCTTTTCCAGTGAAGCGCCGGGAGCTACAGGTTCCGTATCGGAATTTTCTTTTAGCTGGTGACCGGGATCTATGCAAATAAGTTGTCCCTGACCTACCTTTCGCACGGAAGTTTCTTCCTCGCTGAGAATGGGGTTTGCAACTTCAACCTCTATCATTTCGGAATAATTTTTACTTACATATCCGAAATTACCGTCGGAATACTCAAAGCAGTAAAACTCCTCCGTCTCATCAACATAAGGAAACTGATTGCCCTCCTGGCCTGTTGCAACTACCATGGAGTCACCGTCTGTGCTCGGTTTATTTCTGATATTTACGTTAGAACCTGTAATCTTAACCATTCTCTCCATATGGGTCAACGGTTCTTTCGGCTCTTCCTTTGAGCCGAAACTGTCAATATCAAGTCCGGACTGTTCCATAGTGGCCAGATTATTCTTAGTCCTGTCATACAATTCACTCGATACTTCTTCTTTAGGCTCTTCTTCATCCTTTTTGCAGGCAACGGTGCACAATACCATCGCCAGCATTAGAATCGTAAGTATCAGACTTTTTTTAGTTATGGTCTTTATCTTAAAATCTATTCCCTGCATTTTTCAAAAACATCCTTAACCGTATCTTCGTCGGTTTCATAACAGTCTTCATAATAAACATACTCAAGATATTCAAAGGGATATGCATTATACATATTGTTCAGTTTTGAAGTGTATTCCTTTTGAGGAACGCTTACTCCGTCCACCATGTACGTTGTCTCATCGTCGCCTTCAGTTTTTGAGAAGTTTCCGATACATTCACAGTTTCCGTCTTTTATTTCAAACATCATTTCATAATAGAATTCGTCTTTATTTCCGAATGCATAAATAATGTTCGTACCCGGAATATACATGAATCGTCCGTTTTCACCAAAGGGACCCAAATCATTGATTTTACTGCTGCTCTCATCATAAATAAACGCCTCCGCCTGATCCTCCGAACCGGACCCCGGCACACATATCATGAGAGGATACTCTTCCCCTATATCAAGAAGATTAAACCTTGCGTCCTCATATTCGGAATGAGCTATATAATCAGACAGTTCCGTAATATACTGCTTCTCAATTCCGTCCGTTAACGGGAACTTAGCCTCCGGAACAGCAAATTGCGAATAATCAAGATCCTCCATGCTGTATCCTGCATAGCTGAACAATTCCGCAAGAGCATCCTTGTACTCCATTCCGCTGTCAACACAGCTGTTGTAATATTCCATATCCTCTTTGTTGACGCTGTTATATACAACCCTTTCGTAATCATCATAAGGCCGTACCAAAATATATGTTGTCTGGGTTGAATCCATGCTTTCTCCGTAGAATGAGGTCGTACAATTACATTCAGCCTCGATTATGAAGCAGGTAGACTCCACGTCAAATATACCCACAGGCTTAATATCGTTGCATTCAAGTTCAAGGGAATACCGCATATTGGCAAACTCATCTGCCACGCTTAGCATATTGGCGTACTCGTCATAATAATTGTCGGTTGCCACGATTGAATCATATTTTGATGTAAAAGAATAGGGGCTTGTACCGATTTTGACATTTTCGATAACTTCGCTCATGAATTTGCAGTAATTATCAACAATTCCCCGGGTATATTCCTCGGATACCAGCAATTTATTAAAGTACAGTCTTCCGTCTTTAATCTCGGCATATTCTTCCGGTGCAATGCTGTCATCTTCGGCCGTAATATCAATAATCTCATCTATAGTTCCGTCTTTAAGGGACATTGTTACTTCAACGTTATTTGTCTTTGAAGAATCTCCCATTACGGAATTATATTCATATATAACCTCACCGTAATTAAGTCCGGTACATACAACTTCCGTATATTTGTCATCAGCCGATGCGGGAGTTTCCCGGGCAATTACGGGTTCCATTACAGTATATGTATACGTAAAAGGATCCGCCAGGAATCGGCCTTTAGAAGCGTCATATGTAAGTGTCACATCACCAATTTCGGTTTTTAATATGTAATCGGCACGAACCAAATCCATAAGTTCGCAGCCGCTTGTGAAGTTCTCTTGGGCATATTCGGCAAACTCATCTTTGTCTTTATCAAGATTTTCGTTAGTGAAACAGAATCTGTCGGCTGCTGCTTTGTAGTCTTTGTCCATCAGATTCTTTTGTAAAAAGATATAACTTTTCGTTCCCGCAGGTACGACAAAGTACCAGCATGCCACTCCGGCAGCTGCAATAAGAATCAAAATTATAAGCAAAACAAGCAGTATCTTAAGCCCTGTATGCTTTTTCTTCTTTTTAACGGGTATCTGCTCATCGGTCGGCTCTACGCTTTGAATCTTGGCAGGTGTTGCAACCGATGCCGTAACCGGTGAGCCGCATTTTACGCAAAACTTTGCACCATCCTTAATAGGTGCACCGCATTTAGTACAAAACATATCTTTTCTCCCGAATCAATCAATGTCTGAAAGTTATCTTACCTGTCTTATCATCCATGCTTTCCACAATGGCAAGGGATTCAACTCTTATACCTTTGTCCCTCAAACGCTTTCCGCCATCCTGGAAACCTTTTTCGATTACAATTCCCACACCCTGAAGGGTTGCTCCGGAGCTTTGAATAATATCTATAAGCCCTTCAACGGCACATCCGTTTGCAAGGAAATCATCTATAACAAGAATCTTATCCTCCGGCGAGAGATACTTTTTGGATACGATAACATCATAAACCCTTTTGTGAGTAAAGGATTCTATTTTGGTAGTGTACATAGAACCGTCAAGATTGATTGACTGTGTCTTCTTTGCAAATACAACAGGTGCATCAAAGTATTGAGCTACAATAGTTGCAATACCGATTCCGGATGCCTCTATCGTCAAGATTTTATTAATTTCGACACCATCGTACAGTCTTTTAAATTCCTTACCCAGTTCATTGATAAGTTTAACATCAATCTGGTGGTTAATAAAACTGTCAACCTTAAGCACATTACCTGCTTTTACAATACCGTCTTTTTGAATTCTTTGCTCTAAAAGTTCCATCCCTAAGCCTCCGAAAAATGCTATCTTTCTTCTCTGAAGTAATTAAGTCCAAGTGATGCCGGAGGCTGATCCTCACGGCGATTACGCATACTTGTGAAAATAAGTACGATAAGTGTTACAACATAAGGAATCATCTTATATAATTCTTTGAGTTCCATGTGCTCCATACCACTTGGAATGTATAGATACAAAATGTATAAACCACCGAACAAAATCGAAGCAAATATACCTGAATTTGCATTCCAGATTGCGAAAATAACAAGGGCAATTGCGAGCCATCCTCTGTCTCCGAATGCATCATTGCTCCATACACCGCAGGCATAATCCATAACGTAATATAATCCGCCGAGTCCCGCTATCATACAACCGACACAGGTAGAAATATATTTATATTTAGTAACGTTAATACCGGCCGCATCTGCCGTATTGGGGCTTTCGCCGACAGCTCTTAAATGCAGTCCCGTTCTTGTTTTCTTAAGTATATAAGCTACAACAACCGCACATATAATTGCAACATAGGCAAGGAAACCGTATGAAAGGAATAGCTCTCCGAACCATCCGCACTTTGAAGCAAAGGGAAGCTTTGCACTAAAATATGCACTGGTCTTGGTAAGTGCTATTGACGGAACATCCGTATGTGCAAGTTTAATAAGGGAACCTCCGAAGAAGTTACCGAATCCGATTCCGAAGGTGGTCATCGCAAGACCCGTAACATTCTGATTAGCTCTTAAGGTTACCGTAAGGAAGCAGTAAAGCAATCCCATAAGCAATGAACCTATAAGGGAGCAAAGAAGTGGAATAGCAATGGCAAGAAAACCGTTAACATTTCCACCCCTTACCGAATTTTCATAAAAGAAGGAACCTATAACACCGCAAATACCTCCCACGTACATTACGCCGGGAATACCAAGGTTTAAGTTACCTGATTTTTCCGTAATAATTTCACCGGTACATCCGAAAAGAAGGGGAATGCCCTGACCTACCGCTCTTGGAATAAATGCAAGAAATCCTAACATGATGCACCCTCCTTTACCTTGGAATCGGCGTTCTTCTTAAATATTATCTTGTAATTAATGAAGAACTCGCATCCGATAATGAAGAACAAAATAATTCCGGTCAAAATATCCGCAAATGACTGATTCAATTCAAAGTTAGTTGCGATTTCACCGGCACCTCTGTTCATAAATACAATAAGTAAACTGGTCAAAATCATGGTAAAGGGATTGAACTTGGCAAGCCATGAAACAAGAACTGCCGTAAAGCCCTGACCGCCGGAAATAGTTGTTGTGATAGTGTGATTAACCGAACCTACAAGCAACAATCCCGCAATACCGCACAATGCACCCGAAAGAATCATTGTACGTACAATAACCTTACCTACCTTGATTCCCACATATCTTGCAGTATTTTCGGATTCACCCACTACCTGAATTTCATAACCGTGCTTCGAATACTTAATATAGTAATACAAAAATACTGTCGAAACTACAGCCACCATTATGCAAAGCATATACTTGCTTCCGAATAACTGGGGTAACCAGCCGGAATGGGAATTCTGGTTGATAATTCCGATTTTACCGGAACCCTTGGGCACTTCCCAAAGAATGGTAAAGTAAGAAACAAGCTGAGTTGCTATATAATTCATCATCAATGTCGAAAGTGTTTCGTTTGTGTTCCAAAGAGCTTTACATATAGCCGGAATAAAACCCCAAAGTGCTCCAAGGAAAATACTTGCCACAACCATGCATACCATAACAAGGGGACTTGGTATTTTGTCTCCGAGAAGTATCATGCAGCTTGCTGCGCCAAGTCCGCCCATAAGGACCTGACCTTCGCCTCCGATATTCCAGAATCGCATTCTGAAGGCCGGAGTAAGGGCCAAAGATATAATCAAAAGCAATGACAAATCCTGGAAGGTTATCCAGGTCTTACGCACGCTTCCGAAAGCACCTTTGACTATTGCACCGTATACGCTTATGGGATTAACGCCAGTTGCAAAGGCTGTAATTACAGCACATAAAAGAAGCGCAATCACAATAGCTATGGTTCTTGTTAATACTCTCTTTTTTCTGGGTAATGTATCACGTTTAACTACGTGAAATAATGGTTCTTTATGCTTCTTTTCCATCATTACCTCCCTGAAGACTGGTCATCATAAGTCCAACCTGATTCTTTTCGGCTGTGCGACCGTCAATAATTCCGCTAACCTGTCCGTCGCAAAGGACAAGAATTTTGTCTGAAATCTGAAGAAGAACATCAAGATCTTCTCCTACGAATATAACAGCGGTACCTGCTACCTTTTGGCTGTTAATTAAGTCATAAATCGTGTACGAAGAATTAATATCAAGTCCTCTTACAACATAAGCCGTCATAAGAACCTTCGGCTTATTATATATTTCTCTTCCTACAAGTACCTTCTGAACATTACCGCCCGATAATCTTCTTACCGGCGTATCTATTCCCGGAGTATTAACCTGAAGTTTCTTGACTATCTTTTCGGCAGTCTTGTGGGGTGTTTTTCTGTCGGTAAAAAGTCCGTTACCTTCTCTGAAGGTTCTAAGCATCATATTATCGGAAATGTCCATATTTCCCACAAGGCCCATTCCCAGTCTGTCCTCGGGAACAAAACTTAATGCAACTCCCAGATCTTTGATCTTGAGGGGATCCATTCCCGTAAGTTCCGTAACATTTCCGTCATCGTCATAATATTTAACAGAACCGGATTCTACTTTTTGAAGTCCTGCTATGGCTTCCAGAAGTTCTTTTTGTCCGCAGCCCGAAATACCGGCTATTCCAAGAATTTCACCTGAATAAATTTCAAAGCTTACATCCTTAATCTTCTGAATACCTTCTTCGTTAATAATATTCAGTCCTTCCACCTTAATCTTAAGCTTAGGATCAAGGGGTTCGGGACGCTCTATGCATAATTCCACTTTACGGCCGACCATCATGTCGGTCATTTCCTGAGGATTGGTATCTTTCGTAAGTAATGTACCGATGTATTCGCCGCCTCTTAATATGGCAACCTTATCGGATATTTCCTGTACCTCATTAAGTTTATGCGTAATAATAACAATTGCCTTTCCGTCGGCTTTCATATTGCACATAACGTCAAACAGTTTACGTGTCTCCTGAGGCGTAAGTACAGCAGTAGGTTCATCGAGAATAAGTATCTTGGCACCGCGGAACAGTACCTTAACTATTTCTACCGTCTGTTTTTCAGAGACACTCATATTGTATATCTTTTTGTCCGGATCAACATCGAAACCGAACTTGTCGCAAATTTCGATTATCTTTTCTTTGGCAGCTTTAATATCAAGTTTTCCTTCAAGTCCCAGGATAATATTTTCGGTTGCCGTAAGAACATCAATCAGTTTAAAATGCTGATGCACCATTCCGATGCCGTATTCGTAAGCATCCTTCGGTGATGTTATGTTAACCTCATTGCCGTCTATTAATATTTTCCCCTCATCAGGGTAATATATGCCGGCAAGCATATTCATAAGTGTTGTTTTGCCGGAACCGTTTTCACCAAGTAACGATAATATCTCGCCGTGATTAATATCAAGGGACACATCCTTATTAGCGACTACGGCACCGAAAGTCTTCGTAATGTTGCGTAATGAAACTGCAGCGGTTGTATTCACGAGTAGTTCTCCCAATCTTGTTATGTAAACAAAGTCGTAAAAAAGTTACGGGCGACTAAAAAGTCGCCCGTTAATTATAACTGATTTCAGTATAGATTTAAAGGTCTTAGAATGCAGTATCAAGTAATTCGATACCATCAATCTGAAGATCGAAGTAAGGAGCTGAACGGAAGCCATCACCTGATTCATTGAAGAATCCGTCTGTGATTACTTCATGGTCGCCCTGGTAATCGGCATCTGTATCAACGTCAGCCATATATGTTGTTACTTCGGCACCGCCTACTGTAAATGTCTTAGTATCAAATACATGAAGTGATCCGCTTTCAAGCTGTGACTTAACTTCATCGAACTTAGCCTGTGTGCCTTCTGCAACTGAAGCGCCAAGATCTGTTAACTTAACAGAACCTGTTGCAATTGTTCCTGTCCAGTCTGTATCAAAAGCTTCACCCTTAGCTGTTGCTGTCATAGCATATGTGAAGTAAGGAGCCCAGTCAATTCTTGATGAAACAAGATATGTGTTAGGGCACTGCTCATTTGTTGAACCGTTGTATGAAACATCGGGAACACCTGCTGTTTCACAAGCTGTAGGAGCACCCATTGAGTCAGCATGCTGTGAAAGTAATACGCAACCGTCAGAAATTAACTTGTTAGCGCCTTCCTTCTCTGCTGTCTCATCATACCAGGAACCTGTGAAGGTAACTTCCATTGTAGCTGAAGGGCAGATTGAACGAGCGCCTAAGAAGAATGATGTATATCCTGAAATAACCTCAGCATATGTGTAAGCACCAACATAACCAATCTTAGCCTGGTCAGCTGTAATTGTGCCGTTCTCAATCATCTCGTTGAGCTTCATTCCTGCTACAACACCTGCAAGATAACGACCTTCGTAAATTGAAGCGAATGCATTGTGGTAGTTAGCAAGGTTCTCTGTATGAGCCTTAGTACCTGTTGCATGGCTAAACTGAATATCAGGATATTCCTTAGCAGCCTCAATCATGTAATCCTCGTGACCGAATGAATCAGCAAAAATGAATCCGCATCCTTCGTCAGCCAATTCACAAGCTGCATCGTAACATTCCTGACCTTCGGGGATGTTAGTCTTAATAATGTACTCAACACCTAAAGCTTCACAAGCTTCCTTAGCAGCTGTGATGAAGTTTAAATCGTAAGTTGAGTTCTCGTCGTGTAAGCAGATGAAACCTGCTTTAAGATCAAGTGAAGCACCCTCTGTTGCTTCTGCTGCTGTATCATCTGATGCAGCGTTAGTAGCTTCTGCAGTGTCTGCAGCGCCACATGCACACAATGAAAATACCATTGCTGCAGTTAAAAGTAATGCTGTTAACTTTTTCATGTTTTTCTCCTCGCAATATAGGTAATTAATAAAAACAACATACAACATAATAAATGACAACCGATTAAAAATCAATTGTCATTTTGCTCATTTATACAACAATTTTGACATACAAAAGGGTATTGCTGTACAAAACATATTTTCTATTCGAAGAATGAATCTATATATTCGTATATTTCATCTCTTCCCTGTTTGGTCACCGCAGAGTAGGGGAACATCAATGTTCCCGGTACAACATGAAGGCCGTTACGAATTGCCTTTAACTGTTTATCCTTTTGGGAGCGATTGATTTTATCAAGTTTTGTGGCGATAATAACCGGTTCAAATCCCTGGTCAAGTATCCATTTGTACATCATTATGTCGTTATTGGAAGGATCGTGCCTGATATCTATAAGCAAAAATACACATTTAAGCATTTTTGACTTATGAAGATAGTTTTCAACCATCTTTCCCCATTTGGCTCTTTCCGACTCGGATACTTTGGCATAACCGTATCCCGGCAGGTCAACAAAATACATTTCATTATTGATATTATAGAAATTATTCGTCTGTGTTTTACCGGGCTGTGCGGAAGTACGGGCCAATGATTTTCTGTTCATGAGTCCGTTGATTAAAGAAGATTTGCCGACATTAGATTTGCCGGCAAATGCGAATTCAATATATTCATTTTCTGGTAGTGTGCTGGTAATTCCGCACACAGTTTCCAAACTTACGTTTTTAATTACCATTACTTACGTTTAACCTTTGGCTTTTCCTTACCAAGTACAGAATCCTTGGTGATAACAACGCTCTTAATCGATTCGTCCGAAGGGATTTCATACATCACATCCATCATTGTCTTTTCCATAATGGATCTAAGTCCTCTGGCGCCTGTTTTACGCTCGGTAGCAAGGTCAGCTATTGTTTCAACCGCCTCATCCTCGAAGGAAAGCTTAACATCATCAAAATCAAATAATTTCTGATACTGCTTAATAAGCGCGCTCTTTGGCTCCTTTAATATACGAACCAGGGCCTCTTTATCAAGTCCGTGAAGAGATACGTTAATCGGAACACGTCCCACGAATTCGGGGATAAGTCCGAATTTAACAAGATCCTGAGGTGTAACCTCATTAAATAATTCTCCCGTATCAAACTCGGCTTTTGAAGATACTTCGGCACCGAAACCTATGGAGTTACGATTAAGTCTTGCTTCAACAATCTTCTCAAGTCCGTCAAAGGCTCCGCCGCAAATAAACAAAATATTCGTTGTGTCAACCGGAATAAGTTCCTGATGAGGATGCTTACGTCCGCCCTGTGGAGGTACGGAAGCAACAGTACCTTCGATTATTTTAAGAAGGGCCTGCTGTACACCTTCACCCGACACGTCTCTGGTGATGGACACATTTTCGGACTTTTTGGTAATCTTATCAATTTCATCAATATAAATAATACCAAGCTGTGCCCTTTCGACATCATAATCCGCAGCCTGCAGGAGCTTAAGAAGTATATTCTCCACATCTTCGCCCACATAGCCTGCTTCTGTCAATGTTGTTGCATCCGCAATCGCAAAAGGCACATTTATTATCTTGGCAAGTGTCTGTGCAAGGTAGGTTTTGCCCGAACCTGTAGGTCCAATCATAATAATATTGGACTTTTGAAGTTCCACTCCGTCATCTGATACCTTAGGAGACACAATCCTCTTATAGTGATTATAAACAGCCACCGATAAAACCTTTTTGGCTTCATCCTGACCTATTACATAATCATCAAGGAACTCCTTGATTTCAACGGGCTTAAGAAGATTAATATCCGTATTTTCGGTATATACGTCTTCACCGTCATCAAGTTCTTCTTCGATAATATCGGCGCAAAGCTCAATACATTCATCGCAAATATATACATTGTTGGGGCCCGAAATAAGCTTTCGAACTTCGTCTTGTCCTTTACCACAGAAAGAACAATGGAATTTCTCCAAAGAATTCTTTGCCACTATTTATTCCTCTGTTCTTGATTCAACTACTTTATCAATGATACCAAAGTCAAGAGCTTCCTTAGCTGTTAACCAGTTATCTCTGTCAGTTGCCTCAAGCATTTCCTCGTATGACTTACCGCAATTATCAGCAAGTATCTTAGTTAATTTTTCTTTGGTACGAGCCATATGCTTAGCAGCAATCTCGATCTCGGATGCCTGTCCCTGTGCACCGCCCAAAGGCTGGTGAATCATGATTTCGGCATTGGGAAGAGCCATACGCTTGCCCTTAGCACCGCCCGAAAGGAGGAATGCACCCATAGAGGCTGCCATACCCATACAATATGTGCATACATCGCACTTGATGTACTGCATTGTATCGTAAATAGCCATACCTGCAGTTACAGAACCGCCCGGTGAGTTGATATAAAAATATATATCCTTGTCCGGATCTTCTGCTTCCAAAAATAATAACTGTGCAACAATGATAGATGCCGACACATCTGTCACTTCTTCACCGAGGAAAATAATTCTTTCTTTTAATAGTCTTGAAAAGATATCATAAAAACGTTCGCCTTTACTGTTCGTTTCTATGACGTTAGGTATTAAACTCATAATTTCAAACCTCTTTTACTTTTCTTTTGCGTTTTCTACAGCAAACTCGGCAGCCTTACGAACCGCAATATCCTTTTTGATTTCAACCAATGACTTCTCGGGAAGCATTTCCTTAACTTTTTCGATTTCCATCTGGTATGCTTCAGCCATTGCCTTAAGTTCTTCTTCAACATCAGCATCGGTAGCTTCGATATTTTCTACCTTTGCAATTTCTTCAAGCACAAGGCGAGACTTAATTCTCTGCTCAGCCTGAGGACGAACGGATTCAAAAAGCTTATCGCGTGTAGCACCTGTGAACTGACAATACTGTTCCATTGAAAGACCCTGCATTGACATTCTCTGAGCGAACTCGTCAAGCATCTGGTTCTGCTGTGTTGTAATCATTGCCTCGGGAATCTCCATCTTAGCTTCCTTAACGATAGCTTCAATTACGTTAGCTTCCTTTTCATCCTTAGCTTCCTTAGCCTTGGACTCTGCAAGATTCTTCTTAATATCTTCCTTAAACTCTGCAAGAGTATCAAACTCTGATACTTCGGATGCGAACTCATCATCAAGTTCGGGAAGTTCCTTTTCTTTGATTTCCTTAATTGTACACTTAAATACCGCATCCTTTGAAGCAAGTTCTGCTGCCTGATAATCCTCAGGGAAAGTAACCTTAACTTCAACTTCTTTATCAATTTCGGCACCGATAAGCTGCTCTTCAAATCCGGGGATGAAAGCACCGGAACCGATTGTAAGAGGATAATTCTCACCCTTGCCGCCTTCAAATGCAACGCCGTCAACGAAGCCCTCGAAATCAAGAACAGTCATATCACCGTCCTTAACAGCTCTGTCTGTAACTGTAATATTACGGGCATTGTTCTCTCTTTCCTTCTGAAGTGCCTTTTCAACATCCTCATCGGTAACTTCTGTTTCTACCTTGGGAACTGTAACTCCCTTGTACTTACCAAGCTCAACAGGAGGCTTAAGAGCAACAGTTGCAGTAAATACAAAAGGCTCACCCTTCTTAATTGTAACAATATCAATCTCAGGCTGTGAAACCACATCCTCACCGCATTCATCAACTGCTTTATCATAAGCATCCGGAATCATTGCGTTAATTGCATCATCGTAGAAAACCTCGGGACCATACATTTTTTCAATCATGGCACGAGGAGCCTTACCCTTACGGAATCCGGGAAGGGAAATCTTACCCTTCTGCTTCTGGAATGCCTTTTCTAAAGCTTTCTCTACTTCAGCTGCTTCAACCTCAATGGTTAACTTAGCCATATTATTTTCTAATTTTTCTACCTTTACACTCACGTAAAGACCCTCCTTTAATTAAAGTAAATATTTATTATTTATTTAGAAACTCCGAAGTCTGGCACTTAATCCAGCATCCAGTTTATCTATATTAATAATCTTAAGGAAATAAGAATATTCCGGAGAAACATATACACTTACACGATCTCCAACCTTATGGCCCAGCAAAGCCTTACCTATGGGAGACTCAATCGTAATAAGATTATTAAGGGAGTCACCTCTCATGGTGGAAACTATTGTATATTTTTCTTCCTCGTTATCTTCTTCAAACAACACCGTAACCGTATCGTTGATTCCAATCTCATCATCTGCGGAAGAATCATCGATTACCTCGGCAGTCTTAATCATTCTCTCCAGGAATCTTATTCTGGACTCATTGGCATTCTTTTCTTTTTTTGCGGCATAATACTCGAAGTTCTCGGATAAATCACCGTGAGCTCTTGCCTCTTTGACTGCCTCGAGAAGCTTAGGTCTTATAACAACCTTACGGTTCTCTATTTCGGCCTGCATATCTTCTATATCTTTTTGGGTAAGCTGATTATACATCTGTTACTCCTGATTATTGATTTCGGCAAGGTATGTTTCAGCCTTGTTGGCACGTTCCGTTCCGGGGAAATTATCAATAACCTCGGCATATATTTCTTTTGCCTTATCCTCCATACCTGCGCGTCTGTATGAATTTCCCAAATAGAACAATGCTTCCCCGTTGGCAGGGTCATAATTGCACACGCGTTCAAGATTGGGAATTGCTTCCTCATAGTTCTCGTTCTTGTAGCTGCCGTAGCCCAAATCATAATAGTAGGTTGCCAATGAAGGTCCTGCCAGACTTACGAGTTTGTTGTACAGTGCCACATAAGAAGGTGACTTCGGATCCTCCTCCATACCTTCGGGAGTCTCTGTCATCTCAAGGGATGCTGCCACCGAAGCTATATCCTCCGGATTTGAAAGATATGAGTTAACAGCTTCCATCAAAGCATCCGTAGAACGAAGAGCGCCGTCGGAACCTGCATACGAAGCTACGTCGGAACCGAGCTTTTCATTTTCGGACTGAAGCTTGTTAATCTGTAATTCCAGTTCATCAATTGTTGCTGTCTTGGCATCCGAAGCTTCCGAAATAACCCGAAGTTCATCATTAATGTCAGCCTTGGCCGCCTGAATTCTTCCGGGTAAAATAAGGAAGAAAGTAATTGCAATACCTATGGCTATACCCAAAGCAAGATTAATCAAAATAGAAGCTGCTCTGGATTCAGACTTATTTACAGGCTGAATGATTGTCTCGTTACCTGACTGGTAAACGCGAACATCATCCTTAACCTTATGTTTTTCTTTGGTATGGGTACCCTCGACAGGAGCCGTCATTTCCTGAACTTCCTGCATATATCTTAAGGTAGTTGTATTCTTGGTATCTATAGCGGAACACTTTTCAAGTTCACGTTCAGCCTTTTCCCATTCTTCGTCCTTAATATAGATCAAAGCCAGAAGTTGATGCGCTCTTAGATACTTAGGAGCTACCGAAAGGACTTTTTTGAGCTGAATCTTGGCATAATCAAGACTGTCCTGATAGCACAAAAGAAGCGACTGATTATATTTGCGAAGATTCTGATTCATAGCATCGAACTTTGACGGATTCTCCTGCATCATATCAATATAGTCAGCTGCAATATTCTTGGTGTCTCTTATATTTTTGCTGATGACCCACTGTCCCAAGGCCTCAACAACTTCACCGATTTCATAGTAAACAAGGCCCAGTAAATTACGGGCATCAACATTATTCTTATTTAGTTTTACACTCTGCTTCAAACTTACAATAGCGCCCTGCAGGTCACGAACTTCTGCCTTTGCAAGCGCATCGTTATAATAACGGTTAGATAAGGAAAGTATTTTTTTGTACATTCCCACATCGGCACCGCAGCCTGTACAGAAATCTTTTTCAGACAGAGTGCATCCACAGCGATAACAAATCATTGTTACTTATTCTCCCCTGCCTTTTTGGATGTAGTTTCCAATACCTGTATTAATGCATCAGCAATATCGGTTAAATCCTGTGAGAAAATAGCCTCCTCAGCTTCTTCAACCTCTATGCTTGGATGAAATTTCTTAAGTTCTTCCTCAAAATCAAGCATAATTAATCCCTCTTATCCTAATGTGGCCTTAATCCGGCCTACCAAATATAACGAACCTGCTATATACAGGATGTCCCCCGGCTTCTTGTCCTCTAAGGCCTGTTCATAAGCATCATCGACCCCGTCAAAAAAGCGTGCATCGATATCATACTTGCCAAAGACATCCTTTAATGTGCCAAGATCGGTCTTCCTGTCCGAATCAAGGGGGGCCGTATACACCCTGTCAAAGAGCTTTGAACCTACGATAAGATCTATCATCTTCGTATATTCTTTGTCCTTAACCACACTAAACAACAATAAACGATGTTGATTTCCACCGTTTAAATATGACGATTCATCATCAAAAATATGTGACTTAACAGATGCCAAAAATGCCTGAATGCCATCCACATTATGGGCACCATCCAAATAAACCTCAGGGAGTATTTCTTCCATGCGTCCGGGCCAGAAAGCCTTAAGTAAAGAGCTTTGAACAATTTCCTGTGAAAACTTCTCATTTTCAAGACAAAATGCAGCCATAACAGCAAGGGATGCATTCATCACCTGATAGGTTGCGGCGGTTTTAAGTCGCAAACCACCTAATCTATAATACCTACATCCTATGGAAAAATCAATGATTTGTTTGTTTTGTAATAGAATTTTAATATTTTCGGCGGATATGGGATAACAGGTGCTATTTCTTTCCTTTACCACCCTTGAAATCACATCAAAGGCTATATCTTCGCTATCATACACAACCGTAGGCACATCCTTTGCTATAATACCGGCCTTTTCGTATGCAATCGCGTCAAGAGTATCTCCAAGATACTCCATATGGTCCATTCCGATTTTCGTTATTATTGATAAGTCTTTTCGGATAATACAGTTAGTGGCATCAAGTCTTCCCCCAAGGCCTGTTTCAAGTACAATATAGTCTACCTTCCGCTTGGCAAAATAATCCATGGCCATAAGGAATAAAAACTCAAAAAAAGAAGGATGTGCAACGCTCCCTTCTTCCTTTAATATTCTCTTGATATCTTCAAAGCACTCTACGAAATCTTCATTTGAAATTTCTTCATTATTTACCTTTATGCGCTCATTCATTCTAACAAGATGCGGGGAAGTGAACATTCCCACCTTAAATCCCATTTCCTGAAGAATGGTACACAAATACAAGGTTGTAGATCCCTTTCCGTTAGTGCCTGCTATATGAACCACCCGGGATGAGCCCTCGTTATAAACATGTTCAAGAAGCACATGAGTATCATTGAGTGTATTCTTACCGGCGAACTTCGGAATATCCAATATGTAATTGCAGCAATCCGTATATCTGTCCATCAAAAAAAATACATTATACTCCCAAAATATGAGAAGATATCTGGAAATAAACAATCAACGAAATCACATCAACTATGGTCGTAATAAACGGCGATGCCATTACTGCCGGGTCAAATCCCAATCTTTTTGCCAGAATCGGAAGTGAACAGCCGATTAATTTAGCAAACATAACTGCACATATTAAAGTAAGGCAAACCACAATTGCAACCGGAATTGCTATTTTGTCCCACAAAAGCAGTTTAACGAAATTGGCAGCGGCCAGGGTCATACCGCAGCAAAAAGCTACTCTTATTTCTTTCCAGATAACCTTTAAGGTATCTTTGTACTCTATTTCACCCAGCGAAAGTCCGCGAATAATCGTAACCGAAGCCTGTCCGCCCGCATTACCGCCGGTATCCATAAGCATGGGAATATATGCTACCAAAATTGCCATCTTGGCCAGGGAATCTTCAAAAGAAGTAATAATACTTCCCGTAAAAGTTGCCGAAACCATAAGTAAAAGAAGCCATGGCATTCTTTGCTTCCAGGTTTCCCAAATGGAGGTACGAAGATACGGCTTATCGGAAGGAATAATAGCAGCCATCTTTTCCATATCCTCTGTAGCCTCTTCCTGCATGATGTCCACTACATCATCGACAGTTACAATACCAACCAGTCTTTCTTCATTATCTACAACCGGCATTGCAATAAAGTCGTACTTCTGGAACTGACGGGCAACCTCTTCTTGGTCCATCAAGGTATGCAAATATATAACATTCTCATGCATTATCTCTCCGATAACAGCATCAGGCTGAGAAATAAGCAGATATCTTAAAGCAACCGTGCCAAGCAGTTTTCTGTTGGCATCCGTAACATAGCAAATATTAATTGTCTCGGAATCAACACCTCTTTGACGGATTCTCGCTATCGCATCCTCAACAGTCATGTTTTCCTTAAGGTCCACATACTCCACAGTCATGATAGAACCTGCGGAATCCTCCGGATATCTAAGCAGATGATTAATATCACGTCTTGTCTCTGCCGAAGCATTGGCAAGAAGCTTCTTAACAATATTTGCAGGCATTTCCTCAAGAAGGTCTGTTGCATCATCGGCCATCAGATTATCGATGATACTTGCAGCATCCTTTTCGGACATTCCTGTAATTATAAATTGCTGGGAATCGACTTCGAGATAAGAAAAGATATCAGCAGCCATATCCTTGGGCATGATTCGGAAAACCTTCATCATTTCCGCTTCATCAAGCTCCTCCAGACAGGCAGCTATATCGGCGTCGTTCATATCGGCCATCTTTTGTCTTAATGAGGTATATTGTTTAGTTTCCAGAAGTTCCTTTATAATTTCAAGGTCATTCTTTTCTTTTTCTTCCATGATATACCTCCTTTCAATATTACGCGCCTATTAAATTAAACCCCGACAGATAACAGTTGTCAAGATTTTTGTCTATTTTATGTAAAGCATATGACCAAGGAGTCCTGCCGGCGTTTTTTTGCTGAATCTTACGAATTCGCCGTACTCAATCATATATCTTTTGCCCCATGAGGATATCTCAAAATACATTTTACCCTCATCATCATATATACCGGTAACAACAACAAAATGACCGTAGGTTCTGCATAGCACGGATTTGTTGTCGGGACTTAACAGTTCAAGTCCCCGATTGGCTCTATTCCTTCCGTATATCTTTGGAATACACAGGATAACCGGTATATCTTCGTCAAGCATCTTCTTGACTCTGGGATACAATTTCCTTAAGTTAAAAGTCCAAAACAAATGATACTTTAAACCATATCCTCCGAACAAACACAAAGCCCCCAGATACATATGAATAAAACTCATTCCAAGCTTTGTGGAAAGATAAAGCATACGGGATGCTATCAAATTAAAGTAACTGCGATAATCCTCCTCCGATTCAAAAGCGGTATCCTTTTGAAGATAAGCAATCGTATCTGCCAGGGCTACCACTCCGCAGCCTCCCTGCACCTTTCCTTTGGCAAATAAAGACTTTTCGGTTTTAAAAAGATTCTGAGAGCCACCGTATTCACAGGCATCTTTAACAGTAATGTAATTGTTCTTCAGTCTTGCAATTAAATTCATAATGGATAATATCCTGTTGTAAGTTTATTAATATCGGCAGTTCCCTTTGTCAGATTGGTAAGATCATCAATTGTTCTATCAACGTTTTCCGCTCTTGTTCTTAAAGTATATTTAACATTTTGCTGATAATCTTTATTAATAACCTTTATCTCATTATTTTCTATAAAATATTCCAAAGAATTGACATTCGAATAATCAATCGTAATCTCGATATCACCGCAATAAGTAACAGCAGCAATCATTCCATCCCTTACCGCATTATCAAGAGCATCCTTAACGGCACTTTGATAGGCCTTTACAAGTCCGCCGGTTCCCAGCAGCACTCCGCCGAAATATCTTGTTACGACACAGACTATATTAGTGATGTCCGCACCGGACAGTACCTCAAGCATAGGCTTACCTGCTGTACCGGAAGGTTCACCGTCATCCGACGAGCGTGTAAGTTCCCCGGCTGGTCCCAAAATCATTGCGGTACAGTTATGGCGTGCGTCATAGTGCTTCTTTCTAATTTTGTTAATAAAATCGTTTGCCTCTTCTTCCGTTTCGGCAGCATGAATATAACAAAGAAACTTTGATTTCTTTTCTTCGTAATAGCCTTCAACATCGCCCGTAATTATGTTGTATCCCGTTTTAGTTGACATAATTAATTTACATAACTTTCTTGGTTATCTTTAGTCTTAAAAAGGCGGTTCTAAAAATCGAACCGCCTTAAATCTTCAAGTTAAATCTGTTAAGAGCTACTGTGCTCCGCCCTCAAGTGCCGCCTGCTGCGCTGCAAGAGCCGCCTCATACTGAGCAAGAGCATCTTCATTGGCACTTTGCTGTTGCTGAAGCATTTGCTGGTACGCGGCTGCATTCGCCTGAATTTCCATTCGCTGCTGTTCAATTACTGCATCAACACCGGGTTGAGACATAAATTCCGCCGTATGGATACACTGGGTTCTTATTGGTTCCTCGCCCTCTTCAGGTTCCACATTTGCTGCAATATTTCCGGCCTCGGCATCTCCCGACATAAGAACATTATCCGGCATTACTTCAACTACGCCCTCTGCCTTAAACGGACAATATTCCGTAGCCGGAGCTCCGCAATACTGACATACCGCACCCTGATAATGAACGTCACATACTTCGGTAGGTACGGTACCTTCTGCGAAGTATTCCGTCCTTAAGCACTCGTCACATAATCCCGGAATCGGCAGTTTACCCGAATGGGAGCATATGGTTGCCGTTACAATTCCCGAAGGAACGGGGAACGAAGCCGGCGGAAGATCTTCGTGAACACGGCTCATTACTTTACGCCACAACTTCTTGGCAATATTTCTTTCTTCACCGGAACGAAGTTTTGTATTATCATCATATCCTTCCCATACAGTTGCCGTATAGTAATTGGTATATCCTGCAAACCAAACATCGTTATAGGATGTGGTTGTACCTGTCTTACCTGCTATTGCAGTTCCTCCGAAGTTAACGGAAGCACCTGTACCCTGTGTAACAACATCCTGCATTGCAGATGTTAAAAGCCAGGCTGTAGTCGGCTTAATTACCTGACGCGAATCGGGAGTTGTATTATCTATTATAACGTTACCGTCATGATCTACTATCTTGGTATAAAGCTTAGGTTTAATATATGTACCCTGGTTAGCTATTGCAGCATATGCGGCATTTAATTCAATATTATAAACACCGTATGTTAAACCGCCGAGTACAAGTGACTGCTGAATATCCGAGAATATCTGAGGTTCACCGTTAATAGTCTTTTCTTCTCTGTCAATTATTGTGGTAAATCCGAAATTCTTTAAATAATCAAAGGCAACCTGAGGCGTAATATATGTGATAGTTTTTACAGCCAAAATATTCATCGAATCAATAACACCCTGACGGGCACTGTTAATTCCTCTGTATCCGGAATACCAGTTGGATACCGGACGTCCGTTGGCATAGTTAAAAGGTGCATCATTGATTGCCGTTCCCAAAGTAACCATGCCTATATCAAGGGCAGGTGCATATCCTGCAACAATCTTAAAGCAGGAACCGGGCTGACGCTTGGCGCTTGTAGCTCTGTTAAGAGTACGGCTTGCTTCTTTTGAACCGCGTCCGCCGACCATGGCAACAACATAACCCGTGCTTTGCTCTTCCACCGTAATCGAAACCTGAGGCTGAGCTGTAAGAGTAATGCTTTCATCATATACTTCTTCACCGGGTTCTAAGATTGCAGCCTTATATTCTTCAATATCCGCATAAGCGCTGTCCTGGTCTTCAAATATCAAACTGTATGAAGAAGAACGATTTTCTCTAAAGTATTTGCGGAACATTTCCTGAGAATAGCTCTTTAAGTCTCCGCTTGGAGTCTGTACCGTAAGAGCGTACTTAAGCAGCCATCTGCAGTTACCCGGGAAGTTTTCTTCATTCGCACATTCCTCGTCACAGATTTTCTGAATATCCGGATCCTGGGTAGAATAAATCTTAAGTCCGCCGCTATATAAGAGCATAAATGCCTGTTGCTCCGTATATCCTGCATTCTGAAGATCATCAAGAACATCATCCGTAAGGGCATCAACGAAATATGAATTAACAAGCGATTCATCAACTTCATCGTTAACCACTTTAATTCTTGAATAAACATCATCATCCATAGCTCCGTCAAACTGAGCCTGATTAATATAACCCTGTTCAAGCATATTTCTTAATACCTTTTCACGCCTTTTGGCATTGGCATCGGGATGTGAAATAGGATTATACTTTGAAGGATTCTGTGTTATACCTGCGATAACGGCACACTCCGATAACGAAAGTGTACTTACGGATTTATTAAAATAACGCATTGAAGCGGCCTGAACACCCAAAGTATTCTGACCTAAGTTAATTGTATTCATATAGTTAAGAAGAATATCTTCTTTTGACATCTTCTTTGTTAATTCAATAGCCAGATACTGCTCCTGAATTTTACGCTTCATACTGTCGGCGAAGCTGTCCTCCGAAACCCATGAGGTAAATACGTTATTCTTAAGAAGCTGCTGGGTAATTGTCGAAGCACCTTCCGTAAAATGGAAGCCGTTGGCAATACCTACATAACCTGCACGAATGATACCTTTTATATCAATACCGTTATGCTCGTAGAATCTTTCATCCTCAATTGCCACAAATGCATTGGCAAGGTCTGTCGGTATCATATCCATACTGACAGGAATACGGTTAGAGTCCTGCGAAATAAGCTTTGCTATCTGGTTTCCTTCATTATCATAAACGAAGGTACTAAAACCGGTCGGTGTAACATCGATATTCTCAATACTGGGAGATGTATCTATTACTCCCTTAAAAATACCGAATCCCAAACTGCATCCTATACCGGCTATACCGATAAGTCCTATAACAATAAGATACAGAATGATTACCAAAAATTTCTTTATGAACTTGGGCGATTTCATATGAAGAGAATGTTGCTTTTCCTTTATTCCTCTTCTACTGTAATCAGCTGACATAATTTGCCTTTCTTACAAAGATATAAAATAAAACTTAATTCCCAATAACAATATACCCACACATTCGAAATATTATATCAAATGTGCGGGATTTTTACAAAGTCAAATTATTATTGAATTAGACTTAACTATCTGTTATACTGTTTGACGGTGTTAATCACCTTAATGCTCTCGTGGCTCAGTCGGTAGAGCGTCGCATTGGTAGTGCGGAGGTCACGGGTCCGATTCCCGTCGGGAGCTGTTAAAATGGGAAGCCTACGGGCTTCTTTTTTTTGGTCTTTAAATACTCTTTCTTTTCATTCTCTTCGGCTATTATTTCACCGTCTTTAATATCTTTTTCAATCTTATCCGTCCATTTGTTTTTATCAGAAATATAATCGGCACACTCCGAATAATCAAGTCTCAGCACCGTTGCACCGCGATATATCAAATTACCGTCTCCGTAATGATATGTAAAGGTTGCGCCTATCTTACCGTTCATAAACAAAAGTCCAAGATTATATCTTCCGTCTGCCACGCCTTCCTTAACCAAAGTATCGGTTATCTCTTCCTTAAATTCGGGGGCCGTTGCCAGCCTTTCGTTTTCGTCTGCTATATTGTCAAATACTACCTGAGCAATATCATGGCTTCCGTCAAATACATCATCGAATTTAACTCTTTCCTGCGTCTTTAAATCGATTGTGCAGCTGTAAGCGTCATGATATTCCGCATATACGCTTCCTATAAAATAGTCATTATAAAAAGCTATACTTATATAATCGTTATCCATATAAGTTATTTCATAGGTAACGGTACTTTCGTTTCTGCCCTTGTCGTACTTTTCTTCATACGTAAATTTAGGATACATTTTGTCCATAATAAGGCATGCCCTGTCTCTTATTTCCTTATTGGCCTTAGAAACATTGCGCTTATTCTTATATACAATCTGCGGATAATAAATGTGATAATTGTGAGGCTCTTCCACATATTCGAAGGATGCAAACCTGATTTCATAGTCAAGATTATCCCCATAATAAATCTCGGAATCATCAATTTCCTTATGCCATTCAACATCAGGAGAAACGTCTGCGCCCTCATCGTCTCCCGAATGCACCACCCTTGTATCTGCATGGGCAGTTTCGGGAACTGTAACGATAAAGCATAGGAAAATGATTAAAGATATAGTTGCCCCCAACAGTTTCTTAAATGGTTTTTTCATATTTTACCCTCAAAAATATATACCCTAAAGTTCAAAACTCTAATCCATATGTTCCATAACTTTTTTAAGTTTTGTCTTTAACCTGTTTAGTGCATTATCGACCGATTTTACGTCCTTACCTAAAACCGCTGCCGTCTGTCGGTAATCCAGGCCTACAAGCTTTAGATCAAGCACCTGCTTTTCAAAGGGACTTAATTCCTTTTCAAAAGCCTCCTCAATCAATAACGCCCGTTCTTTATCCAGAAATTCCTCTTCCGGATTGGCTCCGCCCTCCTTTTGGAAGTCTTCTTCGTATATAGATGTGTAGCTGTTAAGCATCATATGCTTTTGACGTCCTGCAGCCTGAATGGCCGTATACATCTGTCGGGAAACGCATAGCTGGGCAAAGGTTATAAAACTTGCATCCCGTCCCGAATCAAAATCTCTTACGGCTTTATACAGGCCAATCATTCCCTCCTGAATAAGGTCCTCCTCATCAGCCCCCAGAATATACATACTCTTAGCGTTCTTACGGACCAGATTCTTATATTTGATCATAAGATAATCCGTAACATCATCGCTTCCGTCTCTTAATAAATCAATTAATTCTTCATCCTTGTAAGAATCATATTTATTATTCTCTGGCATATATCACCTTTTTAGTTTCCGACTTGGTATCCTTTGCTTCTTCCGCAGATTCCTTAGTCTGCTTTTTCCTGGATTTATCTTCTGTTTTTTTATCGGCATCATCAGAAGTTTCTTCTTCGGTATCATCTGCGCTTTCGTCCGACAAATCCTCTTCGTCTTCTTCTGCTGCCTCGTCGGTTAATTCTTCTTCGTTTTCTTCGTCGGTTTCATCCGATAATTCTTCTTCAGACTCATCTTCATCCTCATCCGATAATTCCTCAGACCCATCTTCGTCCTCGTTTTCGGTTTCGTCCGTCAATTCCTCTTCGTTTTCATCGGCAGTTTCATCCGACAATTCCTCGTTTTCATGAATACGTATAATCTCAGCTGCCACATGCTTGGCAAATATCTCGTATCCTTCTTCGTTCGGATGAACACTGTCGGGAATATAAGTAGATACAATATCAGCATCATGGGAATCAAAGAAATTTGAATTATACAGGTCAATTACACTGTATCCGTATTCTTCCGCAAGTTCGGTTACCGCATCTACGACAACTGTCTGTGACAATAATTCCGGTCTTTCTTTACGAAGTACATCATGAAGCAGATTAGGCATAGGTGTCATAAAAATAACCTCTGCATCGGGATAATTCTCCTTAAGGCCCTTCATAAGTTCATCGAGGTCGCCGTAAAGTGTTCTTTGCTCACGATCGTCTATGTTTCCAACCATATCCTCATGCAGGCAGAAGCCATCGTTAGCGCCACCCATAATAATTATTATATCCGTGTCTTCCGGTATATCCCGGTATCTTTCGCAGAATGCCTTATCCCAATATCTTCCGTAAGAGGAACCGCCGATACCGTAATTTGATACCTGGGCACCCAATACCTCTCCCAATCTTGTGGGATATGAATAAGCCCTGTATTCATCCTCCGAATACACATCTGCCAAATTGGTAGCATCTGTTATGCTGTCTCCGAGACATGCTATTTTAAGAGAACTGAAGTCCTCCGTATTATTCTCAATAACCTCCTCATCGGCCTCCATCCATAATCTGGTTTCCTCCGATGAAGTTCTGAATTTCTGTCTGTCGGATAGATATATTTTATTATCGGCCGACGTTCCGCCGACGCTGTTACCCGATACGGTATTTCCCGATACACTGTTACCGGATACGGAATTACCCGATACCGAATTGCCCGATACCGAATTACCGGATACACTTTCATCCGGCACGCTGTTTCCAGATACCGTGTCCTCTTCAACACGGTTTTCCGAAACCGAACCCATATTGGCCACTGCTTCCAAGCCAAGCTGAGCTACTCTGTCCACATTATCTTTTACAGAACCGGCTTCCCAGTCGTCATCGGTTTCATTACCGTCTTCGCCGGCCTCTTCACTTTCATCTTCAACAGGTGCGGAGTCATCCGATGCCAAATTCCATGGATCTTCGTCGATATTACTTGTTCTTTCCTCGTCCACGTACGCATTTTGGTCTATATATTCTTTTATTTCTTCGGTTGACAGTTGGGAAATTTCCTTAATTTCTTCCTTATGGGTTTCGGTTTCCTTAGTCACCTCAATATATCTTTGTTCGCGTTCTTCTTCAAACACTTTATCGTTGTACAAAGATATACCCTTATCCACACCATACGCAGCCGCAATAATACATCCCATTGCAGCTATTGTAATCAGTATCCTTTTTACTGCTTTCATCTTCTTTGTCTTACAATCTCATACGCAAGAACACCTGCTGCCACAGAGGCATTCAGCGAATCAATATCACCTTTCATAGGAATAGACGCAACCATATCACATTTTTCCTTGATCAGTCTTCCTACACCCTCACCCTCGTTACCTATAACGAGGCCGATCGAACCCTTCAAATTAAGATCGTACATAGGCGTGCCGTCCATATCGGCACACACAAACCACATCCCCTTTTGTTTTAACTCCTCAATAGTTTTAGCTAAATTAGTAACCTTGGCAACAGGCGTATAGTTAAGTGCCCCCGCAGATGTACGCGCAACTGTTGCCGTAAGTCCCACAGCACGATTTTTCGGAATAATTACCCCGTGCGCTCCCGAAAGATTTGCTGTACGAATAATGGCACCAAGATTATGGGGATCTTCTATACTGTCAAGCAGTATAAAGAACGGATCTTCATTCTTCTTAGCTGCCAAAGCAAACATATCCTCTATTTCGGAATACTCATAAGCGGCCACAACCGCAATTACACCCTGATGTTTTCCTGTTTCGGACATATTATCAAGTCTGTCTTTGTCCACATACTTAATCAGAGTATCCCTTTTTCTGGCCTCACGTTTAATAGTCATAACAGGGCCATCCTGGCATCCGTCAAGAATATACAATTTATCAATTTCTTTGCCGGCTCTAAATGCCTCTATTACGGGATTTCTACCCTCAATTATTGTCTCCATCCACAACCTCGATTCCTTTTTTTACAATATAAACAATCCTGTCCTTTTGGCCGGTCAGGTATAAGTAGCCAAGTAAAGCTTCAAATCCTGTAGCCTTAAGGTACTCCGACAATGAAGCATTCTTGGCGGTAGAAGAAGGCTTGGCATTCTTACCTCGCTTATATACGGCAACCTCTTCTTCCGTCAAATCTTCCTTAATTGCTTTAATAATTTCGGCCTGAGCTTTTGCACTGACATACTTGGTTGTTTTCTTATGAAGCTTGTTGTTTGAAGTGTTTCCCTTACATACAACGAATGACCTGACTAGCAGGTCATAAATTGCATCACCGATATACGCCAGGGTAAGGGGTGAATATGTTCGTATGTCAATTTCCTTAAGCTCGAACTCTTTTTTCAGTTCAAAAATAAGATCTATGCCTTGTGCCACTTGACGCCCTCTCTTGTATCTTCAATAACTATTCCCTTAGATAAAAGTTCATCACGTATAGCATCCGCTTTTGCAAAATCCTTGGCTTTCTTAGCTTCCTTACGCTCGGCTATCTTAGCCTCCACCATAGCTGTAAGTTCATCATCGACATCTTCGCTGCCCTTTGAGGCTTCCTCCTTCTTAAGAAGGTCAAAGCCCAATACGTAATCATAGTCATCAATAACAGCAAGCTTGGTTGCTCCGTTAATATCAGCCTTAAGCACATCATATAACAGCGTAATTCCCATAGATGTGTTAACATCATTTCCCACAACTTCGGCGAACTTATCATGATACTCTTTTACTGTATCCTTATTTACCTCGCCCTCATTGGCAATAGTTGCTATTTTATTCTTTAATTTCCTATAAGTGTTAGCGGCCTGGTCAAGGGCATCGTATGAAAATGTAAGAGGCTTACGATAATGTGACGAAAGTGCGAAGAATCTGTATACCACAGGATCGTAACCTTTTTCTTCAAGCAAAGATACCGTAAGGAACTCGCCCTTTGACTTACTCATTTTACCTGTTTCATCATTAAGATGATGAACATGGAACCAGTAATTACACCATTTATGACCGATGTATGATTCACTTTGGGCTATTTCATTAGTATGATGAGGGAACATATTGTCCACGCCGCCGCAGTGAATATCCATATATTCCCCAAGATGCTTCATACTGATGCATGAGCACTCTATATGCCAGCCGGGATATCCCACACCCCAGGGGCTGTCCCACTTAAGGGCCTGATCTTCGAATTTTGATTTGGTAAACCACAGAACGAAATCATTCTTATTCTTCTTATTATCGTCCTCTGTTACATCATCTCTTACACCAACGAGAAGTTCGTCCTCGTTCTGATTACCGAACACGTAGTAATTCTCCAGTTTTGACGTATCAAAGTATACGTTTTCTCCTGCCTTGTATGCATATCCTTTGTCCAACAGCACTTCAATCATATGTATGAACTCGGGGATACAATTTGTAGCAGGTTCAACAACATCCGGAGTCTTGATGTTAAGCTTCTTACAGTCGCTAAAGAATGCATCTGTATAGAACTTAGCTATTTCCATAACAGTCTTGTGCTCTCTCTTGGCGCCTTTTAGCATCTTATCTTCGCCTGTGTCCGCATCCGATGAAAGATGACCCACATCCGTAATGTTCATAACACGTTTAACATCGTAGCCACTGTAACGTAACAATTTTTCAAGTACGTCCTCCATAAGGTAGCTTCTTAAATTTCCGATATGTGCGAAATGATAAACAGTAGGGCCGCAGGTGTACATTGCGACCTTACCCGGTTCATTCTCCTTAAACTGTTCAACTCTTTTGGTAAGTGAATTGTAAAGCTTCATTTTATGTATATATCTCCTTAAAAAAATATCTTAATTAATCTGCTTTCTTGCATCCGCCGCAGGATTCACATTGTGAATATTCCGTAACATCAATTGATGTTAATGTTGAAGGACTTGTCAAAAGGCATATTGCCTGAGCGGATATTCCTTCTCCGCTTCCTGTAAATCCGAGGCCTTCTTCCGTAGTAGCCTTAACATTAACCTGCGAAATATCTATTCCCAGTGCATCTGCAATATTGGCTCTCATTGTATCTATATAAGGGCGCATTTTAGGTGCCTCGGCTATGATTGTAGCATCAATATTCTCGATGAAAAATAAATTTTGATTTAACAATTCGCCTACTTCCCGTAATAAGATAACGGATGATATCCCCTCGTATTTAGGATCCGTGTCGGGAAAATGCTTGCCGATATCTCCCAATGCAGCCGCGCCAAGCAAAGCATCCGAAATGGCATGGAGAAGCACGTCCGCATCCGAATGGCCAAGAAGCCCCTTTTCGTAAGGAATCTTAACACCTCCCATAATAAGGTCCCGGCCTTCTACAAGTTTATGTACATCATATCCCATTCCGATTCTCATTAATATATTCTCTCTCCCATAAGTTTTAATTCAAACTCACTCTTCGGCATAGGTCGGTCAAACAAAAATCCCTGAGCGCCCTGACAATTAATTTCCTTAAGGAATTCCATTTGGTCAAGGGTTTCAACACCTTCCGCAACTACATTCATATTAAGTTCATTAACCATTTTAACGATATTCTTAACAACCGACTTCCCCTGAGCATTGGAATTATCCATATCAAGCTTGGCTAAGAAAGATTTATCAAGCTTAATCGTATCAACGTTAAGATCTTTAATGAGATTAAGCGATGAATATCCTGTTCCGAAATCGTCAAGTGAAATCTCAATATTTGCCGCTTTCATGGTATTTACGAACTCACTCAAAGCTTCAAAATCTTCATATCCCGACATTTCGGTTATTTCTATTTCAATATATTCCGGCTCCACATTATAGGATTCTATCAGCTTAATAATTCTCTGAGCCAGTTTTTTATTAAGGAAGTTGGCTCTCGAGAAGTTCACCGACACTTTAACAGGTTCAATTCCCTTCTTCTTCCACTCAACAATATGTTCACATACCTTATTAAGCATATAAAAATCAAGATGTGAAATCGAACCGTCTCTTTCAAGTACCGGTATAAAGTCCATGGGAGGTACCACTTTACCGTCCACAACCCAGCGGCATAATGCC
This sequence comes from Lachnospiraceae bacterium, assembly GCA_045629045.1. Classification (GTDB taxonomy): domain Bacteria; phylum Bacillota; class Clostridia; order Lachnospirales; family Lachnospiraceae; genus JAILLW01. The sequence goes on from JAZQQM010000001.1 coordinate 60,678, forward strand.
TCGGCACTCATAAGGCGTGAATTCTTAAGGTCAACCTTCGGCTGATAATATACTACGAACTGCTCCTTTTTGATTGCCGTCAGGAAGTTATTTGATACATCTTCATCATGAGCCGATGCCATAAGCATTTCTTCTCTGAAATATACAATATCCCCTGCCGAAGGATTACGGGTATAGTTGTATGCGGCCTTCGTTGCTTCAAGAACTCTTATGGCGGTATCTTCTTCTTTGTTATCGTATACCCCCATTCTTATCATAAGATCGAGTTCGATATTTTTCGTATCAAGTTCCACCAAAACACGCCTTGTGGACAGGAACTCTATGATACTGTCAGTTCTGTCTTTCTCCACAAGTATGAAGAATGAATCTCCGGATACACGTCCGAAAAGTTCTCCCTTTTTAAGGAAATCCCGGGTCTGGCGTGACAATTCCTTAAGTATTTTATCTCCCTGACGATTTCCGAAGCGATTATTAATGTAATTAAAGTTCTTAATGTTAAAGAATATCGAATTATACAGGAATAATTTATTGATATTCTTCATTTCATTAACGTAGTTAATAATACCGGTAGAATTGCAGGCTCCTGTCAAATGGTCCGTAATCGTAGCCTGCTTCATTATAATTCCGGCACGCATTTTGGAAAGGCAGTCAAAAAGTACCTGGATAATAAATTCCAGTTCCTTTTCACTCTCATCTTCCCAAAATACATCCTTTAAAGGATATAATTCGATTTGAACAACACCCCAGTCATCCGTAACAAATGTCTGACGCAATCCACCCTCGGCATTATAACCGTTTTTATCAAGATATATTTCGTTTCTGTCCTGTATCTGTTCAAACACAAGACCCGATGCCGGCGAATTAACAATTATAAGACACCTGCCCAATTGCAGCTTCTGTGCCGAAATATTGGCTGCTTCCTTCATTATCTCAAAATATTCGTTGAGCGTAGATGTCTCATTCGACAATTTCATATAAAAGTCGATAAAATTTTGAGTGCAAATCATTCCATCCATAATTTTCCCCACAACACTTCTTTATACTACAGTAGTTCTTTAAGCATCTTATTAACACTACCCGGATCGGCTTTGCCCTGCATAGCTTTCATTGTCTGACCTACCAGGAATCCTATAGCCTTTTCCTTACCGTTATGATAATCTTCAACCGACTGAGGGTTATTCGCAATTACTTCCTCAACGACCTTGCGAAGGGCTCCCTCGTCATTTACTGTCTTTAATCCTTTTTCCTCTACATATTTTTCGGGATCTATATCTTCAAAGAACATTACTTCAAAGACTTCCTTTGCAACAGTTCCGTTAATAGCCTTGGTTTCCTGAAGTTTTATAAGTTTAGCCAAAGCTTCGGGTTTGAATGATATATCCTGAGGATCAAGTTCCTTTTCCTTAAGGATTCTCATTGTCTCACCCATAAGGTAGTTACTTACCTTTTTAGGATCGGCACCCATGGCTACCGTATTTTCGAATACATCCGCCATTTTCTTTGATTCGGTAATAATATCGATATCATACTCCGGAATACCGAATTCCTTAGCATATCTTTCCTTCTTGGCCTCACGGAATTCCGGTTCGTTAGCTTTAATTCTGTCAAGGAACTCCTCCGACAAAGATATGGGAACCAGGTCGGGATCCGGGAAGTATCTGTAGTCCTGCGCATCTTCCTTAGATCTCATTGCATAGGATTCGCCTGCATTATCGTCCCACCTTCTGGTTTCCTGAACTACCTTCTGCCCTGATTCTATTAAGTCTATTTGTCGCTCGGTTTCGCCCTCAATAGCTCTTCTTATTGCCTTAAACGAATTAAGGTTCTTCATTTCCGTTCTTGTACCGAATTCCTTGGCACCGACTTCTCTTATGGAAAGATTAACATCGGCTCTCATGGAACCTTCCTGAAGCTTGCAGTCGGAAGCTCCCAGGTACTGAACAGTCATTTTCAGTTTTTCAAGATATGCAATAACCTCATCGGCGCTTCTCATATCAGGTTCGGATACGATTTCGATAAGAGGTACTCCGGAACGGTTATAATCTACATATGAGCAGTCATCCCATTCATCATGAATGAGTTTTCCCGCATCCTCTTCCATATGTATTTCATGAATTCCGATTGCCTTTGTACCGTTTTCGGTTTCAATGTCAACATGACCGTTACGGCAAATCGGAAGATATAACTGCGAAATCTGATAGTTTTGCGGATTATCCGGATAAAAATAATTTTTTCTGTCAAACTTACAATATCTGGTTATATCGCAATTGGTTGCCAAACCTACAGCAACCGCATATTCAAGTACCTGCTTGTTAAGAACGGGAAGTGATCCCGGCATACCTGTACATACCGGACAGGTATGGGTATTTGGGTCTCCGCCGAACTGTGTTGAGCATCCGCAGAAAATTTTGGTTTTAGTAGCAAGTTCCACATGAACCTCAAGTCCGATGACAGTTTCGTAATTCTTACTCATCTTATTCACCGTCCTTTCTATCCGTTACTGTTTTATGATAAATACCGGTAGCACATTCATAAGCATAGGCGGTATTTATTAATTTCTTTTCATTAAAGGAATCCCCTATAAGCTGCATTCCGATAGGAAGGCCCTTGGAATCTGTTCCGCAGGGAACACTAAGTCCCGGAAGTCCTGCCAGATTAACGGAAATTGTATAAATATCCGACAAATACATGGCAATGGGATCCGATAAACTTTCTCCCAGTTTAGGCGCCGTAGTGGGAGCTGCAGGTCCCAATATTACATCATACTTGGCAAAAGCCTCGTCAAAAGCCTTTTTAATAAGTGCCTTTACTTTAAGGGCTTTCAGATAATATGCATCATAGTATCCCGAACTTAACACGAAGGAGCCCAGCATAATTCTACGCTTTACTTCCGCACCGAAGCCCTCGGAACGGGATTTCTTATACATGTTATGTAAACCGTTGTATTCTTCTGTTCTGTAGCCGTACTTAATACCGTCAAATCTTTCAAGATTCGAAGATGCCTCTGCAGCCGCTATGGTGTAATATGTAGGAATTGCATATTCAACAAGGCTAAGGTCAAACTCTTCAACAGTAGCACCCTTTGATTTAAGTACCTCTACCGCCTTATAAATCGAATCGGCCACTTCCTTATCAAGACCTTCCCCGAAATAATCTCTCGGTATACCTATTTTCATACCCGTAAGATCTTCGCTAAGTGCCGAAGTAAAATCATTATCATCTCGCGATACGGATGTTGAATCCTTTGAATCGTATGAACAGATAGCTTCCATGATGGTTGCAAGATCTCTTACATCCTTACACAAAGGTCCTATCTGATCCAGCGAAGAACCGTAGGCAATAAGTCCGTAACGTGATACTCTTCCGTAAGTAGGCTTCATTCCCACAACACCGCAATATGAAGCAGGCTGTCTTATTGAACCGCCCGTATCGGAACCCAGCGCATAGAACACTTCGTTTGCTGCAACAGCCGCAGCGCTTCCTCCCGATGAACCTCCGGGTACATGCTCGGGATTTCTCGGGTTCTTGGTGGGTCCGTAATATGAGGTTTCTGTTGTGGAACCCATCGCGAATTCGTCCATATTGGTTTTACCCACAATAACGGCACCGGCCTTCTTAAGATTAAGAACGGCTTCCGATGAAAATGTGGGAATAAAATTATAAAGAATCTTGGAAGAACAAGTAGTAAGTAGTCCTTCCGTACACATATTATCCTTAATTGCCACCGGCACACCTGCCAAAGGCCCCGTAAGTGACCCATCGTCAATTTTCTTTTGAATCTCTTCTGCCTGCTTTAAGGCGCCTTCCTCGTCAACCGTTACGAAACAGTTATATTTAGGCTCGCTTTCCTTAATTTGTGAAAGAACTGCTTTTGTCGCCTCAAGCACACTTACCTTTTTGTATTTAATTGCCTGTCCAAGTTCGCAGGCAGTCATGCTTAGAATATCCATCTGTTTATCCTCGTAAAAATATATTTCTAATCAAAAGTCTTGGGAACTTCAAACATACCGTCTTTTTCACCCGGTGCATTTTTGATAATATTATCTCTGTCATCACCGTTAGTAACCACATCTTCTCTCCATACATTCTGAACAGGGAAAACATGTGACATAGGCTCAATACCGTCGGTATTAAGTTCACCAAGCTTGTCTATATAATCGAGCATACTTCCCATATCTTTCTTAGCTTTTTCCTTTTCTTCATCGCTAAGTTCCAATTTTGCAAGAATGCCGACGTATTCTATTGTTTCATCCGAAATAACGTTAGCCATACCAAATATCCTTTCATTTTGGCTCTGTATTAAAAAAGGGCATAATAACAGAGCATAATCAAACAACTTATTATACCCTATTTTCTGTAAAAAGAGTATAGTTTTCTTTTAGACATTCCTTTTATTTTAGGGATTTATACTTTAGAGCAAAATAAGATATGTTATAATTGGCATCATGAATTGGGAATCTTGTACATTATGTCCGCGAAATTGCGGCGTCAACAGAAATATCGGTCCTGCGGGATATTGTAATACCGCTTCCGAAATCATAGTGTCCCGGGCTGCCCTTCATTATTGGGAAGAGCCTTGCATAAGCGGCAGCGAAGGTTCGGGCACAGTGTTTTTCGGCGGCTGTAATTTAAGGTGCATTTTTTGTCAGAACAAAGAAATAATTACGGGCCGTGTAGGTAAAGTATTAAGTATCCCGGAACTTAGTCAAACCTTTTTGAACTTACAGTCTCAGGGGGCAAATAATATAAACCTCGTAACACCCACACATTTCGTTCCCATGATTGCCGAGGCTATCGACCTGGCCAGGGACAAGTCTCTTACTATTCCGATAGTATATAATACCGGTTCTTACGAAAAGCCGGAAACTCTTAAACTTCTTGAGGGCAAAATTGATATCTTTTTACCTGATTTTAAGTACTTCGACTCTTCACTTGCCGCCGGATTTTCCAATGCACCCGACTATCCTGAAATAGCTAAAAAGTGTATAGCCGAAATGGTGCGGCAGGTAAATGACTGCTCGTTCATCCCGAACGATGATAATGCACTTATGAGAAAGGGCGTGATTGTACGTCATCTGGTGTTGCCCGGTCATACCAAAGACTCCATGAAGGTTATTGAATATCTCTATAAAACCTACGGAGATTCCATATATATCAGTATAATGAATCAATATACTCCTATGTTATGTAAACCACAGCCTCTATATCCCGAACTAACCCGCAAAGTAACTTCCTATGAATACAATAAGGTGGTGGATTACGCTCTTGAACTTGGAATTACCAACGCTTTTATTCAGGAAGGGGATACCCAGAAAGAAAGTTTCATACCACCCTTTTCATCAGACGAAAATGTGCTATAATCTATCGATATGAGTAAAAATAAGAACGAAGACCAATACAAATTAATGACCCAAACCCCTATATCAAAGCTTATTATTAAGCTTTCGATACCTACGATTATCAGTATGCTGGGAACAACCATATACAATCTGGTTGATACAGCCTTTGTAGGAACTCTCGGCACATCTCAAAGTGCCGCAATAGGTGTTGTATTCGGATATATGAGTATTTTGCAGGCAATCGGTTTTATGTGCGGTCAAGGATCCGGAAGCCAGGTTGCCCGTAAACTGGGGGCCAAAGATACCGACGGTGCCAACATGATTGCTTCCACCGGATTTTTTTGCTCACTGTTTTTAGGCTTTATTGTCGCAATATTAAGTGTCATCTTCATTGATCCCCTTGTTGTGTTTTTCGGAAGCACTCCCACTATTGCTCCATATGCCAAAACATATCTTTATTTTATAATTTCAACTTCTCCCTGCGTGGTTGCAACCTTTACTCTTAATAATCTGTTGCGATACGAAGGCAAAGCTCTTCTGGGAATGATAGGACTTCTTTCGGGCGGACTTTTAAATATTGCGGGAGATGCCTTCTTCATGTTCAAGCTTAATATGGGAATTGCAGGAGCGGGACTTTCTACCGCCATTTCCCAGGTAATCGGATTTGTTTTGCTCCTTAGCATGTATCTTAGCGGTCATGCCCAGACTACTATTTCAATTAAAAAAGCATCCTTCCTTAGCAGGGTGCCTCTTGATATTTTTACTACCGGACTTCCAAGCTTAATTCGTCAGGCCTTAAGCGGTGCCGGTACTATTATTCTTAACTATGAAGCAGCGCTTTATGCAGGAGACGCCGCAGTATCGGCAATGAGCATCGTAACCAAGGTATCCTTCGGATTATTCGCCATTGCTCTCGGAATTGGACAGGGCTTCCAGCCCGTATGCGGTTTCAACTACGGAGCACACAAATACAGCCGTGTGCGCAAAGCATATAAAGTTACACTGTGTCTTGCGGAAATAGTGCTTGTTGTTCTTACGTCAGCGGTTTTGATTTCTCCGGAAACAATCGTAAAAGTATTCCGTGACGATCCCGAAGTTATTGCAATCGGTGTACGTGCACTAAGACTTTTGTGTGGGGCTCAGATATTCCTTCCGCTTTGTATGGTTACCGAAATGCTTATGCAGGTTAGCGGTATGAAGCTTGCGGCCTCATTGCTTTCTTCCCTCCGCGGCGGTTTAATCTACATTCCGGCCTTAGTAATTCTCGGTATGTTGCGCGGTCTTAACGGTGTTCAGGAAGCACAGCCTTTAGCTTATGTAGTTTCGGCAATCCCCGGAGTCATTTGTGCTGTTAACTATTTTAAAAGATTGCCTAAAGAAGAATAACTTCTGTCGATGTTCATCAACAGAAGTTATTTTAATTCTACAATGATATACTAAGGTCTTTAAAATATTCTCTCAAAACCTTTCTCCTTATTTCCTCAACTTCTTTATTGGGAGCTTCCATAATAAATTTATTTGTAACACCTGCAAAATCCTTTCTTAGAATCTCCATTTCGTTCCCTGATTCCGATTTGTTACTTTCCTTTGCGCCTTCTATTACTTCCGGTTCATCTCCCATAATATCCTGTGGTCGGCATTTTAAAGCCTTTACAATCTTAATCATATTATATCCCCCGGGATATCTTTGACCTCTTTCAACATCACCCACTGACTTTATTTCCACGCCTGCCAATTCCGCAAGTTCCTCTTGAGTCAAATTCATCTTCTCGCGCTTTTTCATAAGATTATTACCGACAAATAACATATAATCGTTGAGCATAATCTTTTCGTCTTTAGTCAATTTCTTCTTCATTACCTAGCCCTTTCTTACTTCTGCTTACTCTCAGACATCTGTCAATTAATTTAGGGCATAAAGAAGTGGGTAAGTATATCCTCCCCCCTTACCCACAACTGACGCATACGAGAAATACCGATATGGCGTATGCGAGGGCTTCAATCGTTAAATTCCCCTTGGGCATTTAAGTCATGTATCCCCTTTTTAAGAAGTCTCCGGGTTAAGAGACCGTCTCTTATAATGATTATATTATGTCAACCAATATGTCACAATCCGTTTTAAACGGACAATTTTCGCCTAATATCCGTTTTGAACGGATATTTGTGTGCATCCTTAGCGGAACGTTTTTTGTATAATAGGAAATTCATAGGAATTTCCTATTATACAAAAAAGAGGCATACCCTAAGGTATGCCTCTTTAAAAACTTAATCACTATATTACCGATATTACTATTTTGCTTCTTTTGCTTTATCCGCTTTGTCAAAGAAAATCTTTGTCTCGGCAGCTACAACTCCGCCTAATGCAACAAGTGCCACAAGGTTAGGAACCGCCATCAGTCCGTTAAAGATATCAGCGATTGTCCATACTGCCGAAACAGTAAGGAACGGTCCTATAAGTACTGCCAAAATGTAAAGCCATCTATATACTTTTACAGGTCCCATCTTACCCTTTGTAAGGTACTCGAGACATCTTTCGGAATAGTAATCCCATCCTAAGATTGTAGTAAATGCAAAGAATGCAAGACAAATCATCAGGATGAATGATGAAACTTTAGCAGGTAATGGAAGTCCTTGCTGGAATGCATAGTTAGTAACCTGTGCTCCCTCAAGTCCCATTGATTCGGCAGCATTATGAGCTCCCGTAAGAACTATACAAAGACCTGTCATTGTACAAATAATAAGTGTATCAATTACTGTACCTGTCATTGAAATAAGACCCTGCTTGGCAGGTGAATCAACTTTGGCTGCTGCTGCTGCTATAGGAGCCGAACCAAGTCCTGCTTCGTTAGAGAAGATACCGCGAGCGATACCCTTTTGCATAGGATTCGCAAGTACATACTTAAATGTTGCCCAAAATCCACCGCCAACTACAGCTCTAAGACCAAAAGCATCCTCAACTATTTCAACGAAAGCAGCCGGTATCTTGGATGCGTTACAAACAAGAATAACTATTGCCACAACAATGTATAAAACTGCCATAAAGGGAACTACAATTTCAGAAACCTTAGTAATTCTCTTAATGCCGCCGATAATAACAAGCGCCGCACAAACTGTAACTACAACGCCGGAAACAACTACTGCCCATGAGTAAGAATTACCGAACAGTGATACAACATGCATCTTATCGGGATCTACGAAAGTTTCAACGGCACTTGTAATACCGTTAATCTGTGTAATTGTACCGATACCGAGAAGTCCTGCACCTACGCCTAATGCTGCAAACAGTTTAGCAAGCCATTTCCACTTCTCGCCCATACCTTTTTCAATATAATAGAAAGGTCCGCCCAGTACATGTCCGTCTTCTGCTACTGTTCTGTACTTGGTAGCAAGCAAACATTCCGCATACTTAGTTGCCGTTCCAAGCAAAGCGGCTACCCACATCCAGAATAATGCTCCCGCGCCGCCTACACAAATTGCTGTAGCAACACCGACAATATTACCTGTACCTATAGTTGCCGAAAGAGCGGTACACAATGCACCGAATGATGAAACATCACCTTCACCGGATGATTCCGACTTGAACGCAAACTTAAAAGCCATTCCAAGTTTTCTGAACTGAATTCCTTTTGATCGAACCGTTAAAATAATTCCAACCGCAAGAATCAGAACGATAAGCCATCCGCCCCATACAAAATTATCAATTTGGTTAATAATTTCACTAAAACTTTCCATATTTTTCTCCTGTCCTTTCGCCTGAGAGATATATCGTACAAAAATATACGATTTTACACCTTCGGCTCCCCGTTTCGGGGTCTCTCCAGTAATTAGTTTTACGAAAAAAAATTATAGCATAGGGGCTTGGGGCTTGCAACCGTCCCACTTACACCATTTTTCGAAAATCTTCACAAAAAATATATTTACAAAATGTATAAGTTGCACTACAATACAACCTGTCACTAGGGGAGTCGAAAGACTGAGAGTGCCGCTTGGCAGACCCTTACACCTGATCCGGGTAATACCGGCGGAGGAAAGTGCTTAAAAACATTTTCCCTCCTCATTTCAAAGGAGGCTTTTTTTATGTCAAAATTTACCACCAAAAAAATTGTTTTTTCTGCTGCACTTATTGCTCTTGCTACCATAAGTGCCGACTTTTTAAGTTTTCACATGCCTGTCGGCGGTTCTGTTACCGTATTCAGTATGCTGCTTGTATGCCTTGCGGGCTTCTGGTTCGGCCCCACAGTAGGAATAAGCGCGGCAATCGTACACGGACTGATTCAGTTTATCTCAAATCCTTACGTAATACATCCTGTTCAGGTAATACTTGATTATTTCCTGGCTTTCGGGGCTCTTGGATTATCCGGCTTTTTCCATAACAAAAAGAACGGTCTTATCCTCGGTTATTCTGTTGGTGTTTTGGGAAGATTCGTATTTTCGACTGTATCGGGAATGATATTTTACACAGAATATGTGGGTGTCCTTAACGAAGATTTGGCGGCGCTTTGGGCCGGAGTTGCATACAACTTAAGTTATATGCTTCCCGAATACATACTTACAATTATTCTCCTTATGATACCCGCTGTCCAAAAGGCACTTTCGTATCTTAAGAAAATGGCTGTACAATCATAAAAAGATATACAGCTATATCTTTTTACGTCTGCATAAAGCGTATACACAAATCAGTGTACCTGCGGCACAAACAATTATTCCCATAAGAAGCATGGCTCCGACTCCGCTTCGGTCAAGTACAGGTCCGCACAGAAGGCCGCTGAACACGCCGCCTAAGGTAATGGCACAATTAATATATGCCTGACCTTTGACCTTGTCCCTGGCTTTCATGATACTGTCTGAATAATATGCCGCAGCGGGAATAAACACCGCATAAGCAAGCAACTGGAAAGACTGCGATATATACATTCCGCCTATTCCCGTTGCAAGATACATAATTATCACTTTAATAAGAAATGCAATTGATGAAAACGTCAGAACAGCTTTGACACTGATTTTCTTTAATATAAGAGCCATAACCGCCATAACAGGCAGCTCAAGAATTGCCTGAAGGAAGGATGCATACCCAAGTTCGGTTTCGTTACCTCCAAGATTACGTATTATCTGAATAAGATAATCGTTTAACATATTGTGAGAGAAGAAACATAGGGCTGCTCCCAGCAAAAACAGCATAAACATCGGATATGTTTTTATAAATTCAAATATATTATTGGTCGGCTCCGAATCATCATTGTCTTTAGTCACAACACTGCTAACACCGGAACCGTTCTCATCCTTTCTGAAAAAGAATGTAACGGTTGCCATGCAAACCATAAATCCTATATTAAGATAAAGAAGTATTGTGGTTCCGCTTGTTGAAACAACTCCCCCTATAAACATACTGGTTACCGCAAAGGAAGCGGATCCCAAACCCCTTGATAATCCGAACTTATGCTCACAGCCCGCATTCTGATATTCAAAACTAAGGGCAATCAAAATAGACATCCCGATAAACTGAACCGTATATATCAATACATAAATTATAAAAATCAATATAAACGATTCCTTAATATTAATAAGCAGTAATGAACCCGTTAATATGGTAAGGGCAACCGCTATAAGTACCCGTCTGTTCGTAAGACTGTCGTATTTATCCACCAGTGAAGCCACAAAGGGCTGGCCGACAACCGAAAGAATATTTGCTATGGCAATAGCTATGCCCACCTGTGTATTGGTAAAACCCTTACTAAGTAAAAACACTGTTGCAAAACCGTGAACAGTGCAAAAAGCCGCGAAATACATTACGTTTATTAATGTATATCGCAGCGTCCAAAACTTGTTATGTAAACTACCTTTTGTGTTCTTGGTTTTATCGCTCACCTAAAACCCTCTTTGACATTTCGGAATTATAATAATTACGATCTTTGGTAACGTCTTCGCCAAGCCAGTCGGGCTTAACAAAATCATTTGCCTCTTCTATTGACGGGAACTCCACTTCCGCAAACACAAGTGGGGCAAAGGGTTCATCAAACACATCAATCTCCGCCACCAGTTCGTTACCTTTGTCATTCTTTCCGATTGGAACAAAATATCTGGTCTTTGAGATAATATTTCCATCGACTTTGGCAATCATATGCTCAAACGCTTCTTTATTAAGGGGCAGATTGTATTCTTCCCTTGCTATAAAATCCTTGCCCTTTGACTTGTACGTAAGATAATACTCATCGTTCTCGCTTCTTACTCTTACGGTAGGGTCTGTACAAAGATATCCCTGAACCAGCTTTTTGGAACCATATTGGGATAAATCCGGCATTTTGCTTATTAGAAATTTACGTTCGATTTCCATTGGTTAACATAACTCCGTGTGTTATTTTCGGTTAACATAACTATCTAGAATTTGCTTTTGCCATCCGGTTTCTTAGCCGGAATCCTATGATAGGTATATGCCATATCATACATCCGTTGGGCAAGTTCTTTAGTTAGTTTACCATCAACGAGACGCCATTTCCAGTTATCTCCCAAAGTTGAAGGTGAATTAATCTTAGCTTCTCTTCCAAGACACAGATAATCCTGAATCGGAAAAATGGCAGTATCTGCTACCGAAGCCATTCCGCATCTTATATATTCCCAGGCAACTTCCTTATTTCCCTTGAAGTTCATGTATTTACGTATATATTCTCTTTCTTTCTGACTTATACACTTTGTAAACCAGGTGGTAATGGTATCGTTATCATGGGTTCCTGTATATACAACACAATTCTTATCATATGTAAAGGGTGCATGTTCGGAAATGCAGTCTGTTTCAAATCCGTAAAGCATAATTTTCATTCCGGGATAGCCGCACTTTTTAATAAGACGATGTACGGATGGAGTGATGAATCCCAAATCTTCCGCTATAACGGGAGCATCCTTAAAGTTTTCCTTAACAACCTTGAATAAATCCCATCCCGGTCCTTTAACCCACTTGCCGCGTCTTGCGTTCTTATCGCCGTAAGGAATGCTGTAATATGCATCAAAACCTCTGAAATGATCCACTCTTACCACATCATACAATTCAAAACAGCTTCTGAATCTTTCAATCCACCACTTATATCCTGTTTCCTTATGGTATTCCCAGTTATAAAGGGGATTTCCCCAAAGCTGACCGTCGTCTGAAAAACAGTCCGGAGGGCAGCCCGCTACTCGTGTGGGATAACCTGTATCATCAAGCTGGAACAATTCCGGATTAGCCCAGGTATCCGCACTGTCCAAAGAAACATATATAGGGATATCACCAACTATCTTAATGCCCTTTGAATTGGCATAACTCTTAAGTTTCTTCCACTGTGTATAAAATAAGAACTGTTGGAATTTATAGAATTCAACCTCATCTTTTAATTTATCCGACCACTCTTTCAGAGCCGTTTTCTTACGAAGTCTTATATCCTCATCCCATTCTAAGTAACTTACGCTGCCGTTTGCATCTTTAATTGCCATATAAAGGGCATAATTATCAAGCCACTTTTTATTTTTTGCAACGAACTTAACATAGTCCGGATTTACGGCAATGTTACTTTTCTTATAAGCTTTTTTCAAGACTTTGAAACGGGAATTATATATTTTTTCATAATCAACATATCCGCAGCCGTTAGCTTCGATTGAACCGAAATCATATGAATCCGCTTCCTTTTTGGTAATCCACTTTAATTCAATAAGCTGCTCCAAATCTATAAAATACGGATTGCCTGCGAAAGTAGAAAAAGCCTGATACGGCGAATCTCCGTAGCTGGTAGGACCAAGTGGCAATATTTGCCAATAGGTCTGACCTGCGCTACTTAAAAAGTCAACAAATTCATATGCTTCTTTAGAAAAGCAGCCGATTCCGTATTTACTCGGAAGACTGAATATCGGTAATAAAACTCCACACGCACGTTCCATAATTATTTCCTCTTTTATAAGTAGTAACAACCAACAAGGAAAGTATATTCGGAAAACGTTTTCTTGTCAAGAGAAACAATATCTTTATAAACTACAATTTAATTTGTTTATGAGACTAACTTAAGAATAAGAAACGGGTTATTCCGTACAGAATAAGAAACTGTAGTGGATAGATTAGGTAGTAAACATATTTATTGACCTGATGACCTTTTTGGCCGTTATATCTTAATATAAAAATTAATGCAACTACGCCCACCAATTCACTGTAGGAATATGTCAAAACTTTTGACAAATATTCGGGCTGTATTGAATTAATTCCGTGGCTTATTACACTTCCCAATACAAAATGAAGAAACTCTCCTCCGAAAAGACATACTGCCACCATTGGGAACAGTTTCCTGTAATCATACAAGAAGAAATAAAAAACCATCGTCAGTGCAACCGCAATAATGCTGTAATCGCATCCCAGAACTACCTCAAGTGCCATTCCGGAAATCACAATTACCGTATTAAGCAAATATTCGGTTATCCTATTTAACCTGTTATGATTGCTACAGTAATCCACTGCCCAAAGAACGGCAAAGCTTATTACAAGATCAAACATTACGTTCTTATTTGCAGAGTATATTATTTTCTTCGAAACAAAGAGGTTAAAGGGGATTTCGCTTATGAATGCAAAAGCCAGTAACCTTATAAGGTAATTAAGCTTATTTCCGGTTTTGTTATATCCTTCAACCAACAAAAAGATAAATATCGGAAATGCCAAACGACCCAATAACCTGCAACCTACATACAGAAGTTCGTTATTGCAGTTAATCCCATGGGTTCCATAATATGCGGCGATCACCGAATAACCCACATGATCGATTATCATAAAAACATATGCAAGATTCTTAAGGGCAGAAGCACTTAAGCCTTTTCTTTGTAAAATACCCGCATTCTCTGCCATCTAAATTACCATAACATATTTCACTGCATATAAACAGTTTCACCCAGGCAAAAAGAGTATAAAATACAGTCTTTTACCTTCATTTCAAGGATTCTTTCCAGGGCTTCCCTGTAATATTCCAGTTGCACATGATATCTTTCCATCAGTTTCTCTCCGGATTCAATAACATCGGTTTTGTAATCCACCAGAATTATCTCATTATTCTCTATGAAGAAGGCATCTATTATACCCTGCAACAATACCATCTCTCCCTCCGGATATGACGATTTGACACGATTCGCATCAATGCCAAGTACAAAGGGCTGCTCTCTCTTCAAGGTGCCGTTTTGCTGGGCTACAGCCATTTTCTTTGCTAAATCCGATTCCATAAATCCGGCAATTTTAGAAACAGGAACAGCCTCTGCCCACTCCTTTGAAATAAGCCCGTTATTAATGAAATAATCTAATTGCGATTTAATATCTTGGTTTGTAAAATCGAGCAGTTCCATAACCTTATGATAAGCCGATCCACGATCTGTTGCGGATATTTTGTCCTCAGATTTACCACTTTTATCCCCACCCATTGCTTTGGTGCTCTCGGATTCGTACATATTAAGAGTATTTTCATAATCAAGATAGGCCTTTTTAAGTTCCGAAACACTTGTCTTAAGAACCATCCCCTCCAAATCCTTATGAGTATACTCATTTTCAAGGCGACTCTTAAGAGCTTCAAACTCCGGAGTTGTTTGGGTAAATGCACTAAGCTTCTTTTCAAAATTTCCCTTGGCTTCAAGCCTGTCCAGTGCTTCTTTAGCACTGCATAAGGTAAGTTCTTCGGGATATATAAGGCACGCCTTATGCATAATGGGTTTCAAAAAATCCATATATGATTTTGCCGTGCATAATTCGGAATAGGGAATCCTGTCCGATCCGGAAGCATATTTTAAAGAATCCCGAATCAACTCATCAAAGTCTCTCTTACCCTCCTTATTATCAAAAACTCCCGTAATAATCAGTTTTTCTTTGGCTCTTGTAAGGGCAACATATAATACACGCAGTTCTTCACCCAGGGTTTCCGTCGTAATCTTATGGGCTACCGCCTTCTTATACAGGGTATTGGACTTTGTTCTCCTGACAGTATCAATATAAGATATACCAAGTCCGTATTCCATTTCCATAATTGGATTTCCTTTACCGTCCTGCATATTGAACTGCTTGTGAACACCGCACAGAAAACAGATTGGAAATTCCAGACCTTTACTCTTATGAATTGTCATTATTCTGACAACGTCTGCATTTTCATCAAGTACATCAGCTTCACCCTCTTCGGATTCGGACTTGATGATTTCCTTAAGATAATTAATAAAGTGGAATAATCCTTTAAAACTTGTCTTTTCATACGAAAGTGCCTTATCTATAAGCAGATTCACATTAGCCTTCTTTTGGATGCCTCCGGCCATGGCGCTTACATATTCCAAATATCCCATGTCATAGATCAGTTCGCTTAAAACCTCATTAATAGGCATATAAGTGCATTTGTATCTGTACTCTTCAATCAGTCTTAAGAAAGAATCAACCTTCTTATTATCGTCCCTTGCCGCTATCAAACACTTATATAAAGAAACGCCCGATATTTTAAGAGTGGCAATTTCCTCATCGGTAAATCCGCCGAAAAACGACTTAAGACTTCCGTATAAAGCAATGTCCTGCATCGGATTATCAAACACTTTTAGCAGCTGAACAATCTGCTGAATTTCCGGTGTCTGATAAAAACCTGCCTTAAGGGGCATATGCGAAGGTATGCCCTCAAGTCCGAAAACATATTTTAATCCCATTGCGACATCACTGACAGAACGAACAAGTATAACAATGTCACGAAAATTACAAGGTCGCATAACACCTGTTTCTTTATCTAATACAGGGTATCTCCCCACCATACTTTTTATCTTATCGGCAACCATCATTGCCTCACTGATTTCACGTTTAAAATCACCCTTGCTATCATAGTTCACCAACATGATTTCGGTGTCGGTATCAAAGGTCCTACACCGTCCCGTAACACCCTTAATTTCACCCTCACATTCAGGATAATCTGCTCCGTATACAAGTTTGGCTTCTTCATCATATTCAACCTTGCCCAAATCAGCGTGCATTATTTGACCAAACAAGTCATTTACCGTATTTATCACGCTTTTTCGGCTTCTGAAGTTCTTATGAAGGTCAATTCGTACTTCCTTTTCTTCGTTATGACTATCTAAGTCAACAAGTTTGTAACTGCCAAATTTTGATATGAATAACTCCGGTGACGATAAACGGAATTTGTATATTGACTGCTTCACATCGCCCACCAAAAAGCGATTAAATTTACCGGATTTTTCTTTGGAAATTGCACTGATTAATAACTCCTGCACTCTATTACAATCCTGGTATTCATCCATCAATATTTCATCAAAAAAGTTCTGATATTCATATGCTGTCTGTGACAATACATGACAGTTGTTTTCATCTTCGGTATACAAAATCCTGATTGCATAATGCTCCATGTCGGAAAAGCTGATGACTCCTTCATCGATTTTCTTTTCTGAAAATAACACAAGATATTCTTTGCACAAATCAACCAGGGTCTCCACATAAGGACGAGCCTTCTTCATGTTCATAATCTCATCTTTAAGGGGTGAACCGAAATATGTCTTTACCGAATATGCTTTTGTTCCGGTAAGCATTTCTTTATAACTGTCTCTTTTTGCCTTAACCGCTTCTTTAAGTTCCTCCGAAACTCCTTCAGGCGACTTACCCGACAGTCTGCTGTACTTAATATTCGTCAGATAGTCATATATGGCATCATAATTATTGCAGCCCCTTAATCCGTCTATTATCTCAATATCATCCTTAATGTTGTCCGTATATTGAAGGGGTCCCATTGCACTTTTACAAATACCCAGAGTTTCCTTTGCAAGGTCATAAGCTTCCTTTGCCATATCTTTGGCATAATCAACAAGCCCTCTTATGGGGCTACACTCATTTAATGAAGCTTCATCTTCAATTTCATAAGGCTTTTTACATTCATCAAGCCACTCATACGGCCAGGGATTTCCCTCAGCAAGCTTCGTGATTTCAACAATTATATCTTTTAATGCTTCGTCGGAAACACCTCTACTAAAGAAGTGTACACATTCTTTGAATTTTTCATCATTTTGGGCATACTTACTTTCAAAAAGAGCATCCAGGACCTCCTTTGACAGAAGCTTAAGTTCAGCTTCATCAGCCACCCTAAAGCCCGGATCAAGGCCTATTACATTAAAATTGTTGCGGATAAGATTAAGGCAAAAACTGTGCACAGTTGATATTTGAGCCTTATATAACAGTGCCGATTGCTTTTGAAGATGCAAATTGGACGGATCTTCCTCCAGTTTTGCATTAATAGCTTCCAATATTCTGCTGCGCATCTCGTTGGCAGCGGCTTCCGTAAAAGTTACTACCAGCAAACGGTCAATATCAACAGGATTGGTTTCATCCATAATCATGTTAATTATTCGTTGTACAAGAACCGCGGTTTTACCCGAACCGGCAGCTGCACTGACCAGAACGTTGCAATCGCGAATATCTATTACCTTTTGTTGTTCTTCAGTAAATTCTACCGGCATGACTTCATCCTTTCCAAAACTTCTTCCTTACCGTAAGAAGGAAGTTCTCTATATTCAAATCCTGCCTCTCTTTCGTCAAAGGGACAAATTGATTTGTAATCACAGTAAGTGCAGGCACATTTATTATCATATTTATAGGGATTAACAGCTATATTGCCTTCAGTAATCTTTCTTCCCGCCTCCACTATTGACCTATCTATAAAATCCCCTATAATCTCATATTCCTCCGGCGAAATCACCTTGGCACCTTTGCTAAAGGATCCGTCCGCTTTAGTGCTCACATTTAATATATGGGATGTAAATGAATTCTTTTTGTCGACAAATTCCTTATCCAAACATTCCAAAACTCTTGTATCATCACTCACAAGTCCGGTAGGACGCATGGTATCAAGCAGTTTTTCTTCCAATTTATCATCAGACAGATAATTATTATCCTCAATTAACGGATTATCTATTTTAAAATACATCATACCTGCCATAGTGGGTATTAGTTCCGGATATTTAGCCGTCATCATATCAATTGCAGCCTTCATATACACAGGTTGCTGAATTGACAGTCCATAGAGAATAGATTCAAAATCAATATCACTGTCACCCTTTTTATAATCAAGTACCTTAATATACAGTTTATCCTTGTCTCTACAAATATCTATTCTGTCAATTCTTCCGTTTAGATTCATGGTTATATCTTCATCAATCTTTACGGGAATGCTAAAGCTTTTTTCAAAGCAATCCGGCTCAAACAATGATCCCCTAAGCTGTGTAGTTAAAGTTGTAATGCTTCGTGTAAGATATTCCTTTATAAGTTCAATTCTGTGTTCCATGGAATTACTGCTGTACAAGATAGAACTTAAATGATTAACACTGACATTCCGGAGAACCTCATCAATTATGCCCGAGGCAATATCCTCAGGATAATCAAGCAAAGTGTAGCCTTCTTTTGACACCTTGTCCGCGAAACCTTCAAGTACGGCATGGTAAACGCTTCCCAAATCATTATCTTCAAATTCATATTCTTCTCTTTTGGCAAGCTTCATTCCGTAAGAAAGGAAATGGGCATATTCACAGGCATAGAACTTTTCCAATCTTGAAACGGAATTGGATAATACGGCACCGTACAATGCCTTAGCCACATCGGGAGCCAAAGCCACCGGTTTATATTCAAAGAACGCCGTGTTAAGCAATTTCTCATATAATTCCTTTTCTTTGGAATCTTTAAGCACTTTGGACAAAGATATAAGTTCCTCACTCGAAAGAATGTTTAAGTTTCCTTCCGAATATTCCCTAATTGCCTGTGCAAAAACGCTGATACCGTCATTTATGCCCATAATCGTATCAAAGGGCTTTTCGGTAATATCAGTCAGTTTAACATCTATCTTAGGAAATATCTTCTTTAACATTGGGATGATATATGACTCTTTAAGTGATTTATTGTCTCTTGAAGCCTTACTGTAGGAAACAATAAGCTTATGGGAAGGTTTCGTCATATTCATATAAAGATAGAGACGCTGTGTAAACATCTGCTGGCGGGGTGTGGGACTTAACTCAATATTGGTGTTCTTAAGGAATTCTCTGTCATAGTCCGAAATAATTCCGCCGCCCAAATTAGCCTTTGGAATATTTCCGTCATTAACTCCCGTAAAGAACAAAACCTTAACACTTCCCACTCTTGTTCTGATAATATCTCCAACTATTACCCTGTCTACACTTCCGGGAATATTACCCACATCAATTTCATCTATTCCCGCTTCAAGAAGCTTAATAAATTCTTCTATCGTAGTAGTTTCATCACCCAAAATCCCCCTAATCTTAACGAGGAGTTCCAATATAAGTTCATATACTCGTAAATACTCCGATTCCTTTTCTTTTTGCCCCTCTTTTGCAAACAGTTCGGCATACTTTTCAAGGCCTTCTTTGACATTTGCATTATCAATAAACAATGTAAGTGCATCAACATAATCACCTACGGTTGTACATTTAACAAGAAGCGGGCTTAATAAATCCATTAATCTGCTGCGCAAAGAATTAAGAAGGTTCAAATGCTCCATATCTTCCTTTTGAATGGTTCCGTCCTTTGAACGAATTCCCGATATATTCTGAACCTTGGTAAAAAGTTCACTGTATTTCTTTTTACCCGAAATACCGAATGCAAGCACATAATTATCAAGGTAATCCGTTTCTTCACTGCTAAAAGGTGCCATTCCGCTTCTTAACATGTGAAAAACGGACCTATAAGTAAAATCTTCTTTAATCACCGCCAATGCACTTTTAATAAATTCCACAAAGGGATTAAGAATCAGTTTCCTGTTCTGGTCGATAAAAACCGGGACATCGTATACTTTTGCATAATGTTTAAACAAATCAGAATAACCTTCAAGGTCACCGCAGACAACAGCTATGTCACGATACTCATATCCTTCTTCCAAAACAAGCTTTTTAATTTGGTAACATGTGTTTTTAACTTCGGAATCAACTTTTGGAGCTTCAAAAATATCAATCGTTTTTACTTCTTTTTCATACTTGAGCCCCGGGTATCTGAAAAGAGATTTTTCAAGTGTATCAAGTTCCGGATTCCGAGTAAATCGAAGTCCGTTCGAGAACACACGGTCTTCATCCAAAGCAGCATTAACTTCGGCCGCACACTTTTGAAGATCATGTATTGTTTTCTTACTTAAATAGAACAATTCTTCTTCATTAATGTCTCCGTAGGGATTTACGGAAGGATCAATTGTTATCGATACGATGACTTGGTTGGTCAGTTCCAGTAAACGCTGTATTAATCGGTA
This sequence comes from Lachnospiraceae bacterium, assembly GCA_045629045.1. GTDB lineage: Bacteria > Bacillota > Clostridia > Lachnospirales > Lachnospiraceae > JAILLW01. Next base: position 81,274 of record JAZQQM010000001.1, read on the forward strand.
TTGTACAGGGGTGAAGCCTGTGAAGCCGTCAAGGATTACAACGGCATCTTTTATGATTTTTGAATAGGAAAGTGCATCAATTAAGAGGCCTAAGGTCTCCTCTTTGGTAATATAATCGTTGCAGGTGTAATCATTGAATTCGGAATAGATAAATGATAAATCTCTTATCTTTGCACCCAGCATTCCCATGGCATTTTTTTCGGAATAATCTATGAGTAATTTGAGGTCTTCATTCTTGATATCGTACTGCTTAAATTCAGAAATAACAGACTTTATTTCATGGATATATCCTACCTTATTAAGACGTGACCCCAGCACCGGCATATCGCTTTCGATACCGGTCGCTATTTTTCGCAAAATCAAACTTTTGCCCGTATCATCCAAAACAGTCTTGTCCGAATATCCCGTCTCTTCAAATATTCTGTGGGACAATCGACCGAAGCTTAAGACATCAATGTTCATTATGCCCTTATTGGGGGTGGCATTAACAAGATCAATCTGTGCCTGCATAGTGAACTGATCCGGAACCAGAAACAAATAGTTTCTGTCGGGATTTTCTTTGGCCTTCTTTATTATATCCAAATATAAATTGTAGCTTTTACCCGAGCCTGAAGCTCCCAAGTAAAATTGTAAACTCATTAAATTTCCCTCGTAACTGTCTTAAGATACTCTAAATCCTCACCTTCAAGATAGGGTGAAAGCTTGGTAAATACCAATTTGTGATAGTTATTAAGCAATTCCGTATCCTCTTCGGAAAGATAATCCTTATTAATACAATCCAAATCTATGGGCACATAGGTTAATGCTTCAAATCCCAATATGCGACCGTATTCTCCCCGGTCCACTTCCACGCACAAAATATCGTTTTCGACTCTTATGCCGTATTGACCGTCAAAATACAGTCCCGGTTCATCCGAAGTAACCATTCCCGGCTCAAATACCGCAGATACAGAGTTTTCGTTAGCTATTCTATAACTTATCCTCTGTGGTCCTTCATGAACATTAAGGATATAACCTATTCCATGACCGGTACCGTGCCTGTAATCCAGCCCCTCGGCCCAGATAGGTGCCCTGGCAATAGTATCGAGATTATTTCCCCTGCAACCATACGGGAATCTTGTATTAAGAAGTTCCAGCATAGACTTAACCACCAGGGTGTAATGCTTCTTCATTTCTTCTGTCACATCACCTATGGCATAAGTCCTTGTAACATCGGTAGTTCCGTTCGTATAATGTCCGCCGGAGTCCACCAGATACAAAGTATCGGCTTCTTTCTTAATCGGGATATCCGACTTATCATCAACTCCGTAATGAACAATGGCGCCATGCTCTCCGAATGCAGAAATTGTTTCAAAAGAAGGCTCTATAAAATCCGAGGACTCGGCACGAAGGTTATCAAGATACTCTGCCGCATTAAGTTCCGTTAAGGATGCACCCTTTGCTGTCTGCTCCTTTATGTATTTCATAAATTTAAGCATGGCAACACCGTCTGTTTCATTGGCCTTCCTGATATTGGCTATTTCGGTATCGTTCTTAACTGCCTTAAGAGACGTTGAAGGGTTAACCCCATTGATAACTGCGCTGTTCTTCTCAGACAGTATGCTTAATATCTTATAATTTACCGTTTCTTTATCCAATAATACTCTGTCAAAAGTCCAATTATTGGTATTTTGCTCTATTTCTTCATAAAAGTTTTCGTAATTTCTTAAATTAATATTGTTAGCATTAAGATATGCTTTTATTTCCTCTTTGTTAGGCCCTGTAATATTCGCATAAAGGTATACACTATTCTTATCCATGACAATATATGACATAAATACAGGGCAGTATTCAATATCGTTACCGCGCAAATTAAGAATCCAGGCTATATCATCAAGTGACGATATAATATGCAGCGTTGCCTCCTTAAAAGTTCCGTCCTTTCGGATTGCCTCGATTTTATCGGCGCAGGAAACTCCCGCCGAAGTCTGCGGCAAAATGAATAACGGTTGAAATTTTAATGTCGGTCTGCCTACCCACGCCAGGGCTCCCGCATCAAAATTCGCATTTATTCCACAGCCCTTTTCTTCACAGCTCTTTGTTAAAAGAGCCCCTGTTTGTGCGTCAATCAGGGTGCCGTCAAAGCCCAGACATTCTCCGGCTTTTAAGATGTTAATTAAATGTTCATTTAATTTCGGCACCCCGGGTTCGCCGATTTTCATTAAAGAAATTCCGCTCCCCTTAAGTTCTTTTTCGGCCTGAATAAAATATCTTCCGTCGGTAAAAAGCCACGCTTCATTTTGGGATACAACCAGGCTTCCCGCAGAACCCGTAAATCCGCTGAAATATTCGCGCAGCTTATAATATTCATTAATATATTCACTATTATGACAATCAGAGGTAGGGATAAGACATACGTCAATCCCTACCTCTGTCATTTTGTCTCTGAGTAATGATAATCTGTTGATTATTATTTCATTCATACTACCGCAATTACCTCAACCTCACACAAAACATTCTTGGGTAATGTTTTAACAGCTACACAGCTTCTTGCGGGCTTCTCGGTAAAATACTGCTCATAAACAGCATTGAATGCGGCAAAATCAGCCATATCCGCTAAAAAGCAGGTTGTTTTAACCACTTTTGTATAATCCGTGCCGGCAGCCTTTAATATTTCTCCAACATTCTTAATCGCCTGATGAGCCTGGGCTTCAATTGAGCCTGTCTCAAGTTCTCCCGTTGCCGGAATAATAGGAATCTGACCTGAAGCATAAAGCATTCCGTTTGCCACGATTCCCTGTGAATAAGGTCCGATAGCTGCAGGGGCCTTATCTGTACTGATTTTTGTCATATATTAGTTCCTCCTTTGGAAAATCACTCGTCAAATTCAACCGTCACATAATATCCGCGAGGATTCTCAATTACCGAAATAACCTTGCCTTCTTTGGATTTAAGTCTTTGGTTAAAGGGAATATTCCCCGACATTGCCAGGGAAGGATCGATTGTATAATAATAGTTACTGGGAAGCAGGCCTTCGGTTACGGTAACAGTATCGCCTTCCTTAACCAAGCCTTCTCTTTCCATTTTGAATTCAAGCTGTCTCATACCTTTACCTGAAGAAAAACTGCATTACTACAGGATCATGATCCGAAAATTCATAATCCCATATGGCATTCGTATAATAATTTACCCTTATGTTATCCGAAACAATAAATCCGTCAACCGTAACCGTAAATGTCGTCTCTTCGTTATAGGGTTCATTCAAATTACGGCAGGAGTCATGTTCAACGTTTTGGGAAGATGCATTATCCAAAGCCAGCCTAAAGCCCTTGGGAATAAGATCCCTCGGAAAGTCATGGGTCCATGATAAATCTTCGCTTACAGGCTCTTTCTTTAGATTATGATTAAAGTCTCCGCCGCATATTACGTAATTTCCGGCTTTATATTCCTTTTCCATATCCTCAAAAAGCATCTTTATCTGTTCATCCTGCATATCACGGTCCTTGGAATAAGCTGATAAATGAACATTGTAAATACACAAATACTTTTCTTTATCCGTCATTATTTTGCTCACGGTATAACATCTGTCCAAATCAAGGAATTTGGATAAATCTTCGTCAATAGGCAGCTGCCTTCTTATAGCCTGGCGAATTGAAGCCCTGGAATAGGTTGCCAATGAAGATTTGTTGGCACCGTGAGGCTCCAATATTGGATAAGGCAAAAATGCGCTGTCGTAGTTCACTGCATAATTGTAATAATATCCTCTTATAAACTCATTAAGTAAATCAAGTTCATTTACATGATATGATCTGGTACCGTCCAAATCGATTTCCTGAAGAATAAAGAAATCGGGATTTGTCATATTTATTACGTTTGCTATCTCGCATATATTGGCCATCAGCTTCTCTTCCGAATCGGCCCTGGACTTCTTGCCTCCGTCCATAAAAAAGCTAAAGTCATTGGTGCTTGCGCCGAATCCTATATTATAGGTCATAATATTATACGCTTTGTCCGTGGCAAGAATATTGGAGTCCTCACCAAAATAGGAATATTCACCGGCCATATTTTCATCAAGATAAAGCATATCATTAATTCGCTCATAGCTAAAAATCACATAGGCCATATAACCCAGGGCAAGAATCACAAGCACTATAAGGAACGTAATTATTCTCTTTATTATCTTCTTATTTCGTCTCTTTTTTGAATTCATCGTTTACACACCGTGTTGAAGCAAAAAGTCTACAACTACTGCATTCGAAGCTCCCGTAAGATGCAAATGATCGCCTCTTAATTCATCGCTAAGGAAGCCTTCTGCATCGGTAACCACTTCATTTACATCTATATAAAAGATTGTCTCATTATCTGCCAAAGTTGCAATAGCATTATTTCTGCCGAGTATGTTTGTATTATTAAATACATCGTCGGTAGTGCTTCGTTCTTTGTCTATATTCATTATAGCCTGGATAATTATTTTTGCATCCGGTTCGTATTCCCTAAGCTTATTGATAACTTCCTCATATTCGCTAATGAAATCCTCGGTTGTTCCCGTACCCAGTTCGTTAACTCCCACCATAATATAGATTTTGCCATACTGTTTCTTGGAAACAAACTGTTCCACAGTTCCTTTACCCTTAAAGTCTGAGGTAAACACCTTCTTAATTGTAAGGGAAGTTTCACACAAAAAATCGGCATGATCCGCAAGTTCTGTATAATTCCTTAATCCTACGGTCCTTGAATCTCCTATAAACAATGCATCATCAAAATAATCCATTGTAACTGTCTTAAATTCATATTCCTTAGCATGCAAAACTCCCACATCCCCGTAAATATCTGCCGACACATGAGACAGATACTCATCGTATGTGCTTTCTCTTAGGGGAGTTGGGCGCACATAGGGTGTAGGTGTAGGGCTCGGCGTCGCAAGGGGTGCCTTGGTGGGTTCTGCCTTTTTAGGGGTCGGAATTATCGTAGGCACAGGTGTCGGCGCCGATTCAGGGGTAGCCTTGGCCATACTTTGAAGCTTCGCTTCTAATAAAGCGGCCTCTTTGGCCGCCTCATTTACTTTTTGAGTATCGAATACGTACCAGGGATATATATCTTTGCCCATCCCCGTGAACACACGCGATAAGTATGGCGTTTTTGCTATTTCCTGCTCTTCCTTGGCATATATGTTATTTCTTCCGGCAAATCCAAATACCGTAAAAACAACTGTTGTAATCAAAACGAGAATAAGCACGGGGGCTTTCTTCATTGTACTGTTTCCTATCTGCTGTCTGGCAGCATATCCTAAGTTAATGTTATTCCGTCGGGATTAACCAAGTGAAAAATATACACCGTAAGTCTTGTCACTTATCAATTCTCCCGTAAGAGGATCATAACTTAAATAAATGGTGTCCGTATGGGAATACTTTCCCCAGTTAACCTCTTCATCCAAGGTTAACGAAACCATACCCGGTACCTGTTCACCCCAGGAAGCGTATTCAGCTCCGGTAAAGGTAATTTCCTGCGTAGTGCCGCCATTGGGCGTATACATAAGCGTACCTGTAATCTCGGAATCGTCGGCTTTGTCAAAAATCATATGCAAATGACCCAATTCTTTAGTGTTATCGTATTTGTCATATACAGTACTCTCAACATCCCTCGCCATATTTGAATAATCAGCTCTTATTGTCGGGCTTCCGTAAAAACCTGCAAACTCATAAGGCTCGGTATATGTAACAAACTCCATGACAAAGTCAATTGAAGCATCCATAAGATAATTATTCTTAAAGTGCGCTGTTCCGGGCACCTTTACCATACCACCGTCTACTTCGGGCTCATCAAATGTGTATTCATCAAACAAATCCACCGTCAGGGAATAATAATTGTTCATCAGATATATATCATTTCTTTCGATATTTTTAATCATATTATCCGGTGTGAAGTACTCCTTAAAGGTATCGGAGTACTCTACTGTATAATCTTGAGACCACTCAAAGGTATCGTGATTCCATTTGTATTCTCCGGCATAATAGTCGTCATAGTAATATAAAGCATCAAGTGAAGTCTCATAAATACAAATGCCATCATCAATCGTAACATTTACCTTAACTTCATCTGTGGCACGTGCCTGCTTTTTGTCGTAGTCAAGATTGTCTTTTTCCACTTTAAGTTCAAAGCTGCCATCCTTAAGATAAACCGATTTGTCTCCCAGCTTAGGAGATGGTGCATAAAGCAAAATGTCGTGCTTAAGAGTTTCCTCGTCAACGCCCTTCTTAGGCTTAACAACTGAAGACCTAATATCTTCAACATATTCCTTAACATTCCATTCCTTATCATCTTCATCATATTTCATGGTAACGTCAAAGTGTTTTTCAAAAGAAGCCTCTTTATTCTCGTATACTACGCAAACTTCGATTAATGATTTTTCCTTAGATTCTTTATCTTCGCGGTCTTCAACGCTGAATTCGGAAATTTTCTTTTCGATAACTTCATCCTTTTTAAGCGCACTTATTATAGTATCCGCAGCCTCATTACCTGTAGTCTTTTCGTCTACATCATAAATATTTTCTCCGTCGGCTTCCGGAAGAAGCTTAAGAGGGTTACCGCAGGCTGTAAGTGTCATACAGGCTACTGTTGCAACAACTGCAAATAAAAACTTCTTTTTCATAATTTTCCTCACACTAATTAAAAATTCAGGTACATGAACGGATTTCCCACGTTTCGCGCACTAAAATATATACTAATCCAGAATAGGATTACTAGCAAGATTGTAGTTATAAAATGTTTTGAATATTTCTTGTATATCTGCGTACATTTAGGTATGCAAAGGACTATGGAAATCACAAATAAAAACCAGTAATCACCCAGGTACTCCGCAACGTCATTTGCATTAATGACAGCCGGCGTTGTACCGAATATCGGGAACAGACGTCCAAAGTATATACCAAGATCCTTCATGTTTCCTATGGCAAAAACAACCCATGTAAGCGGTATAAGTATGCATACATACAGGTTTCCCACCACAGGGATGCTTTCTATCTTTTTGCCGTAAAACAGTTTTTCAAGAATAATAAATATCCCCAGAATAACTCCCCAGATAACAAAATTAAGGCCGTTACCGTGCCATAATCCCGTAAGAAGCCATACTAAGCCAAGATTAAGACACATACGCTTTTTGGAGCATCTTGAACCTCCCATGGGAAAATACACGTAATCTCTAAAGAATGCTCCCAACGTAACATGCCACTTTCTGTAAAATGACGAAATGCTCTTTGCACCATAAGGATTATCGAAGTTCTCAATAAAATCATAGCCCAAAGCCACCAAAATTCCCGAAGACATAAGGGAATATCCCCAGAAGTCAAAATAAAGTTCAAAGGAATATGCAAAAGCCCCCAGCCATGCCAGAGGTGTAGATATACTTTCATATCCGTACATTCCCAGGTCATTCCACAAAATACCGATTCTGTCGGCAATAATTGTTTTCATTGCAAAGCCCAGTATGAAATACTTAATTCCTTCTTCGGCCTTTTCCCAGGAAAGCTTTTTGTCTTCTTCAAAATTACCGTCCCCGTATCGCATAATAGGGCCCTGAGTAATCTGGGGGAACATGAGGAAATACACGCAAACATTAAGAAACGATGGCATATCATCGAATTTGCGATTCTTAATATCCAGTTGCAAAGATATCATCTTAAACATATAGAAACTAAGTCCTATAGGCCAAAGCGTATTGTCCACGAAGGTAGCAAGACATTTAAAAAGCACCAGAACAGCGATGTCAAAGGCCACGACACCGATAAACAGAATTTTATTCTTTTTATTCTTTGATTCATTATGACTTTTGCGACTTGAAAAAAGAGCAAGAAAATAGTTGATAACCGTAAGCCCCAACAACACGAAAATAAAGACAGGCTCACCCAAAGCATAGAAAACTATGCTTCCTGCAAGCATTACTATATTTTTATATTTAGCAGGTACTAAATAATATAGAACCAGAAAAATCGGTAAAAATCTAAATAAAAACGTTAAATCCGTAAAGCTAATCATATATTCCGCCTTTTAGCTTCTGCATTCCCCTTTGGATGGCATCCTTGGAATTCTTCCAATCCGCATCCTTATTTCGGTAATCAAACTTTTCCACCAGCCACGATACATCTTCCTGAAGACGGGCCATATTTTCTTCCATAAGTTTGAATACCATCGGATAAAAATCTTTCTTTTCCTTGTCTGTCAATTCTTTGTCCGCATATTCACACAAATCTCCGAAATGACTAAGACAAAAACCGTTGCCGGCCATAATTTTTTCTTTAAAAGAGGAATCATTTCTGTACATACTTATAAAAGTGGCAAGATATCTTTCGTAAGTTTCATTATATCTTTTACAGATATAACAGCTTTCCTCTTTTGCTCTTACAAAATTAACCACACTGTTATTGCCGGGTGCCTTCGCAAGTTTATCTTTAATTGAAGTTTTTCCGGGAGTATATTTACCGAATACTTCCTTCATCTCTTTATTGACACGCATATAATGCGTCTTTAAAATCCATGCATTTCCCAGAGTATTTCCATACTCAAACATCTTCTTAAAATGCATACGGCAAAAGCCTTCCCGATCTGTCATGTCACGGATATCCGCCTCCATATAGGAAGAGCCCGATCCAAGGACAAAATCAAGAAGATCCTGTTCCACATTTCTCTCTATATTGCAAAAAGGACACTCTCCGCCCTCCGAGACCGCATCATTTAATGGAATTGTATAAAGAACTTCTTTCATACTTACGCCCTCATTATCTATAGGATGCCTGCTTTAAAGTAAGCAGATATTTTTTCATTTCATCATAGAATAATTCGGGTCTTTGATCGTTTGTTGCAAGAGATTTTTTGAGAACCGCTTCCGAAGTATATGCAATTATATCATCAAGTCTTGATATATCCGTCCCTGCATTGACATAAGAAGTATTTGCATAATCGATATATTCTCTTACCTTTGCCTTTACGGCATTCTTCTTATCGGATATTTCCTTCATTGCTTCAATAACGTTTTCATCCTGAACACTGTTAACAAAAGCAACCATATAAGGATATGATTTCATTACATTGGTATAGGAAGCCATAATCTGAGTATATAGACTAAAATAGTCATTATCAGTCTTATCGACTGTACTGGTCATTTCCAGGTTGATATATCTTACGCTATAATCAAAAATAAAGGAATACAAGCCGATTTTATTTATAAAATAATGGAATAAAAGACCCTTTGAAATTCCGGCCTCTTTTACGATATCATCGGTACTTGCGTGATTATAACCATTAAGAGCAAAGATTTTAAGAGCCGCATTAATCATTCTGTCCTGCTTCTCTTTTTTTAGATCAAAAAATTTATCGTTCATATGAAACCCCTGAAAATAGTAGTAGACATTGACCTTGACGGTCGAATTTTAGATTACCATATTTTCATGCCCTATTCAATAAAAAATCTTAAGAAACTTTAGACTTTTTTAATAGAATTTCTCTTTATATTTTAAGAGAAATAAGCTATGATTAATTAAGAATCTCCAAGGAGGAATTTTATATGGGTAAATTTGGTAAATTCTTATTATTTTCAGCCGCTGCCGGAGCTGCAGCATATGGCGCATATTATTACTTGCGAAAGGAAGAAGTTCTCACTCCCGTCTATGACGATGACGATATAGAGGAGTTTAATGAGGATTTGGACGGTGAGCCCACAAAGGCACGCTCATACGTTAATCTTACATTTGATAAGGCCAAAGCCGAAGACCTTGCAAAAAATGCAGTCAAGAAAGCTAAAGAAACTATTTCGGACTCGGTTCAGAAGGTTGAAGAATTCTTCAATGACGAGCCTTCCGATTTCGTAGACAATGTCAAGGAAGCTGCCAAGGATGTTGCAAACGCCGCTACTACTGCCTATGAATCAACTATGGAGGCTTATAAAGAGTCTTCCGAATCATAAAAATAAAAATAACAAAAGCCTGCTTCAATGAAGCAGGCTTTTATTTATGCGTTTATTAACCCTGTACTTTTTTATCCTTAATCATCTGGACAATTTCTTCTTTAAGGTCTCTTGCCTTATCCTTAATTCTGGCTGCTGCCGAAGGTGACTGAAGTATTGAAGCAATCATTCTTGATGCTACATCAACCTCGCCTCTTTCAGTAGCAAGAGCTGCAAGCAAATAATCAAGTGTTGTTTCATCCATTCCGCCCATAGGATATCCTTCAGACTGTCTTGCCTGAACAAATCCTTCGTATGCATTATCAAGAAACTCCTTTTCTTTCTTGCCAAGCTCCTCAACCATAATGTCATAATCTTCGCTGTCAGGATCAAGGCTTTCCTTGAAGCTTCTGCAAAGCCATCCGCCCTTAAGACAAATATACGCTTTTTCGGAAGCCTTGCCACGTTTAACCATAGCAGAAGCAAGGGCCAACGTAATCTTATTAAGTGCTTCCTCATAGCCTATGGTGGGCTTATTTTCTGCAGGCTTTCCCTGATATCCCGTGGATATTCCTTCCATTACCGCCTTCTTCTGTGAAGGAGTAAGAGGTCCGAAATAACGTCCCATTACGGAATAACCGCAGCACTGGCACAAAATAGGTTCATATTTGATAGGTTCAAAACCTTCATATATCGGACGAAGGTCCTTGTCCATTTTAATAAGCCTTGCTCTTCCCGACTTAACAATCAGGGTATTAATCGGAGAATCACAAATCGGGCATTCGAATTTCTTCCAGAAAATGTAATCCTCTTCATTAAATTCTACCGGCTTTGCTTCCTGTGTATCGTTCTTTTTAACAGCCTTCTCGGGCGTCTCATATAATTTTGACGCATCAAGATTTTTAATACCGAATTTCCCCAAATCATCTAAAAGTCCCATAATAACACCTTCATTTCATTTATATTAAAACATATTCGGACAATACTTACGCTCAAATGCACTGCAAGGCATAGGTTTGTCAAAATAATATCCCTGTATAAGATCAACTCTCATATTCTTAAGAATATCAAGTTGTTCTTTTCTTTCGACACCTTCAACACATAGGTTAACACCGATAGCATCCGCCAAATCACCCACCATCTTAACAAATGAGCTGGCGTAAGAATCTGTCTCCAAATCCTTTATAAAGGTCTGGTCAACCTTAATAACATCAAAAGGTATCTCTCTTATATGATTAAGTGACGAATAACCCGTACCGAAATCGTCCAATGCTATTCTAACACCTAATTCCTTAATGCTGGCAAGAATTTTTTTCATTCTTTCCATATCGTTTATTGCCAAAGATTCCGTAACCTCAAGTGTAAGATTATGAGGATTAATTCCCGTATCCTTAAGCGTATTTTTTATGATATCAACTATGTCCGTCTGAAGCAACTGTACAACCGACAGGTTAACATTAACCCTGTAATTGGGATATCCGTTATCATTCCAATTGCGGCAGGTATTACATGCATCATATAATACGTAATTACCAATGGGATTAATAAGTCCCAGGTACTCTGCAAGAGGAATAAATTCTCCGGGAGAAATGAATCCAAGTTCCGCACTGTTCCATCTTATTAACGCTTCCGCACCTGTACATGGGCTTCCCTGTTTTGAGATATCAACAATAGGCTGGAAGTAAACTTCAAATTCCTTAAATCCGCTTGTTGTTGCATCACGCATATTTTTTTCCATATCAAGACGCTGATGGGATGCGGAGTCAATATTATCGGAATATACAGCCATTCTGTTCTTACCTGACTTTTTGGCTTCATACATGGCAATATCCGCCTTCTTAATCAGGTCATGAACTCCGGTACCATACTCGGGGAAGTCTACCATACCCATACTCATGGTACAGTAATAGTCGGCATCCTTAAGGAACCATGGCTTTGCAAAGATGTCCTTTATCTGTGCAACTATATGATTACATCTGTCATAACTTTCGGGAGGAATTATAATTACGAATTCATCTCCGCCCATTCTGTAGCAGGTATTCTGAATACCGTCCACTCGCTGAATCGAATGGGAAATAGCCTTTAACAGAACATCACCGTACTGATGACCAAGTCCGTCGTTAATATGCTTAAAATCATCCAAATCAAGATAAAGCAATGAACCCTTCTTACCGTTATGTTCGGCATCATCAACTATTCTTGCCAGATCTCTTTCACAACACATTCTGTTATATAAGCCTGTCAGGAAGTCCGTATATGCCTGCTGCTCTATCTTACGCTGGTATACCTTTTTTTCGGTAACATCGTACAAAGCACATAATAAAACAGGGCTGCCATCCACCCACTTAATTCTGGTGTAATAAAGATCATACCATTTATCGGATGACTTCTGATATAATTCGGAAACGCCGTTTTCGGTAGAAATTTTCTCCGAAATCATAAGGTCTATAGTTCCGTCCTTAATCTCTGCATCAAACACCTTCTGCATAATACTGTTGGCAAAAAGCATCTTGTGAGAATTAAGTTCTCTAACATATACAGCCGAACCTACGTTATCAAGGATTGTCTCGATTGATTCATAGGAACTGGCTATTGAGTTGCGCTGAACTCGTCTTGTAAGTATGCTCTGGAGAATCTTTACGGAGTCATTGATGAACTTGATTTCCTCAATACTCCATACTCTTTCTTTACTCTTCTCATAAAAGCAGGCGTACATATTAGGTGTGCCGTTAATCATAATAGGCATAATCATAAGAGCATTGACGCCCGTCTCTTCCATTGTATCTTTTTCGAAGGTACTCATTACCGCCGAAGTAGATAATACGAGAGGCTTCGTAGCCTTAAGCAACATGTCCTTGCTTATGTTCTCGCCTGCATAGATATCGTTGGCGTTTCCCGCCTTTGAGTATGCCGCCAAAACTTCAATTGCGGAAGAATCCTTCTTAAAACGGCATACACAGTTATTTTCAATATCAAGGAACTTACCGATGACTTCAAGGAGTCTTAACATTATCTTCTCTATGGGATCATCATTTTCCAACAGAGAAACAACATCCGTAAGGGCCTCACTTCGACGAAGGTTCACGCTCATTGCCTCTTCGGAAGAACGTGATCTTCTGCTTTCGGCCTGAGCCGATACCACAGATAATCTGTATTCTATAAGTGATGTACTAAAGTCTCTTAAGGCATCGATTACAGCGTAGAACTGTTGCTCCGAAAGTGTATGCTCGATTCCCGAAAGAGGTGGATTGGTATATTCGGATTCATCCTCATAGGAATCGTTTATTACACCGCAAACAAGCCAGTTAATCACAGGTTTGCGATCCACTTTAACCGATACTACGGCAGCACGAAGATTAGGATACGCAGTAGTTTCTACTGCCTGATCTTCCAAGGAACTGTCGGATACTCTAAGAAGCATCTGCTCAAACTGTTCTTCGGAAGCTGCATCCACAATCTTAGGGATGTCAGGTTCATATCCTATAAATTCAGTTATAGGCTGACCGTGTGTATCAATACATTGCACACACACATGAGCACAAGCAGCAAAATGCTCGGCCCATCCGGTCAGTTTTTGTGCTTCGACAAAGCCCTTTAACATTGAGCCTGTATCGCCGCCAACAATAGAGTTACTTTTAAACATTTACCACTATTCCTCTACACTGTAGTTTGGTGCTTCTTTTGTAATATGAATATCATGAGGATGAGATTCTTTTAAAGAAGCTGCTGAAATCTTAACGAATCTTCCGTTCTGCTTAAGATCTTCAATAGTAGGAGTACCGCAATATCCCATACCTGCGCGAAGTCCGCCCATAAGCTGGAATACTGTATCTTCAACAGTTCCCTTGTAAGCCACACGGCCTTCTACTCCTTCCGGAACAAGTTTCTTGGCATTTTCCTGGAAATAACGATCCTTTGAACCGTTCTCCATAGCCGAAATGGAACCCATTCCACGATACACTTTGTATTTACGACCCTGGAACAATTCAAAGGTTCCGGGAGATTCGTCACATCCTGCAAAGATTGAACCCATCATGCAGACATTACCGCCTGCCGCAATAGCCTTAGTCATATCGCCGGAGAATTTAATTCCGCCGTCGGCGATAATCGGAATACCGTATTCCTTGGCAACTTCGTAAGCATCCATAATTGCTGTAATCTGCGGAACACCGATACCTGCAACCACTCTTGTGGTACAGATGGAACCGGGGCCGATACCTACCTTAACGGCATCTGCGCCTGCTTCGATCAAAGCCTTTGTTCCTTCGCCTGTTGCAACATTACCTGCAATAATCTGAACATCGGGATAGTTTTCTTTAATCATTCTGACGCATCTTAAAACGTTCTCGGAATGTCCGTGAGCCGAATCAAGTACGATTACATCAACCTTTGCATCAACCAAAGCCTTAACTCTGTCAAGAACATTTGCCGTAATTCCCACAGCTGCTCCGCAAAGTAATCTTCCCTGCTCGTCCTTGGCTGCAAGAGGGTACTTAATTGCCTTTTCAATATCTTTAATGGTAATAAGTCCGACCAGATTAAAATCATCATCCACAATAGGAAGCTTTTCCTTACGGGCAGCCGCAAGAATTGCCTTTGCCTCTTCAAGAGTAATTCCTTCCTTAGCCGTAACAAGATTTTCACTTGTCATGGATTCTTTGATCTTCTTTGAAAAATCTGTTTCGAACTTAAGATCTCTGTTAGTAATAATACCGACAAGCTTACGTCCTTCCGTAATCGGAACACCCGAAATACGATATTTTGCCATAAGTTCGTCCGCATCCTTAAGTGTATGTTCTGCGGTTAAAGAAAATGGATCTGAAATAACTCCGTTTTCTGAACGTTTAACTTTATCAACCTCATCTGCCTGTGCTTCAATAGACATGTTCTTATGGATAATACCAATACCGCCCTGACGTGCCATTGCAATCGCCATACGATGTTCGGTAACAGTATCCATACCGGCACTCATCATAGGAATGTTGAGCTTAATTTTCTTAGTAAGATAGGTAGTTAAATCAATGTCATTCGGAACAATCTTGGAATATGACGGTACCAAAAGTACATCATCAAATGTTATTCCTTCGCCAATAATCTGACCCATTTTTCTTTCCTCCTTATTTATATAAATTTTTTCATAATCCAAATTAACAAAAATACAGTGCCAACTAGTCCGTAAACACTTTGCGGGGGGCTACATTGTACACTGCTTTAACAAACTCCTCGGAAGGCTCGATAATAACTTTTTTCTGGCCTTCATAGAAGAACACATATCTGCGGTCAGGCTGGTTCTCCACACCTGAACTGAAATCCGCTACCTTGGCTTGTCTGTTCTTAAAATCATCAAGATGATATGACTTGATGGGAGCAAGAATTTCTATTTTGCCCACGTCAAACTTGTCTACTCTTTTTCGCTTAGAACGTGCCAATACCTTATCAACCGTGATTTCTTTGTCACAGTATAAGTATTCGTATTCAATATCCGTGTTCATGTTGAGGAAATAGGCGCCTACGCCCAGACCGATTGCGATTATTAACCCGATTACGTTACTGATAAGAAAAGAGAAAATTCCAACGATTCCACATATTGTCCAAAGCAAATATACCAAGAACTTTAATACCGGCTTTGTTACATGTTTTACCATGCATTCTACATATGTATCTGTCATATTACAACTCCTAAAAATTAGTTTACAGAATATCTACTCTATTCTAGCCCATAAGGTACCAATTTTCAAGTTTATTTATTTTTAATAATTTCTTATTGCTGCATTAATTGACGGAAAAACATATTATAGTTATCATTGATGGGGAAAATGTGACAGTAGGGACGGTTCTTTTTGTCACATTTTGGTTCTAATATATCGTAGGAATATGATTATTCCGCTATTTTTAAGTACGTTCTCTAGTATTTCTAAGTGTTGCAATCCGACTAACACAGTCAACAGCACGGCACCGAACTATTCGCCATCCATGGCTCAATTAGTTCTTGCGCATACTTCCCGCATGCGCATGCCTGATATGTGCAACACTAAGAAATACACGAGAACTCCCTAAATAAAAATATCTGAATAATCATATCCCTACTGTAAATTAATTTTAAAAAATGTGACAAAAAGAACCGTCCCTACTGTCACACTTTAAGATAGGAGTTTTAGTTTTATGAGAATCGAATATAAGCCGGAAGGTACCGATAATACAAAGGAGAAGGTTGAGCATACTCTGACTCAGGGGCAGACTGTTATGGCCGAATCAAAGAACCAGTATCTTAAGATGAAGGACAAACCATTTAAAGAAAGAATGGCATATCTGGTAGGCTACTATAAGTGGTATGTCATCGGTGGAATTGCAATTATCGGAATACTTACAAGCATCATCTATACAATGGCAACTCACAAGGATTACTGCTTTACATCAATGATGATTAATGCCAATCTCTATGAATCAACACTCGGTGAAGATTTTGGTGCTTACGCAGGTCTTGATCTTGAAACATACGACTGCCTTATCGATACCACAGCCAAAATCGGCACACAGGGCGGTTACTATGAAGACACCTCTACAGTAGCAAAAATGGCCGCCAACATCCAGGCTAAGGAGCTGGACTGTATCATCGCAGACAGCGTTCGTTTCGAAAAGGACGCCTATAACGAAACCTATCAGGACATCACCGCATTTTTGGATTCCCAACAGCTCGAAAAATATGCAGACAAGCTCTACTACATCGATATGGATGTCGTTCGCAAAAAGAAAGACGAAAGTATTGAGGTGGCAGCTTCACAGCTAAACGATGACGAATATGCCGCAACCCACGATCAAATGCTTGAAGCGCTTGATTACCATCGTCATCCGGAGAATATGAAAGAGCCCATCGCCGTAGGAATTATCATCGACGATGCGCCCTTTATAGTTAATAATGATGTATACACTTTGCTCATTCCCGTGTTCGGTGTGGTAGGAAACACTACCCGCCCCGAGCTTGCGATTGAGTTTCTCGAATATCTTTACTTATAACTGCGAAGTTACAAAGATATCATAAATTGCCTTAATTGCAGTTTCAAAGTCTCTGTTTTCGACACCGATTATAATGTTAAGCTCTGAAGAACCCTGGTCAATCATCTTAACATTAACATCGGCATGTGCCAAAGCCGAGAAGATTCTTCCTGCAGTACCTCTTGTAGACTTCATTCCGCGTCCAACAACGGCAATAAGTGCCAGGTCCGCTTCAATATCAATCACATCAGGATCTGTCATTCTGTGAATTTCGGCAACTACCTTCTGTTCCTTATCAATAAACTCGTCCTGATGAACGAATACTGTCATTGTATCAATTCCCGAAGGCATATGTTCAAAAGATATACCGTTATCTTCAAAAGCCTGAAGTACCTTACGGCCAAAACCGATTTCGGAATTCATCTTTGCCTTATCTACGTTAACGGCACAGAATCCCTTCTTACCTGCAATACCAGTAATTGTATATTTAGATTTCTGAGCAGTACTTTCAACAATCCATGTACCTGCATCTTCAGGTCTGTTGGTATTTCTTATATTAATCGGGATACCTTCCTTACGGACAGGGAAAATAGCATCTTCATGGAATACGGAAGCACCCATGTACGAAAGCTCTCTAAGTTCTCTGTAAGTAATAGTTTCGATTCCTTCAGGATTATCAATAATACGTGGATCGGTAATCAAAAATCCCGATGTATCTGTCCAGTTCTCATAAACATCAGCCTTGGCAGCTCTTGCTACGATTGAACCCGTAATGTCCGAACCGCCTCTTGAGAATGTCTTTACCTTACCGTATTCCGATGCTCCGTAGAAACCGGGGATAACTGCCTTAGGGTGATTTTTTAATACTTTACTTAATTTCTTATTGGTATACTCTGCATCAAAGTTACCGTCCTCATCAAAGAAAATAACTTCGGCAGCGTCAATCCAGTCATAGCCTAAATAGTTAGCCATAAGAATACTGTTAAGGTATTCTCCTCGTGAAGCTGCATAATCGCTTCCTGTTTTTGCCTTAAAGTTATCTGCTATCTTTTTGAATTCGTCGTCCAAAGAAATCTTTAATCCGAGTCCGTCAATGATTTCCTGATAACGTGCCTTAATGTCGTTAAGCTGCTTATCAAACTTCTTGCCGCTTTGGGCAAGAGCGTAACAGCCGTAAAGCATATCGGTTACCTTTGTGTCGTTCGAAAATCTTTTGCCCGGTGCCGAAGGTACCACATAAACTCTGTCTTTGTCGGCGCGAATAATATCGCCGACCTTCTTAAACTGCTCGGCGCTTGCAAGTGAGCTTCCGCCGAATTTAACTACTTTAATCATAATCTATCTCCTCATAAAATTGATTAATTATCTATATCTTTGTACCCAAATCCATAACTACTTCTGTAAGAAGTGATCCATAAGGTGATGGCCTACAGGCTCGTATATTCCGCCTTCTTTAGCCTCGCGCTCGTTATAGTTCCATGATTTATCAAGCTCGTTCGTGCTGTCATAAATCAAATAAGGAACAGGGTCGGATGTATGTGTACGGCATCTTATGGGTGTGGGATGGTCAGGCATAACAAGAAGTCTAAAGTCGGTTCCTTCAGCCTTTAACGACTCATAAATCGGCTTGATTACCCTTCCGTCAAGATACTCTATAGCTTTGACCTTGCGTTCTACACTTCCCTGATGACCCATCTCATCGGGAGCTTCAACATGAATATATGCAAAGTCATATCCGCTCTTAAGACCGTCAAGAGCTGCATTAACCTTTCCTTCATAATCGGTTTCAAGACCGCCTGTGGCGCCGGGAACTATGGCAACTCCCATAGATGCGCCCACTGCTATACCCTTAAGAAGGTCAACAGCCGAAACCATCATTCCCTTAAGATGATTCTTCTCTTCAAAGCTTGAAAGAGAAGGTTTCGTACCTGCGCCCCAGAACCAGCAGCAGTTAGCCGGGTTAAGGCCTTTAGCTTTACGTTCAATATTAAGTGGATGATTCTTTAATATCTCAAAGCTCTTCTTCATCATGTTAAGAAAAGCTTCTTCTTTGGGAAGATGCTGACCTATTGTCTGGCCCAAAACGTCATGGGGCTGAACAAGATCAATTACCTTGCCCTTATCCTGTATCAGGCAGTGGCGGTAACTTGTTCCCAGATAGAACTTAAACTCATCTGTGGTAAGTTCCTTCTTAACCGCATCAAGAAGTACCGCACAATCTTCCGTACTAATCTCGGAAGAGCTGTGATCAACAATTGTCTGCTCTTCAAAAGAAAGATTCGGGTCATCGGTAATGGAAACAATATTGCATCTAAAGGCAATGTCCGTATCCTTCATGGGCACCCCTATACTTAATGCTTCAAGAGGTGATCTGCCGGAATAATTAGCCTTTGAATCATATCCAAGAACTGACAAATTAGCCACATCCGAGCCGGGTTTCATTCCCTCCGGAATAGTATGGCAAAGGCCAACTTCACTTAATTTACTTAATTTATCCAATGTGGGAGTTGCGGCATATTCAAGAGGAGTCTTTCCTCCAAGGGCCTCTATGGGCTCATCTGCCATGCCATCTCCCAAAACAACTACGTATTTCATCTTTTCTCCTCCTGCCACGGGGACGGTCCTTTTGCCACGGGACCTGCCGCGGGGACGGTCCTTTTGCCACGACGGTTCTTTCTGTCACACTTTTAATCCATCAAACGAATTCTTGAAATAATTCCGAGTTCTTCCGCTTTCTTTGCGAAATCCTTTTCTGCCATCTTCTCGGTTGTAAATCCGAATTCACCTTCAACACCTGCATCAACCAAAGCAATTGTTTCGAAAATACGAAGTGCTTCTTCATGTTTATCTTTATCGCAGCGAACGAAATACTTAAACTCGACTTCATCGATGCTCTTCATAGTAACTTCTTCTTCATCCCAAATGCACTTAATCAGCTTGCCAACGTGACGTGCCGCATCGATAACATCCGAAACAACCGCTGATGCTGTAGGCAGTTTACCTGCTCCGCGTCCGTAGTACATTGAATTGTCAAGCATGTTTCCATGTACAAAGATAGCATTAAACACATCATTTACCATTGCCATAGGATGAGACTTGGGAATAAGGAAAGGAGATACCATTGCAAAATACTTGCCCTCTTCCTCACGGCTTAATCCGAAAAGCTTAATGGTACGATTCATTTTCTTTGCATATGCAAAATCTTCACCTGTAATCTTGCTTATTCCTTCGGTAGGAACATTCTCATATTTCATCGTCTTACCGGCCATAAGTGAAGAAAGAATTGCTATCTTTCGACATGCATCATAACCTTCGATATCTGCTTCGGGATTTCTTTCGGCATAACCAAGATCCTGAGCTTCCTTTAATACCGCATCAAAATCGGAACCTTCTCTTTCCATCTTGGTTAAGATGTAGTTGGTTGTTCCGTTTAAGATACCCATGATAGAGTCTATCTTTTCGGCTGTAAGAGAATAGTTAAGGGGACGAATAATAGGAATACCGCCGCCAACAGATGCCTCAAACAGATAGTTACATGTATTTTCCTTAGCTATCTTAATAAGTTCGGGACCGTGGGACGCAACAAGTTCCTTATTTGATGTACATACACTTATACCCTTTGAAAGTGCAGCCTTGGTAAACTCGTATGCAGGCTTAACACCGCCCATCGTCTCACAGATAATGTTAATCTCGGGATCGTTAATAATAATATTGAAATCGTGAACCACTTTATCTTCATAAGGGTCGCCGGGGAAATCTCTTAAGTCAAGAATGTACTTAACATTAATTTCCACGTCTGCAGATTTATTAACCTGCTCCTTGTTCTTTTCGATTACTTCTACAACACCGCTTCCTACAGTGCCATATCCTAATACTGCTACTTGAATCATATATTCCTCCTTAAAACGCTTAAAAGCGTATATGTACTTGATTTGTCGTTTTAGTTATGTAAACCGCCCGTTGCTGGTCCGTGTTATGTAAACCATCTACTCCTGCGCCAGCAATTTTACATGCTTGACGCCCTTATGGTTTTCCATTTGTGTTACCATTTCCGAAATATCCCCGGTAGTCTGCAATACCTGAATACTGATGCTCAAAGATGCCACTCCGTTAATGGGAACCGACTGGTGTATTGTAAGGATGTTCGCCTTAGTCTCTGCTATAATTCTAAGAACATCCGACAAAATTCCGGGTTCGTCTTCCATCTGGAAGCTTAAATTAATAGTTCGTCCGTTGGCATTGTCATGAAATTCAAAAATATCTTCTTTATATTTATAAAAAGAACTTCTCGAAATTCCCACAAGTTCAGTTGCTTCATTAATTGAAGAAGTCTTGCCCGAATCAAGCAGTTTCTTGGCTTCAACAACTTTAAGCAATACCTCTGGAACAGCCTGTTCTTTAATAACGTAATACTTGCTACCCATGTAAGCCCCTCTTAATGAACAAAGATATACGTTGTTACATTCATGCCGTAGCAGATATGTTTAGGTCTTCGTCCTGCGTACACTTGTGTATTCATGTCCGCGTGTCGCGCACATCTGTCTGCCAGCATGAGATATATTATCATATATCAGCAACCCCATGCAAGTATAAAAGTAACAAAAAAGAGTGACTTTTTAGGCCACTCTTTGACATATCTGTGCAATAGTTCTCTAAATGCAAATGTTTTTACGCACATTCTATATTTATACCTATGTACATCATATATTTATATCTACATACATCATATATTTATATACATCCTAGCAGGTTACTATTACTCCTCCATCATTGGCATACATTGTACTTATTCCTTTGGTATCCATGATGATAACCCGTTTAACCTTAAATGTATCTTCAATAAGTTTCTTGATCTCAATCGCCCGCTCATAGGCATTACATTGTGAAATTATTACCGTTCTTGTGTCGGAATGCTTAATAAGTTCATTTAATTCTTCCACCATTTTTTCATAAGCTTTATGGGTTCCTATTCCTGTACCTGCCTGACGTATTTCTCCATCAAGAACTGTCATTATAGGCTTAATGTTTAGTGCTGTGGTTGCCAATGCCTTAGCACCGGTAAGTCTCCCGTTCTTTTTAAGTGTTTCCAAGTTATCAAGTACAAAGAAGGTCTTCATCTGATTTCTCATAAACATAAGTTTTAAACAAATATCCCCAAAGTCACGGCCTTCGTCAAGCAGTTGCTTACACCTGATAACAAGCTGCGTTTCTCCGCCCGAGGCTGATTTTGAATCGCATACGAAAATCTTACGTCTTCCCCTGCCTTCTTCTCTTGCCCTGGCAATTGCCATGCTTCGACCTACAGCAGCGGAATTAAAACTCCCCGACACCTTGCTTGACAATGTAAATACAAAAATCATGTCGGCATCATTATCCATCGCTTCAAAATACTGTTCCGGCGACGGACAAAAAGATTTAGGACAGTTCTTGGCCATTGCCACTTCCCTAAGGAAGTCTTCCTGTTTAAAACTATCATCATCCATAATTATTTTGCCATCAAGTTCAAGTCCCAGAGGTATTCTTTGAAACCTGTCATCATTTTCCCATTCGGGAAGAAATTCGCAACAACTGTCGGCAATAATCTTATATTTCAAAATATCATCTCCTTTTTTACAAATCCCTTTTGGGAAATCTATGTTGCGGTTTTACTTATATATCGTGAAGCCGGATTCCGCATTGCGATCGCAAATTCTGTTCGCGCCGCATGTAAAAGTATTTTTAACTTTTATATGTAGTATTCTTTACTACATATACTAGCATCTTAAATCCGTTTTGTAAAGAGATAATAATTTCAACCATTAATATTCATAATTCTTCAATAGTTAAATGCAGATAAGCTCAAATATTCTAAAAGTTACAGAAATCAGCATTTTCCTATGAATTCTGTAGTCTTTTCACGCCTATTACTTCCATAGGATTACGTAAATCGACTATTTTCCATCATTTACGTACTCTTTTTGCTACCATCGCTCCAATGGGGCTACATGTAGAAGTCACCTTCCACAATCTATCTTTAGAAATAATCAAAATTCTCTCAAATTATTACTTGACATATATGTATATATAATTGTATATTATTAGGGCGGCTTGCGAATGCAAGAACGACCCATGGGATCTTAGCTCAGCTGGTAGAGCATCTGCCTTACAAGCAGAGGGTCACAGGTTCGAGCCCTGTAGGCCCCACTAATATTATGGATGGGTTCCCGAGTGGCCAAAGGGGGCAGACTGTAAATCTGTTAGCGACGCTTTCGGTGGTTCGAATCCACCTCCATCCATTTGGCAAAAGCCAAGGGAAGTAATGTTAATTACTATTGACGCGGGGTAGAGCAGTTGGAAGCTCGTCGGGCTCATAACCCGGAGGTCGTAGGTTCGAATCCTTCCCCCGCTATTTTTAAAATTTGCCCAGATAGCTCAGTTGGTAGAGCAGAGGACTGAAAATCCTCGTGTCACTGGTTCGATTCCGGTTCTGGGCACGAAAGATACCTTATTTATATAAGGTATTTTTTATTATAATTTTTAATTTTGTCGTATATTTTATTTCAACTATAATTATTGGTGAAAGGAATATATATTTAATGAAGAAACTTGATAAAAAACATATTAAAGTTCGAATGATATTGTTTATTATATGTTTTGTTGTTTCAGTTTTAATATTCATTGATAATCGTATTATTTCTGTATCTTTTTATGATTATTCTAATGAAGTTGTTACGAACGACGGATTTACGATAGTTCAATTGTCGGATATACATAATGCAAATTTTGGTATCGGGAATAATAGACTGCTAAAAAAAATAAAATCGTTGGAACCGGATATTATTGTTATTACAGGAGATTTAGTAGATTCAAATCATGGAGATGTTGAACGTTCAATTCGATTTGCAGAGAACCTTACCGAAATTGCGGATACATATTTTGTTATGGGAAATCATGAATACTGGAAATATGACGTCTTTTGGAATTCATTGACTAACAGTCTTGATGAAGCAGGCGTTAATGTAATGTTTAATGACACTTCGATAATAGAGGCAAACGGTTATGAATTTGCACTTATTGGACTTGACGACAGAAATCTTTCTGATACTACCTTGTCGGATTTGGTCGCAAATTCAGGGGAGGATTTAAATGTGGTTTTGGCACATGAGCCTCAATATTTTGATAAGTATGCCAAATCAGGTGCCGATTTGATTTTTACCGGACATGTTCACGGAGGTCAGTTCAGAATTCCTTTTGTAGGCGGTCTTTTGTCTCCGGAATTCGTATTTTTTCCTAAGTATAGTGCCGGCTTATATACAGCTGAAGATATTCAAATGATTGTCAGCAGGGGAATTGGAAACAGCGTTATCAGATTCAGAATTTTCAACAGACCTGAGATTGTATGCGTAACATTAAAGAGTCAAACTGCAAATACTACAAAACTGTAGTATTTCGTTTTCGAATATTTCTTCATGATATAATTATAAATTGTGAGAGTTGGTTCCATGAATTCGAAAGTTTGTCGGAGATTGTGAATGAAAAGAATTTTGCTTGTTGAAGATGATTTGAGTTTAATATATGGGCTTGTATTTGCTCTTGAAAAACAGGGATATGGAGTAACCAATTCGAGAACAAAAGCTGATGCAATAGAGACTTTTCATTCGGGAGATTATGACCTTGTAATTTTGGATGTTACTTTGCCGGACGGAACGGGATATGAAATATGTAAAGAAATACGAACAAATTCTACGGTTCCCATTTTATTTCTTACCGCGGCATACGATGAGACAGATATTACAATGGGGCTTGACCTTGGCGGAGACGATTACATTACAAAACCATTTAAACTTGCTATTTTATTTTCCAGGATAAATGCTCTTATAAGAAGGAGTGAGCAGTATAGTGAAAGAAAAAGCGATGAAATATATTCCAACGGAATAAGGATTGATTTGAACAGAAGTGAAGTCTACAAAGATGACGAAAAAATCGATCTTTCTGTGGGAGAATACAAATTACTTCGTCTTTTTATGGAAAATAAAGGAAGAGTGTTGTCGTCGGAACAAATATTGTCCGATTTATGGGACTGCGAAGAAAAGTTTGTGGATTCTAATACACTTACCGTGTATATAAGAAGGCTTCGGTTAAAGATAGAGAACGATCCGGGCAATCCGTCCAGAATATTAACGGTACGCGGATTCGGGTATAAATGGAATGAGTAGTCTTAGAAGGAGATAATTTGGAAATACTGATATTAATGGTAGCGGTGTTGTCGATTGCACTTGCGGCGGTTTCAGTATCGTTCGCTTTGTATGTCAGGAAGCAAAACAGACTCATAGAAAAAGCATCGGAAAAAATAAACAGAATTCTTGACGGCCAAACCGATGAAAGAATAGATTGCCAAAAAGAAGGCAGAATTTATACGCTTTTTCACGATATAAATTCTTTGGCGGCGATACTTGGCGCACATGCAGATAATGAGGTAAAAAACAGAGAGTTTTTGAAGAATACGATTCAAGACATATCTCATCAACTGAAGACGCCGATATCTGCATTAAGCATATATAATGAGGTGCTTCAAGGTGATAATCTTGACGAAGAAACAATAAAAAAATTCAATGCTCTTTCGGAACAGGAACTCGACAGAATGGAAAATCTTGTTCAAAATCTTTTAAAGATAACGAAGCTGGATTCGTTGACTGTAAAGATGGACGTGAAGCCGGAAAGTTCCAAAGAACTTATATATGAAACAATAAATAGATTTGCTTACAGAGCCGAAAGCGAAGGGAAAACATTGCGTGTTTCGGGCGAAGAAAAAGATTACCGTATTTTATGCGACAAAGCGTGGATGAGCGAAGCATTCGACAATCTTGTGAAAAATGCACTGGATCACACGGTTTCGGGTGATTCGATTACAGTCGGAATAAACAAGAGCGGAAGCGGTGTGATGATTTATTTTGAGGATACCGGAAGCGGAATTCATGAGGAAGACATTTACTATATTTTTAATAGGTTTTACAGAAGTCGATTTTCCTCAGACACATCCGGAATAGGGTTGGGACTTTCGCTTGTCAAATCAATTGTTGAGAATAACGGCGGAACAATTGAAGTCGAGTCGCAAATAGATAAAGGAAGTATATTTAAAGTATATTTGAAAACTGAATGAATCGGACGGTTATTGCAACATATAAGCAATAACCGTTTTGTTTTATGAAGCAAAGCATATAATAAGAAGGTTACAGTTTTGTAGGAAAAGATTCATATAATTGTAAGAGTCGGTTGATAAAATCAAGTGAAGATTAACAATCGAAGTCAAGAAAGGACAAAATATGAAATTGCTTGAGGTAAATAATTTATCGAAAACATACGGAAGCGGCGAGACTAAAGTCGAAGCACTTAAGGGTGCGACATTTTCACTTGATAAAGGAGAATTTGCGGCGATAGTAGGTGAATCGGGTTCCGGCAAATCGACTCTTTTGAATTTGATAGGAGGACTTGATTATCCTACCGAGGGAAAAGTGATTATTGACGGAAATGATATATTTTCCATGAAAGAAAAGAATCTGACGGTGTTCAGAAGAAGAAACATCGGATTTATATTTCAGGCGTTTAATCTGGTTCCGGAACTTACGGTTGAGCAAAATATAATATTCCCGGTGCTTTTGGATAAGAGAAAACCTGATATGGAGCACTTGGATGAAATGCTCGAGATACTTGGGTTAAAGGATAGAAGAAAACATCTTCCGAGTGAATTGTCGGGAGGACAGCAACAGAGAGTAGCAATAGGAAGGGCTTTGTTTTCAAGACCCGCTCTTATTCTTGCAGATGAGCCGACCGGAAATCTTGATTCGTCAAACAGTCGTGAAGTTATAGCACTTATGAAAGAAACATCAAAAAAATATGAGCAGACGATACTTATGATTACACATAACTCGAATATCGCACAATCTGCGGAAAGGGTTATCAAAGTTTCGGACGGAATTCTTACGGATCTTGGGAGGTGCGAATAATGAAAAGTTATCTTGGACTTGTTCCGCTTTCCGCAAAGAAAAGAAAGAAAAGAAACAGAATGACTCTGCTTTGTATAATAATTGCTGTATTTATGGTTACGGGAATTTTCAGCATGGCGGATGTAGCTGTAAAAATGGAAAGAACACATGCCTCCGGCAAACATGGCAATTGGCATTTTCAGGTTGAGAATGTTTCGGAGGATAAACTTTTCGAAATTGCCGACGAATCTTTTGTGAAATATTTTTCAAGATACGATACGGTGAATAATAATCTTGACGAAGAATACTATATTAACAAAAAGTCGGCAGTCATTTCGTGTTGTGACGAGGATTATCTTAAAATGATGTCAACTTTCGAAGAAGGCTCCTACCCGTCGTGTTCGAATGAAATAATTTTGAACGAAAGCATGAAAGAGATTATGGGAGTAAAGAAGGGAGATATTGTAAAAGTATCGACTCCGTGTGATGAGAGAGAAATGGTAATATCGGGATTCGTTGACGAAAACATCGACATGTATGATGCCTGCAGGGCCTTTGTAACGGTTGAGGCATTTTGGGAGATAACAAACGGTTTGGAAGTTGAAGAAGTCGGATATTACCAATTGGAGAATAATTACACTGCGAAGAAAAACATTGAAAAAATAAAGTCTTTGCATAAAATTTCAGAGGACGAAATCACCCGAAACGAAATGCTGCTTATGGCATATGGCAACAGCGAAGACAATTATATTGTCGGTATATATTATATTGCGGCTGTATTGATTGTATTTGTTATTCTGGCGGGCGTCTTGATGATATCGGGATCGATTTCGGCAAGCGTTTCCGAAAGAATTTCTTTTTACGGAATGTTACGGTGCATAGGTGCAAGCAAGAAACAGATTCTAAAACTTGTACGATTGGAGGCGCTTAACTGGTGTAAAACCGCAGTTCCGGTCGGTGCGGCACTTGGAACAATCGGAGCATGGGGACTTACGGCGGTACTTAGAACCATAAGCAGTGAGTTTGCGGATTTGAAACTATTTTATATAAGTCCCATAGGAATAATAATGGGAGTGGTTTCGGGAATTGTAACCGTATGGATAGCCTCGGCGCTTCCTGCAAGAAAAGCTTCGAAGGCATCACCGATTGCGGCGGCTTCCGGAAATATGAATGTGGAAGGAAAAAAATCCGGAATAAGAAAACTGTCCGATAAAGCGGACATAAAACTCGGGATGAAATATGCTCTCGATTCTAAAAAAAGTGTGTTTATGATTTCCGGCTCGTTTGCACTGTGCATTGTTGTATGTCTTGTGTTTGTATCGATGTTGCAACTTATTGAACGTGCGCTTCCGTGCCTTAGGGATTATTCGGCTGATATTGAAGTATATGCACCAAATTATTCCTCGAGTCTTGATGTAGAAATTGCGGATGAACTGAATTCAATGCCTGAAGTAAAGCATGCTTTCGGACGAATGTATTCGCAAGTTGAGGTTGAAAGCAATAAGAGTGTTGACGTGATAGATTTGATATCCTATGACGAGTTGCAATTTGGATGGGCAAAAAAAGATTTGATCAAAGGCGATGTGGATAAGGTTTCAAAAGAGTCAGGGTATGTTCTTACGGTGTATGACAAGGAAAATCCCTTAAGAGTGGGAGATGTCGTTTATATAGAAGGACAGCCGTATGAAATAGGTGCGGCATTAAATAATTCGCCTTTTTCATCTTCGGACATACCTACGGTAATCTGTTCGGAAGAGACTTTTGAAGAACTTTTTGGAAAGAGTAAGTATGCTACAATCGATATTCAAATGGCTGATGAATTTTTTGACAGCAATCAAAATGTTATAAGGGATATATTCGATGACGATGTGATTATTTCCGACAGAAGAGAGGACAACAAAGAAACAACATCTATTTACTATGCATTTAATATAACTGTTTATGCGTTTATTTCATTACTGGCATTAATAAGCATAATAAACATAGTAAACAGCATTTCTATGAGTACTCAGGCAAGGACAAAACAATTGGGAATTATGCGCGCAATCGGACTTGATGACGATGAACTAGGAAGAATGATATTTTCGCAAGGTGCGACATATGCGATAACAGGAATAATTATAGGTATGGCTGTAGGAATACCGTTACACTGTATATCTTACAATATGTTGATTACTTCGCATTTCGGAGACGAATGGAGTCTTCCTATTGCTGCAATCGTTGCGATATTATCGGTTGTTTTGGCGGCAACCGTGATATCGGTAATTCTCCCGGTAAAAAGAATCAAAAAAACATCGATTACCGAGGTTATAAAGGAATTATAATTGTGAAAAAACAGGTCAAAAACGAAATTGATTTTTCGAAGATCTGTTTTTTTAATTCTATGATTTTATAAATGGGTATGTTAAAATTAGCATGTATTTTGTTGAAAAACACTGTTTTAAGAAGTAAAGCGGGAATTCTCGGTTCTTCAAGTGCCGAGATGAAAGCGAAAAATAATAAGTTCATACTTGAAAAACGAACACGTGTTTGGTATAATATAAGTATGAACAGAGCTATCAAATATCGAATATATCCTACAACTGAACAAGAAATAAAGTTTCAAAAAACATTCGGGTGTTGTCGTAAAGTGTATAACTTGATGCTTGATGATAAAATCAAAAGTTATGAAAAAACAAAGACATTC
>JAZQQM010000002.1:0-37898 GCA_045629045.1 Lachnospiraceae bacterium
TACCGGATTTTTCCCTGACATCTAAACCGCACACCACCATACTCTCAACGGTTGGGTGCGCTGAACTGCTTTTTACAAAAACATCTAAATCACTAACTCAATTTTTCCAGCCGGATTTTTCATGCAAAGATATGTTCTCTCACACGCTGTCAGCACTCCGAGTGAGCGATTTGAATGTCAGCAGATATGCGAAAAAAACCTGAAACAGGCACTTTTCAGCCATCATTCCTTATCCCTTGACATCAATACTACCGTTTCAACATGTTCTTCATTGGGTTGGGATTCTCTCCTGAATTCGATTGTATCAAATTCATCCGGCGTTCCTTTCAGCATAGGTACTTTGAAACGAAGACTCTTAACCCAAAAATTAACACCATCTATACTATCAGGCTCCTCATAGATCTGAATGTTGTCAATGAAACTATTCATAAACTGCTTAACATACTCCTGTGGAAGCATATCCAAATGATCCCACATTGTATTTATAATTTCCTTGACCCTTTCAACAGATTCCCTGCGTGCTCCATTAGAATCAATGCTCGCTTTTATCTCACGTATCTGTGAATCAAGGTCAACTAACTCTGTCGTAAACCCGCGAATTAGCCCGTCATAATTTGCGTATAACTCATCATACAAAGGATCCTCGGCATCCATATCTGCCATTTTAGCGAGCATTTTATTTTTTTTACCTTCAATTGTTCTTCTTTGATTTGATAGTTCCTTTACTTTCTCTTTTAAACTATCAATATCAAGCTCTTCATTTAGAAAATCAATGGCTCTTCCTTCATTCACAGCATCACGCTGAAATATATCAGCTACTATACCAAACATTTCCATATTAATATCATCCTGCTTCACGTACTTCTTAAACGTGCAGGGAACTCCGCCAACTGTTCGACGGTTTTTACAAACATAGTACCAGCAGTCCTTATAGTAACCGGATCCATCCTTTTTCTTTTTTCTATTCACATTTCCATATAGCGGTGCCCCACAAACCGGACATTTCAATATTCCAGACAAAATATGAGAATGCTCCAAGCTATGAGTCTTCTCGCGCACATATCCGTTTTCTTCGCGTTTTTTATGCGCAATATTCCAAGTCTCTCGAGAAATGATTGCTTCATGCTTACCCTCAAAAAGGTCATATTCTGCTTGCTTAACTACATGGAACTCATTTCTTGTCCCGTCAATCTTTTCTGTTTTTCTTCTACCATATGGCAAATAGCCCGCATAGACAGGATTATCCAATACTGCTTTTACAAATGACGCGCCTATGCGATCAGTGTTTGCGTTATTACGAATTTTCTTCTTGAAGCCTCGCTCATTCAACCGCCTTGCAACAGTATTGATGCCGGTCTTTCCTTCGATATAAATTGCAAAAATCTCACGAACCAAATCTGCTTCATCCTCAGCAATCTTTAATTCTCCATCCACCAGTTTATAACCATATGGTGCAAAACCGCCATTCCAACCACCATTCTTTGCCTTTTGCCAACGTCCGGCCATAGTCTGCACATGAATATTCTCACGCTCTGCCTCTGCCACTGCAGCATATACCGCAATCATCAGTTTACCTGCGGCACCAGCGCTATCAATGCTATCTTCCACGCACAGCAGGCTCACTCCGTAATCCTCTAATATCTGTAACGAATTAAGAGTATCCGCAGCGTTTCTACCGAATCTCGAAAGTTTGAAAACATATACATAGTCCGGCTTATCTTTTTTTGTTTGGATGTCTTCCAGCATCTGTCTAAACGCATCTCTACCAGCGATATTCTTTCCTGATTTTCCTTCATCGGAATATACTTCAATTACCTTATACCCGCGATGATCCGCTTCTTTACGTAGACGCTCCTCTTGTGCTTCCAAACTATATCCGTCCACCTGTATTGCTGTGGATACACGTGTATACAAATAGCAAGTCTTTTGTTTTTTCTTTTCACCTGCCATATTTTTTTCACCTTTCCTCTACCTAATTGTATTTTTTGCCGGCATCAGCAATCTCTTCTTGATATTTTTCTTTTATCCACTGACTTAGTAAAGCAGATGAGGTCACTTCGTGTTTTGCAGCAAGTTCTTTTAGCTTATTTTTATCGTTCACACTTAACGAAACTGACATTACGGTCCGTTCTACGGTTTCTATTTTCTTATTCATTGTCGTACCTCCGTTTAAGGAATCTTTTCATTAAAAATTATATAATTTTTCATTATAGATATCAATCTTATTTTTATGATGTCCGTACCGCTATTTCCTTTATTCTTTGACAAAATATATTATTCCACGATGCCCTTTACATGAGCCTCCGCGGCATATGGTTTTCTTGGCACAAGGGCAATCCCAGTGCCTACGGCAGGGTTGCCAAGGCATATAAGCCTACCATATGCCTACTCATATAAAGAGCCTTTCGCGGCATAATAATCCCAACATAAAAAATGCCACAAACGCCACAGACCTGTTCAAGCGCATAAAACAAGCCTGTTTCGATGTGGCACTTTTCACGAATTGTAACAATTATCGTTTAATATTTCTGAATTACTTAGATACTTCTTGATTCTCACATTGATCCGCGCTTATGCTTTCGTCCAATGTGTCGGAATCAACTGGTTCAAAGGGCTCTTTTCCCATAACTATATCATCATTCAAATCAAGCAATTCACCTCTTACTTCCATCAAGAGAGTTGCATGCACTTTACGACAATGTTCTTTTTTTGCAATAATATTCTCAACTCTTTTAAAGATAAAGTTTTTGAGATTTTCTCCGAAAAGAATCCAGAAGTCCATCGTGATGATGAGGGATATATTGTTATCCCAGTCAAAAAAACAGAAGAAAAATGGATTAGCCCGGCGTATATTCATCAACACTCTCGTGCACATACTCCATAACATCAGATATGTCGCAATGCAACCTTTTGCATAGATTGTCAATTGTCGTCGTCTTCAAAGGCTTATCATGACGTAATCTATCAATAGTATAACTATTGATGCCGTATTCATATATCAATTTATAACTGCTAATATTCTTGGTTCTCAAGTAATCCCAAAATGGTCGATAAGTTATCATACGAACAAGCCTCCTATCCATAGAAATCTTATGCTTTATGATTGGCTTGCATATGATTGGTAACCCTACTATAATTTACTGGGGAATCCAAATTTTTAATAAGGAAAGGAATATATTATGAAAAAGAAGTTTTTAACCGTATTACTCTGTGTATCTATGGCACTCAGCCTTGCTGCATGTGGCGGCAAAGAAGAGCCATCCAACGTTAAAGAGGAACAAGAACAAGAGGAAAAAGAGGAAAAAGAAGAAAAGGAAGAAAGGGCTGATGTAGAAGAGCCTGAAGAGGAACCTATCGAAAAAGTCGAGGAACAGGTTGAACTTACAGCTGATACAATTGATAAGTATTTTGGATTTGAGTACACAGCAACAGCTGATGACAAAATGTCCGGTTTCGAGATTACAGTCAATCAGCCTTATGGTACAGAAACCGTCAAGACACCTATTGTTCCTGCAGTATACTCTGCATCCGGATCACCTTCGACAGATGATCTTGCGCCAAAGATAAACGAATATTGGGCATCTGATGCTGTTGGTGATATGAGTCTTTATGTAGGTTTGAATCCATTCGTCGGTTTATATGCAAAAGGTGTACACTATAGCTGGGCACAGAGTGAAAACGGTAATAATAAGATTGTTAATACTGATGGAAAAGCATTTAACGCATTATTTACAGGAAGTGATGTTGCAACACCTGAATACAATTGGGCGGTAGACAATAATCTTCCATATATATCATGCGTTGCAATTGGTGAAACAGAACTTGCATATCCTATCATGCAGCCTAAGTCTGTTATGAATATCCTTTATGAGCGCACAGGTGCAGCTGTTCTTGTAATGAATCCTTCGGATGATTATGCAAGAATTGATGACTGCCAGATCGTTGGATTTACTGCTAATTTTGCTTCACCTGATGTTGCTATTACTGTAGCCGATACAATTACTGCTGATTCAACAGTTGCCGATGTAGTTGCTAAGTACGCTCCTTCGGAAGGTACAATGCTTGACAACGGTGCGATCGTTCTTACATGGAACACCGTATCCGGAGCTACTGTTGAAATGACTTTTGATGCTTATACGTATACAGTTGTGTCTGTAAAGATTCTTACAGCAGACATGACTCCTGAGATCCTTCAGGGACTTCATATTTAAGATTAATTAACAACAATTATTACGGAATAATCCTTTGTTGTGGTCAAAAGGAAGAAAAAGCAGGCGGATGGACATTCTATCCGCCTGCTTTTATTTTGTGTATTAATCTATCAAATAATTTATGGTTTCTATCCCTACCATATGCCTTTTGTGTTAGAATAAAACTACTGATTTAAGAGAGGAATAAATTCAATGTCAAAAAAAATAATAACACTTTTACTATTAGCAGTTATACTTACCGGTTGCGGATCAACCGAAAAACCTGCGCTTGCAGAGAGCAATAACACATCTTCTGTTGAAACATCTACAGAAATCGCTTCAGAAAGAGATTCAATTAGTGAAAGCGATAACCCACAAAAGAAATATACCGACAAGGAACTCCAACAAATTAAATTGGTAATTAATTATAACCCGGATGGAACATATTCCAAGGCTTCCTTTTTTATTTCTGATGATAATGATGCCACGTACTTCTCAAGTGACCTGACTGGTAATACAGATCAATCATGCGGAATGGAAGCATTTGATGAAAATGGCCGTTTCGAAAATATTTTCACCGGAACTTTGGCCGAGCGCACGGATGTAATATTCAACAATCTGTATGAGTCATTAGTCATCTCTCAATCAGATGTAATAAATGATGCTTTTATGAGATTAGCAAAGCAAAGTGCAGATGAAATGATAGATCCCGGAGTACCCAGCACAGGCATTCTTCCCGGAATTGATATGACAGAAAATATGCCACATACCCTGTCTCTTGTTATTGACGATGCCACATATGAAATAGATATCATTAAAATTGAAATGGACGGAGAATCACTCGCAAACGAAACCAACAAACCCAAAAATACAACCATACCCGTTTGGACTGACAATAGAGACAGATGCCGTTATCTCAATAATATAATGCTTTTTATTAGCGTTCCGAAAGAACAATTATCACCATTGTACGATTTTTATGCATCAGCATATGAAGAATTAAAGCAAACGATGTCCGAAAGCGACAATCAAAGCGGAGGCTCCGACACTATTTCGGAACAAAACTTATTTGTCGATCCAACATCAGCTCTTATCGGAACATGGTATGATCCGACCGGATACAGTACCGCAGTGTTTACATTCAATGATGACGGCACCGGATTAATGGATTGGGGAAATTCAACAGATAACTTTAATTATTCGGTGGACGGAAATACTATAAGTTGTCCTCTGGAATATCACACCATTACGCTCACCATAACATCAAGCAACACTTTAGATTATGGTGGCAGTAAATATAAGCGAAAAGAATAAAAACAAATATAACCCCGGGAGAAATCTCGGGGTATATTTTTCACTTAGTTCCACCAATATCAGATTCTTATCATTTACACTTATTGAAACAGACATAACTGTTCGCTCTACCGCCCCTATCTTTTTTTCCATACTTGTGTCTCCTCTAATTCAAATGGCTGTATTGCTTATATAAAAATTATATAATATTTATATAATAAAGATTTCAATTTAAACTTGTAGAACAATTTGCTTCAACCCTACCAGAATCTCTATTCTAAAGTTGGGGCTTCATATGGATATCTCGTGGGCAGATTATGGGCTACTTTTTAATAAATTGACCTCTTTCTGGATATTACATGGGTTATTTTTGAATTAATTTGGAATAATTGGACCCTATAAGTTCCAAAGATGGGTTGATTTCATGATAAAGTGGTCTCATTGTGGAACTTTTAGAGACCATTTTTTATTTTCGGAGCATGCATTTTTGTTCAAAGATTCCCTGTCCCTCCACTGCCGACAAGCGGCATTGGTCAGCATCTGCGCTGCTAACCTGGTCAGGGAAATATCATTTGTGTCCAGATAGCTCCTAGATTCCCCTTAGATCACTTCGAGAAGAGACTAAAAAAAAGCCCTTACAGGGCTATTAGTATAGGTACAAGGTACTGTGCGACTACTTGTCAAAAAGTACAGTGTACCACGTGACGTGATTACACGGTTTGTAGAGATAGTACCGGGTAGTACAGGGTAGGTACAGGGTACTACTCCGACAGTCAAATCCCTTGATATATCAAGCTTTGTGCCAAAATCGTCAGATATACTATGTACCCCTCCTCAAAATGTAAAAAGGGCATAAGGGGGAGTGACACACAAAAGATCTGACCTTTGGCCATTTATCATTTTTTGTGTGGCCGGCACAGCCGGCACTCTCCCCAGTATGATCGATGCCTTTGGCATCGACAGCATAAAATTATCCTCATCCGCTTGAACGAATGAGGACAATAGTTTTTGATAATCATTTGTACATCGAAACAATCATGCATCAGACTATTGTTGCTGCCACATCCATTCAGCGGTTCCTTCTATCAGAAACCATTTTTCTCCGATCCTAGCAACCTTTAATGGTGCTGATGTCGACTCTGTAACATATCCCGACGATCCCATCATTTCCTGCTCATATTTGCATGAAAGCGACGTTTCTACTGTATAAGCCTCGTCGAAAGAAATACCATATTTTGATTCAATTTCCGATTGTTCATCAGCACTTAAATTCAAGAGTTCTCCCAGCATGTAGGAGTATTCATTGCCATCCGCTTCTGTTGTAAATCTGAAAACAGCCTGATCGCCAAAGTAATCTCCCCCACGATACTTATTATAAAGATTTTGCATCATACTCTGCATTTTCTCAGGATAGCAAGCCACAACCCCCTTCACATCCTTATCAAATGCCGCTTGGTAATAAGCATCTATGACATCCTCATAGGAATCATAACCACCTTTTATATTTTGTGAATTTTTCTCATCTTCATCGTTCACACTTTGCTCAAAATCGTTAGGCTGATTATCAGTTGATTGTCTGTTTCCAGCAATTTTGTTGATTGCCAGTAAGACTATCATTATTGCACAAACAATAATTGCCACAATCAGAATAATCCGCTTCCCATCCTTCTTATCTGCCATTGGTTCATTTTGTGCAGGCTTCTTATCAGGCATTCCCACATTTTCAATCGATTTTCCACATTTTACGCAGAATTTAGCACCATCCTGTATTTCATTACCACAGTTCGAACAAAACATTTCTCTCTTCTCCTTTATTGATATACTATACTGTTCCAGTAATTTATATCATTTTCATATGCGTCAATTTCACCATTTTCATATCCATCAAGCATATAATTAGCCCATGCTTTGTTTGCAGCAATATTGTCAGCCTCCAGCTGTTCCTGATATTCTTGATTTTTCTTCTGTTGATACTGATTCAGCTCAGCAAGCTGTTCTTCACGCGTCTGCCCTTTATAAATACTATCCGCATAATGTGGATCGGTGAATGACCGAACCATTTCGCTTCCTAAATAGATCATTGAACCAGCGATAAACAAAGATCCGGTCACACCCAATGCATCTAGCTCCTCCGGACTGAGTTCATCTGCGCCCCATGTGGCACCCATAAGAGGATAGCCATCTTCATCAGTCCCTGCATGAAAATACTTTCTTATATCTCCTGTTTTTGCATCATATTCCACGCAATGAATTGTTTCTGCAAGACAGTCATCCCTATATTCCGCCACATCATATATTCTGTATGCCGGATGAGGATTAATACTTTCTATATCTTCATGGTACTCAATCCACGATCCGATTCCATTACGCTTACCATTTCTCATCTCGCCGGTATAAGTTCTGCACCAATCTCTTAGGTAATTCTCCTCATAAAGCACCCCTTCTCCGTTCGGAAGACCAAACTCCCAATCACCGTCATAAGAAACTATATTGCCATAAGTTGTGCCAAAATAAGTCCCTTTCCCCGAAGGTCCCGCTCCTTTCCAATAACCCGTATATACACCATAGCCACCGTCATACGAATATGGTATATCCTCCACGTATATTGTCTCAGCAGTGCAGGAATGCTGCATACAAGAAGATAACCGGTTTAAGACTGCATTCATATCTTCTTTGGACGCCGTCCAATCCTGCGCAACCGATATCAATTGGATATATGAATCCAGCGCTTCCTGACATTCGGGACACTCGTCCGCTATCGCATCAAGGGAAAAATTCTTGATAGTAGTTATGTCAGAATCGGAAATAACTCTATCCGTTTTACCTGTATTAGAATCAGCTATCTTTTCGTCAGATTTAAAACTCCATGGCCAAAGATCAAAAACTGACACTACTAAAATTGTTACGACTAGAACAAGCGCGGTAAGAATTATGTACAACTTTCCGGATTTTTTCCTCACAGGTTCAGTTTTATCTACAACCTTAGCATTCGATAACGGATGTCCGCACTTCAAGCAAAACTTAGATTGATCACTGTTTTCCGCACCACAGTTCACACAGTACATACCTCTCTATTCCTCCTACAACACCAATAGTTAATTATTTCTTATAAGCTTGATTAAACTGAACATTTACGGCATCTTTTCCGAGAGTAGCCTGATCAAACGGTGTGCCATCGAGTTTACGATAGAGAAGGCTACCGTCAGGAACATATTTGAAACCTTCAGCGATTGAAATAACATAACTCTCATAGTCCATATCTGTGTACAACGTTCCGTCAAAAGCTGAAATATCATCTGAAATATCATAAAGCTTACCGGACTTATCAATTAGATAATAAGTGCGTCCGCTTGTGTCAGAGCCGATAAAAACGATAAATCCATTCTCGAAATAATATGACCATTCGTTTAAACATGCCACATTTTCCACGCCGCCAACAGGCTCGTATACCTGATTGCCTGATTTATCAACAAGCGTAAAATAGTATTTCCCATCAGCACCCCTAAGTTCCACAGGCGCATATCCGTCTTTGAACTGACCTAATTCAACCACCTCAACACCCTCGGGATAGTCCGGAATACTTACCACAAGATTAAAGTCTTTATCATACCATCCGTTAAGAGTTCCATTGCTAAGTTCTCGAGACAAATTCTCATATTCAGAAGCGAACTCGGTTGCATAGTAAAGATTTCCTACTACAGTGTCTACATAACCATATGTACCGCCACCGTGATAGCATAAAGGAATGACATCCTCACTTCCGAGTATTTGCACCATATACCCTTTAATTGTTTCAACATCCATGTTGGAATAAATATTATTGTCACATAAATCTATGTATAATCCATCAATAATGCCCACAGCGCCGTCAACTATATCTCCATTATCCAAGAATCTCAGTGCTTTCCGGTAAAGTCGCCTGGAAACCTCGATTTCATCAGACTTAATATTGCCATTTTTATCTATCCAATAAACAACAGTATGATTTCCGTCAAAACCGCTACTTGTTTTTTCTATCAAGTATAACCCATTATGCGATCCAAGAAACTTTAAATCAGTATTATCATCACCGTCTTCACTGGAAGCAAGCAATTCACCGTTTACATCATAAATTGCATATCCATACGCATCTAACTCTCTGGACGGACTTACGACAGACGCACCATCATAGAAAGGTGTCGCTTCCACCGGGTCATATGTGATTCCGTTCGCCGCATCGTTATTGCTTACCTTTATTCCTTCAGACGCATTATCAAGCGTAAATTTGATATTTCCGTCTGTATCAACTACTGCAAGCTGATTAGGAGTCTCAGTACGCACCCAAGCATAACCTTCTGAAAAAACATATGGCATGCTCGCCTGAATTGCTATTGTCCCTGTGATTGTTTCATTTTCTGTCTCATCCGATTCTATTACATTTTCTTCTATTTTTTCTGGTTCTGGGGTAACAGTAAAAGAATCATCTCCCACTTCTTTTCTTCCACAGCCTGATAAGATACTTCCAACCAAGACTCCAACCATAAAAAATGATAATACCTTCTTGTTTCCCATAATTATTCTCCACTTTAGTTTTTTATACGCACAACTAAAATGCCCAACCTCTATTCTCCGTAAGTCGGGTATATTTAACTATAGTTATTGCTAATGTTGTATTGTATCAGATTATTCTCCCAACGTAAAGGATGTTTTAAATTAACAATAGTAAATACAGAGCATTAAAAGCTCACACGGAGATACAATATTATGCTATGCAAAAGTAAACCAGTTATCGAGGAATTGGACTTCAAGTCTATAGGAAACAAAATAAAGGAAAGACGTATAGAACTGTCTCTTACACAGGAATATATTGCAGGTCTTCTTGACGTGAATCCGAGTCATATCAGCAATATAGAGAATGGTCATGCCCGTCCTTCGCTTATAATCCTTGTTAAGATTGCTAATATACTTAACTGCAGCATTGACAGATTTCTTGGAACCGAGTATTTCTATGGTGGCAAGACCGAAGCAGGCAACTTCCCCATTGAAAAGCAGATAGAGCTCGCCCTTTCAGACAAATCCCAGAAAGTTAAAGAGCAAATATTATCAATAATAGACATTCTGTAAAAGAAAAATCAGTTTAATCTAAACACTTCTGCATCCTAATTATTACTTGTCTTTCTATCATTTCCCATAACACAATATCGCAAGCACCCCCTTCCACTGTTCGCATGACATGAACCTTCTTTGACAGCCTACGCCGCCCAGATCCATATCAAAAAAGGAGGCAGTCATGATGAATTACATAGAATTTAAAGAAGAAGTTATAGGTCATATCCCGGAATACTTACCGGAAGTATTTGCTAGGTACTGATGTAGCCGTAGGTTACACAAAATAAGAAAGAGTAGCGGTTATAATCCACTACTCCTCAATATTACGTATAAAAGAACAGTTATAAAAGGCACACATCTTCTGCGTAATAACTATCAGACGATGAAACGGTATCTTCCTTTCCCTGCACCGATTATCTTTTCTGTCAGATGCAATGAATACATCTTTCCCAGCAATGTAGACGCCGGTTTTTCTGTGATCTTTAATACATCAATAACATCTGCACGACCGAATACTTTTTCAACTCCAAAAGCATCATATAGCTTAGCAATGTTTTCCTTCGTCCGAGATGAAATTTCCTTGGAATTTAGAGTCTCCAAAATGTTGTTTTTATCCTCGATGTGTTGTTTAATGTGTTGTTTAATGTGTTGTTTATCATCGAAATGTGTTGTATCACCCCATCGGATATGCATATATCGGTTTTTCAATTCATTGTTTTCGCCCATAAGCAGATTTCTAAGGAATGTCTCAAGAAAAGACATATCCTCATAAATGCCATTCTTCACATCTCTGTAATTTGCTCTTACAAGTGAATTCCTGAAATACCATGCATTTTTTGCGAACACATCATTTGTCACATTAAACCCCATCGACCGAAGATACTTTATGAAAAATACAGCGGTTGTCCGGGTATTCCCTTCACAAAAAATATGTATCTGCCATAATCGCGAAATAAATCTTGCAAGATGCCTTATAATCTCACTCATTGTCAGATCCGCATAAGAAAACTCCTGCTCTGTCTTAAAATCGTAATCCAACGTCTCACGAAGTTCCAATGCTCCGCCATACATAACTGAAGCACCGTCAAGCACCCACTCATCTTTTCTGATATTATAGTCCCTAATCTTACCTGCATGAGAAAACACCCCAGTAAATAGCCGTCGATGAATGGAGATATACTGCGCTGGAGAAAAAATGAATGAACTATCTGATAAAATCTCGGCAATATGAACAGAAACCTTGTCTGCCTCCTCAGTTCCCTCGGGAATATGATTAGCAGACTCTTTGTAGTAACTGTCTATCCTCTTCTTAACTTCATCAATAGAAATATTGCCGTCAATATTTTCTTTTGCTGTATCAAGCAA
This sequence comes from Lachnospiraceae bacterium, assembly GCA_045629045.1. Taxonomy (GTDB): domain Bacteria; phylum Bacillota; class Clostridia; order Lachnospirales; family Lachnospiraceae; genus JAILLW01. The sequence continues at coordinate 11,937 of JAZQQM010000002.1, forward strand.
ATACTCAGAAGGACGCAATTTATCAACATCCTGCAAACCTACTGCAGTCTGCCACGCATAGGCTTTATCCGCCTTATCAGGTTCTCCAAGCTTTATATATTCCTCGAAGGGATCTCTCTTCAATTCCTCAATTTGTTCTTTCTTTTTATCTTCCATAAAATGCCTCTTACTGTTTGATTCTTTCACTTGCAACTATCCTCTGAACGTTTTAAAGTATGTTTTATTATCTGATCTTAGTCCTTTACCGTTCCAATAAGACAGACCTATCTCTTATGCCTTTTCGGCTAAAAGTTCTCTCTTATACTTGTAGTATGTATTCTTATCAATGCCGAGCATCGAAATAAGATCCTTATCCGTATTACTTCCACCAAATGCTTTACTGTATTTAAGCATTTTTTTCTTGCACAACTCAGCTTTTTTTGTATCTACTCTAGTTCCTCTAGCGCGTCCAATCTGTTTTCCCTTACGTCTTGCCGTTTCGATTCCTTGCTTTGTACGTTCAGAAAGATCATCGCGTTCCTTTTGGGCTTGTTCAAATGCAATCCGAATCTGCTGTTCTGCAAGGGTCAGTAGATATTCATTAACACCTTCAAGTATCACATCCACGTCAGTTCCGGTCATTGGAACCATTGTCTTTGTGGCATCACGATACACGCTGGTATTGATATATGGTTCATTAATATACATAAGATTTACGCCGTTATCGTAGAGTTCTTTATACATTTTAAAGCCCTCTTCCGCATTTCTGCTCATTCTGGAAACCGAATCAAAAATAATAGTATCTCCGGCATCTACCCTATCAAGCAGCTTCTGAAGTTCTATTCTTCCGGTTCTCTTTGTGCCGGTGAACACTTCCTGATATATCTTGGCAGAAGGTTCTAAAGCTATAATGTTACGTATCTGCCTATCAATATCCTGTTTTGCTGTTGAAATTCTAGCGTATCCGTATATCATAACAGACCTCCTTCCCATCTGCCGAATATGAATCTTAACGACCGTTTATATTCATATAAAATAATAACACTTATTATCGTATCTCGCAAGTGCATTTTATTACTTTTTAAACGCATCCTCTAAATGCATATAATAAGAAACCAGATTGACATGAGCCTCGCGGAGCTGTGATTACTTGGCAAAGCGGCAACCTAGCCTTAGGGTAGTTTGCCAAAGGCGGAAAGCCTATCACAACTCCTACTCATGTAAATCTAGTTTCATTATCTAATCATGTATAGAAAGTTTCGGATATTCTATACATAGCAAATCGGGATCTTTATGCCTGAAATCGTAGCTTTTCATCGCTTTTTCAATCATGTTCAAAAAGTGTATAGACTTTACGTATAGAAACTCACACCCCGCAAATCAAGCAAAATCAATATCAGTGAGGATATGTATAGAATGTATAGGTATTTTTGTAACTCATTTCATAACTCCAATTATGCATTTACGTATTGTGCGTTATGAGTTATAATACTTATATACGCACGCAATTACTACATCTTTTACTATATTTGATGCTACGTCTTGCGAGTTAGTAACGAGTTAGTGTTATAATGTAGTAGCATTTACTACTTCTTTTATAATCGGAAGGAGTCACCATGAAGGAACAAAAACCAAAAACCCTCAAACTCTCCCAAACCACAAAAACCCTTTCCGCTACATTCTACGCTGAACAGCTTCCGGATGGGGAAGATGCATTTTATAATGCTATAAAAGCCATCTCGCCTTCAGACCTCATTGTTGTTGCAATAAAGCATCTTGGAACAGCCGTAAAAAAGAATCACTATCATGTAATAATCAAGAAGGTAGATCGAAACGGATCGTTCGTAGTCAGGAGTACCCTCAAAAATATACATGTTGTATTTCGTCCAATCGAAGATGATGTATTACTCTCCAATCACGGCATAGAGACGACCGGATCCTTCTCCTCATGCCTGCTATACCTTTTACATCAATCATATTCAGCGAAAAGACTTCACAAACACCCTTATGAGATATCAGATCTCGTTTCAAATGTACCACCAGATGTGATTCGCGATATATTAGATGGATGTTCCACCTCATCAACAAAGCTAAAGACCGATGATATGTTAGATGCAGCTCGTGATGCCGGCTATAGTCTTTCAGATTTTGATAATATGATTGAATCCCTGAACATCAAGGGATTGTCATCTTCGATGGAAAGCCGCATGAGGAATGCATACTTTTCCGGAGCTGAAAAATCCGTTAGAGAAGGTCGATTTATTAATAGACTATGCCTTAATATTTCATTTGAATATGGCGAATACTCTTATAGCACTATTTTAGCTGCCATCACAGATGCTCTTTCTGAAAAATCAACAGTTGTATTTGACGGAAGCATTCAAAAGACAATTCGCATCATGCCCAGCACTGATGCTGTAATAATGCATAACCCGGATATAGATTATTGCCCCCGCTACATCAACAAATTTTTAAGCCAGAATGTTGAGCTGTTAAGAAGCACGACGAACTTTGACCTAATTGATAGCAAGGCAATTTGGGCAGGCGGCTTCTTTATATGCTTAGGATTTCCTAACGATCTCTCTCATAGAGATATTAAGTGTTCATGGTTTTTTCAATGTAAAGTTTCCGGCAACAACCTGATATGCGAATCTACACCAAGTAATGTAAATGAATTCAAAGACGCAGCAGCCATACGCGCTAAATATGATTATTTCAAGCAAAGATTTAATAACAGCTTAGCAAAACTTAAATCTCATCCTTCTAATGACATCTTCTTTCAGAATCTTAACGATTAATCCTTATTTCAGATAGCAAAAAACTATACTAAAACCTGACTTCGGTCAGGTTTTTTATTTGGGCAGTTATCACCGCCCCCAACTAAATAATTAAAGCGAAAACTATAGATCAATTTTGGCATGTATTCATGCCGGAAAGGAGATTTCATGCCAAAAGCAAGAGATGTATCGGCTTCTGTCATATCCACGGACTGTATCGTAAACTATCCAGAAGCACTATGCCGCCAGCAGAAGTCGAAAGCCGATAATTCAACATTCCGCTGCATTTCATTCAAAGTTGGTGAATCCTGGGCCTCATTCCCGCTATCAGAAGACGCTGTAAGTCAGTCTACAAATAGAAATGGCAAAGTTATTCCCCATAAGCTTGCCCTTAATCTTGGTGATTCCGACGATGTGCGCTTCGTATCGGTTCGTGAGGGTGATTCCTACAAGAGAAAAGCCTTTTTCAACAAAACAATACAAACATTGATAGATAACGAGAAAAGAGCGTATTTGAGGTCGATTGCCCTGTAATCGACCTCTGCTATTTAATATGGAGGGAAAATATGAACAAGACAGAATTCTTCGAAATGATAAAAGATGGTGTCCTTGCAAATTTAAGAGACACTGATCCAACTCTGGACGGTGCAATTCAGCAGGTAACAAAGATCAACAATATCATCTATCATGGATTGTCTTTAAGATCAGACAATAATCGCGTGGCTCCGATGATATATCTTGATGATTTCTTCAGCAGATATTCCGATAATGATATTTCCATAGATGATATCGTCAATCGTGTTACAGAGGTCTATAAAAAGAATATCGCAGGTGCACAGGATATAGACGTCAGTAACATCACGGACTACGACATCGTAAAAACGCAAATCATACCTGCAGTTTGCAATTTCGAAAGATCATCCGAGTATCTTAAATCAGCTCCATTTGAGCGCATCTGCGATCTTGCAGTATATTACAGAATCTTAATAGATATGGCTGACGGTGAAGGCTCTATCCTTGTCAGCTCTCAGCTCATGGAAACATGGGGCATTTCCTTTGAGGACCTTAAAGATCAGGCATGGAAAAATCTACATGAAATCAATCCGCCATTCTTCGCAACAATGTTTGACGTTTTAAAAGAGATAATGCCCGCATTCGACGCTTCTGGTTTAGAAACTGATACTGATAATGATATGCATATTCTCAGCAACAAATCTCGCATTAACGGCGCGGTATACATTGCTGATACCAAAGTCCTCGGCGATATAGCAAACAAACTAGGTACTGATATCATATTGCTTCCATCGTCTCGTCATGAACTGGTTATTTTGCCATATGCTATGGCCGCAGATCCCGAAAGATGGTCCGAAATGGCTGCTATGGTTTCTGAAATCAACCAAAATACTGTATCAGATGAAGACTTTCTAGCAGACTCCGTATACTACTTCACGCGAGAATCCGGAACCGTAAAGAAGGTCGCTTAATCTCTTTCAAGAGCCAGGGCATCTGCCTTGGCTCTTTTTACATATTACTCAGAAAGGAGCCTCATATGTCAGTTCGAACAACACCATGGGATGATATGAAAACACCGGACTTTTATTCGGATGCTTTCGAATTCCGTAAAAAATACAACAATAATAAAATCCTTAGTTCTCCCCAGAGTATATACAATTACCTAAATGAAAGAGTTTACGGTCAAGAAGCGTATAAGAGAGCAATTTCAACATTCATATATAAAGCCCTCAAAGGCATAAACTCTGAGAAGGTAATCCTAATAGCTTCTGAAAGCGGCTCTGGAAAGTCATATGTGGCATCCCTGCTATCCGAAATCGTCGAGAATTTCGTAATAACCGACGGAGCAAGCCTTGTACCCCAAGCTTACCGTGGAGGCAACCATGTAACTACAGTCCTAAGTAAGTTGGACGTAGACGGCAACAAACCTTGTTTCGTCGTGATTGATGAGTTTAATCGAACCCTACAAAAATCTGTTGATTCAAGTTCTTTCAATGGAAGCAGTGTTCTAAGCGAGCTTCTAGTGCTTTTTGATTCAACAGATGCAAAAATTAACGCATCAACAAACGAAGATAAACCATTTTGGGTATCTACGTCTAAGCTGTTCTTTATCCTTCTCGGATCTTTTTCAAACATAACTGACCAAAGATCCAGTACACCTATCGGATTTAATGCTAACATATGCGAGTCCGGCAAATCTCACCATAAGCAGGTATCAAAAGAGCTTGTACTCGATACGCTTTCAGAGTGGCCGGAACTTGTTGGTCGTATTTCTCGCATCATCATCAGTCCTAATATGGACGAAAAGAGTTATTTCAAAATGCTCAGCAATCCAAAATATAGTCCCGCATCAAAGCTAGAGGTGGAGCTTGGTATAACAATAAAAATCTCACCAAAGAAGATGAAACAGTACGCCAAAGATTCTTATGAAGCTCGTACCGGTGTCAGAGGAGTTAAAAATGCCATTCTTGAAGAACTTGACGAAGCACTATTCAATGACCCCGACGTCAAAGAAATCTATATTCGATGAGAAAGGATTGCTTACTATGAACGATATTCGAACTTCCACCGAACAGTTGAGATTGCTCTACTTTATGTCCGGTTTCGGTGAGACTCACGTCGAAGATCTATTTCCAAAAGGTCTTGTTAAATACGGTCTCAATAAATTACGATGGGTTCTTACAGATTTTGGGATAAGCCATTTTTATCTTCCAGCGATGCCTATTGCAGACTATATTATGATAGCTGCAAGTCTGGATGAACAGATTACATCAGAAGATAATCTCAGCACTACTGTTTTTTACAGAATTATTGCTGCTAGGAACATCCTTGATTTGCTTTCCCGTGCCTATGAGTACAATGATAGCGTGAAGAATTTTTATGATACATCTGTTGGTATCGTCTTAGAAGCTATATGGAACGATAATCTCTTTCAATATCCGGATGGCGAGAAACTACTTCGCACCTTTTCTCTGTCATCACAAGACAGCATTAAGAGAGTTACTGATGTGTTACTTGAAAGCCTCGAACCAATATTGAAGTTATGTGGCTCCAAAATAAGCATATTCAAAAAACTCATATCCGGCAGCGAAGAAGAGCAAAAGATTATTAATGCTTATGAGCTTTATCACCTTCTGTTCCCGATATTTTTCTCATTGCAACTACCTGCGGATTATTCTGCTGAATCTCTCAATCCCAAATACCGGACCAGAAGAATACAGGATGGTTATAACGATAAACATATAAATGTTGTTCGTTCATGGAAAGAAAGGAAAGTTACGAAATGAAAATAGATTATAATCTTGATAGATATTGTCTACCTAAGACAATTCACATTGTTCCTTCCGCAAACGAGGACCCTGATTTTCTCCACAACATGTCTGTCCGATTAATGATTGAGAATCCGTCTCTAGATTTTGCTAGTGCAGCTAAAGCCGGCCAATTTGACCAGTACTCCGACGAGGAGTACGAAAAAATGCTAGCAGTTGCAAAAAGGTTGAATCTTCTCTTCTTTTCGGAGAAGGAGAAAAAGCCTATGCCCACAGTAAATATCTTTGACCTTACGATCCGACTATTATACGAATATCTACTCAACCAGCATAGCGAAGCCAGTCGCATCCTGTAAAAAAAGATATTTGATAACATAAATCTTATCTAACGAAAGGAATCAAAAGAATGGATAATAAGGACAAAAGAGAAATAACAACAGAAGAAATGGAACAGTCTTTTAAAGACATGGTTTTCGACGTTTTTGCATCTAGAATGCCGGGCGTACACTTTGACGAAGACGGATTAATTGTTGTGCCTATACCTATTCGAAATAAGAAACCAGAGAGTCCTAGCAATGACACACGACAGGGATAAGATTTCGAGGTAGAAATCCGAATTTGGGTTAAAATATATATTTGAATACATGTTATATAATATTCTGCCATCAGAGATATTTTCTCTGATGACATTTTTTTGGATTTTAGATCATATTAAAATGCTTAAACGCCTCCATTATCATCTTCTCTTTCTCAGGCGTACAATTAGGGATTCTATGACCTTCAGCCCCTTTATTATAGTTTTCCCGCTTATCGAAGCCGCACTTGTCCTTGATTTGAGCAATATTCAAATTGGTGACATGTGTACCGTAAGTGTCCTGAATCCATTCAGTGATTTCCCTATATGTAGCCTTTCCGCCCTGTATAACGTGATGATCCGGAGCGTAATCAACATACATATAATCATCCGCGCCTTTCCAACCCAACAAGGCAACCGTCTCAACGTGCACCGTATTGCAGAACATATCGCAGGGACGGACACGTTTTAATTCATAACCCTGTGAGCATAAATATTTCAAATCTCGGGCCAAGGTGGCGCTGTCACAGCTTACATAGACGATTTTTGACGGCGCAGCACCCACAACAACTTTAAGCGCTTCTTCGTCCATTCCCTTACGGGGCGGATCCATTACAATTACATCAGCTTTAATTGTGGCTGCATGTTTCGGCAAGTAGTCCTCAGCAGGAGCACATATGAATTCTGCATTGGAAATTCCGTTAGCAACAGCATTTTTCTTGGCATCTTCAATAGCCTGGGGCACAATTTCAATTCCGTGTACCATGGAAGCATTATTTGCCATCGCCAAGGTGATTGTTCCTATTCCGCAACACAAATCCCATACTTCCTCACAGCCCGTAAGAGATGCAAATTCTATTGCTGTTCCGTACAATTTCTCAACCTGAATAGGATTAACCTGATAAAACGACAACGGCGAAATCTTAAAATTAAGAGATTTTCCACCTACATTCATGATATCTTCAATTACAGGCTCTCCCCACAGAACCTCATAGGAATTACCCATTATTACATTAGTCTTTTCTTTATTTACGGACAAAGATATACTCTTAATCCTGCTGCCATATGTCGCTTCAAGAGAATCATTAAGAACAAGAAGAGACTCAACAAGTTCCTTACTTTTAGGAAGCTTATCATCATTAACAACAAGACAAATCATTATCTGCCCTGTTCTAAAGCCCTTTCGAATTAACGCATGTCGAATATACCCCTTGCAAGTAACCTCATCATATGGCTTTATGTTATATTTCTTCATCCACGAAAGAATCGTCTCAAGTATATCTTTGTTCTCGGAAACTCCCAGACGACAGTCTGTATTTGAGATAATGGAGTGTGTACGTCCTGCATAAAATCCGCATACCGCTTCGCCTTCTTTATTAAGACCAAATGGGAATTGCGCCTTGTTTCTATATCCAAAGGTATAATCACCGCCTTCATCCACAGCGCCAATAATAGGTTCCATCACACTATCAAGAAGAGTTTTATCAAAACCACCCAATCTAAGGAGATTATTATACACTTTGTTCTGCTTGAACTTCAGTTGGGATTCATAAGACATCTCCTGAATTTGACAGCCTCCGCAGGAACGGGCCAAAGGACAGAGGGGTTCTACGCGATCCGGAGAGGCAGTAATTATCTTCTCCAACCTTCCATAGCCATAATTCTTCTTAAGTTTAGTCACACGCATGGTGATAATATCACCAATAATTGTGTCCTTAATAAAGAATGTGAAGCCGTCTTTTTTACCGACGCCTTCACCTTCCGAAGTAATATCCACTATTTCAACATCAAATAAATCATTCTTATTAAACACGTTACTCCATTCTCGTTGCTATAACGTTGGAATCAAGCATCTTATTAAAGCCCATCCAATCGGCTTTACCGTCTTTTTCAACTAACTCTGTAAATATTTGCATTTTTGCATCGGTATTATCTGCAAAATTAAGTGCAATTGCTTCCATAATGGCCGGTTTCTTGGGAGAACCGAATTCGAATTCTCCGTGATGAGATAAAATACAATGTTTAAGTTCGGCCTCAAGAACCGAAGGAAATCCTGCTATAGGGGGGGTACCATTTTTACCGTGAATAACACCGTCAACCATTTCACAGCCCATAACAATATGACCTAAGAAATTGCCCTCATCCGTATAATCATTATCGGGATAAAGAGATAATTCTCGGGTTTTGGCTATGTCATGGCATAGTGCCGCCGTAATCAGAAGATCCCTGTTAAGCTTCTCATACTGTGTGCAAAAATAATCACATAATTTGGCAACCGCAATAGTATGCTGAAGTAAGCCGCCAACAAAACTGTGATGTACCGACTTAGCTGCGGATGACATTTTAAATCTGGTAATAAACTCCGTATCATCCTTAAACAAAGCACATAATAACTTTTTTAAATACTCATTTTTAACACTATCCACAAATCCAAGAAGTGTCTTATACATTTCCTCAATATCATAAGGACTCATAGGAAGATAATCGGAAGGATCATATTCACCCTCGGAGCATTTGCGAGCTCTTTTGATATTAACCTGAAGTGCACCGTTAAAAGAAGTAACTTCACCTACTATTTCAACATAATCCTTAGCATCAAATTCATCTATTGCAGGTGAATTGGGCTCCCAGTTCTTGGCGTCAAGCGTACCTGTTTTATCCTGAAGAATAATATTGTCATAGGGCTTTCCGTTCTTGGTGGTTGCAGAATTCTTCTGCTTAATCATGTAAATATCTGAAATTCTGTCGCCTTCTTTTAAATCTTTAATATATTTCATCTATTACTGCTCCTGTTTCATTAATGTATGCTGCTGATGAGCCAAGGTTACCTGATATTCCAAAGATGTATATCCATCAAGTCCCTGCCTTTTTACTTCGATAGTAATAATCTGTTCCGGTTCATAATTTTGAAGAATTCTTGTTATTCCCTGGAACGAAGAAATCTCGGAACCTGCAAACTTAACTATTACATCTCCGCCCTTAATTCCGGCTTCCAAAGCAGGTGAATCAAGGTTAAGACTGGTAATATATACTCCCTTAGGTAATCCCATTTCATTGGATGTTTCTTCCGAAATATCTTCACAGTACAATCCAAGATACGGTATCTCATATCCATTGGAAAGTCTTTCGATAAGTCTCTTAATATCCGAAATCCCGATAACACGTATCATGTTCTGCAGCTCTTGGGAATTTTGAGTCATATCTATTATTCCCATAAGCTGTCCATACATATTAACAAGAATTCCGCTTGCGTTAACACTGCCTATAATATCGGTAGAAATAGCCTGATAACGTGCATCCGGAATTATTATTTCTCCCTGACTTCCCGTAATATGGCCAAGACATAAAGATTCTTCACTTCCCAGGGGTCTTCCAAGTGCCATAACAGGAGAACCGTTAAGATTTCTGTTAAGGGTTGTTCCCATTTCGATTAATGAAATAACTTCATGAGTGGTATATCTTATTATAGCCTTACGAACAGACAAAACCGATAATCCCGAATTCATGTCCTGCATCTTAACTTCTGCATTGTATCTGCCTCCATCACAGAATTCAACTTCGAATGAATCAACATTTTTCATTCCCGAAGTATTGGCAAGTACCAAATAATCAATTCCGTTATCGGCGATAAGTACGCCCGAAACTACCGATTCTTCTTCGTATTCATTGTTAATCCAGTCCGTATCCTGACCTATTCCGACCACATCAACTACACTTTTTGAAACTTCTCCTGCCAGCGTAGTAACAGAATCCGACAGAGCAATATAGTCATTAATTCCCAATTCCATTTCATTAAGAACCTGTTCAATCTGCTCATCATCCAAAGGCGCCTGCTCGATAATTACGGGAGTAAGTTCTGTTTCATCCGCAATCATATCCTCGGGTTTTGTTTCTTCCTCGGCAGTTTCCTCCACAAACACTATTGTCGAAGGTTCCTCTTCTTTCTCCGGATTAATTCTTGTATTAATCACAGGTTCCAAAAATAAAAAGGTAACGCAAGCAACCAGACCAAATACCACAGCCATTAATACTGTAAGTAACAATCTTCTCATCAACTTGCGTTTGTTAATCGGACGTTGTTTAATTGTTTCTTTCATAAATTCAGAGGTCTTAATTGCCTGAACCTGTTCTTCTTTGGGTTCTGTAGCAATAGGAGCCTCTGATGTTTTGATTTCTTTATTCTCTTCCATAATTAGTACCGGTACAAAGATATACTTCTTAGTACACTACTTTGTTACGACCGCTCTCTTTACCCTGATACAGCTTCTCATCGGCATCTTTAATAGAAGAATCGATATCTGAAGCAAAATCATATTCCGTAAGACCAAACGTCATTGTTATATTAATTTCCTGATTAGCCAATACAATCGGTGTCTTTTCTATCTTTTTACGTAATCGCTCAAGGCCGCTCCAGGCCTCATCCCCATTAACACCCGGGAACACGATTAAAAATTCTTCGCCACCCCATCTCGAGATGAAAGTTTCTTTGCGAAGAGAGTCCTGCATTAATTTTGATACTGATTTTAAAACTTCATCACCGGCATCATGTCCGTATACGTCATTAACCTTTTTGAAAAAATCAATATCACCGATACAAAGACTGAAAGTACCTTCCTGTGTGGTACGAATCAAGTCATTAAGGTATTCTATAGCCTTACGACGATTAAATAATCCTGTCAGCTGGTCCGTATTTGCCTGAATCTTAAGAGAGTTATTGTATTTAACAAGCTTTCCTTCAAGTTCACCTACACCGGAACTAAATGTATACGCTGTTAATGCTATTCCAAAGAAAATGCTTACGGTCGTAGTTATCTGAATAACAGTAATAACCGTATCCGATAAATTCATCTTGGGAGTTGCATCGCAATATACGAAATACAGCAATATACGATATGCCAATGCGCATAATGCAAATATCCATTTACGCAGATTCTTACCGTAAGATGAGAAAAAATACAGAAGAATTATTAAGAATAAATAGTTCTGAACTCCGGATTTCCAACCATAGAACATCAAACCCATTTGAAGCCAGATAATAATAAAGATATTAAATACCCATTCGGCAACTATAGTCTTAACCACATAAGTAAGTGCAAATATAGCAGCAATGGTAATCCAAAATAAGGCACAAACCAAAATATGTTTGGAAAAACCGGCAATTCCTATTGCAATTGCATTAATGCCAAACATAACAAACATAGCCAAAAATAACCATCTGATAATGACAATTACTTTCTTGGATTCATTTTCGGCTTTGACATCCTTATCTATAAAATTGAATAGACGTTTAAGTATGAATTCTTTATTCTTTTCCTGTTCCATAAAAAAGCTAACCCCTACTTATAGATTGTATATAAGCAGGGGTTGTTTGTAAACTTTTTTTATTAAATAATTTTATGTTTATTTGCCCTTTTTTCGTGCAACTACTACACTTTGTACCACTAGGAAGACACATAACATAGCCGCAACCGTAATTCCTGTCCACCAGGCCTGATCAAGACCGGCTGAAGAAACTATATTTTTGATTGTACTTAATGACAGAACACCGAATAATGTACCGATTATATTTCCTACACCGCCTGTCAGCATCGTGCCTCCGATAATGGAAGATGCGATAGCATTCATTTCTGCTCCGGATGCATTGGTTACTGCTCCGGAACCAACGTGCAGGAAGTAAACGAATCCACCGATACCGGCGAGAACTCCGCAAAGGAGCTGAGACATAAATCTCGTTCTTTTAACGTTGATTCCGAGCATCAAAGCTGATTGTCGGTTACCGCCAACAGCATAAAAAGCACGTCCCATCTTAGTCCATCTGAGCATAAAGAACATAAGTGCCACAACCAATAATGCTACTACAACACCAATTTCCACGTAAGCTTCAACATAAGTTCCGTTTTTGTTATATGTTCCCATTCCGGGTACATAGATTCTTGTTTCCTTTAATGCAACAAATGCAGGATTAGCTACGTTAAAGGGATCTGTATTAACAATAGTTGTCATACCTTTGGCAAAGAACATACCGGCCAATGTGACAATAAAGGGTTGTATTTCAAGATATGCTACCAAATATCCCTGAACAAGACCAAAGGCAAGGCCTATTCCGAGAGCAAGGAACATAGCTCCGATAACACTTCCGCCGTTATAATCAAGGTATACCGCACAGCTCATTGTAATAAGGGCCGTAACACCACCGACAGATATATCGATTCCGCCGGTAATCATTACAAGACTTAAACCACAGGAGAGAATTATGAGGGCTGCATTTTCATTTAATATGTTAAAAAATGCTTGTGGTTTGGTAAATCCTTTGCCCAGGAACACTATAGCTCCTATGTACATAAGCACGAATACGACAATTGTAATCGTAAGGAGAAGATTTGAATCTGTCATATTCTTAAATTTATTCATAAAAGATGTCTTTTTAGTTTCCATTATTAAGCCACCTCCTTATGAAAAAGTTTAGTTCTGATAAGTTTCCACTTAGCGGATATGAATTCTCTTACTGTAGGAGCAGAGAATACTACAAGCAAAATAACTACTACAGCTTTATATGCAGGTAGTGCAGATGAATTAACATTAAATTTATAAAGTGTAGTTGTAAGGAACTGGATAACATAAGCACCTAAGATAGAAGCGCCCATGTTAAACTTACCTCCGCTTAATGCATTACCACCAAGGGCAACTGCCAAAATGGCATCCATTTCTATATCTTTGGCAATTACGGAATAGTTGATTGTCGAAAGTCGGCTGACTTTAATCAAACCTGCTATTGCTACGCAAACTCCCAAAATTACAAATGTAAGAAGTTTAATCATTGTAGGATTAAGTCCGTTAAGTCTTGAAGACTGTGCGTTAATTCCTACCGACTGAACATATAATCCAAGATTCGTAAACTTAAGAATCAGGAAAAAGATTATCATTACCAAAACAGCTATAAAGAATGGTGTCGGAATCGGAATTCCGGGAATGAAATTTCCAAAGTAAGCAAACGAAGGTTCACTTACAATAGGAAGCTCATTATTATTGATCCAGGCTGCTATTGAACGACCTGCCGTAAACAGGATAAGAGTAGCTACCATGGGCTGAATATTAAATATTGAAACTAATATTCCGTTAAATGCACCGCATACCATACCTGCCACAACTCCGATTAGGAATGCACAGAATATAGGCATCATAAGCTTATCGGGACGTGAATTGGTTCCGCAAAGCATTCTTAAAATAACACTGCCTGTAATAGCTATTCCGGCACCCACCGAAATATCCTGTCCTCCTGAAGCTGCCGTAACCAGAGTCATTCCGATTGCCAGAATGGCAAGCTCTGAACCATAGTCAAGAATAGTAATAAGATAACCCGAAAGAACAGGATCTCCTGCTGCATTCTGACCCATTGTTATAGCAAAAAACGAAGGGTCTGCTATTAAATTAAATATTGCAAGAAGAAGCAATGCCGCAATGGGGATGAATATCTGTTTTCTTAACAGATTGCTTAATGTTTTAGCCATTATTTTCACCTCCTGCAATAGTATTCATTATCATTGTCTGATTAAGATCGGCACCTGAAAGTTCACCCACAACCTTACGGTCACGCATTACCACCAATCTTGAACATGTTCTTAACATCTCATCTGTTTCCGAAGAAATAAAGGTAATACTCATTCCTTCAGATGCAAGCTTAAGTACAAGCTTCTGAATATCAACCTTGGTACCTACATCAATACCTCTTGTGGGTTCATCAAGAATAAGATATTCAGGATGAGTTAAAAGCCAGCGGGCGATGAGACATTTTTGCTGATTTCCGCCTGACAATGACTTAATCGGAGTATCTGCAGAAGCTGTCTTAATACCTAAAAGTTTAATATATTCTTCGGCAAATTTATTTGCTTCAGCCTTGGTAAAGGGCTTAAAGAAACCTTTCATAACCTGTAATGCCAGAATGATATTTTCTCTAACCGATAAATCACCGATAATTCCGTCTATCTTTCTGTCTTCAGGAAGATATCCGATACCTGCCTTCATAGCATCAAGGGGTTTATTAATCTTTATTTCTTTACCGTTCTTCTTAACGGTACCGCATATTTTCTTATCGGCACCGAATATTGCTCTTACGCACTCAGATCTTCCCGAACCGAGAAGTCCTGTAAATCCGTTAACTTCACCCTTATTAATGTGGAAATCAAAAGGCTTAATTCCCTGATCGGAAGCAAGTCCTTTTGTTTCAAACACTACTTCCGAAGCGAACTCATCGACTGAAGATGCATTTTCGCCCTTAATATCAGATAAATCATCAAGTTCCTTACCAAGCATCTTAGAAACCAGTTGAACTCTCGGAAGATCGGCAATTTCATATTCTCCCACAAGTTTTCCGTCTCTTAAAACGGTAATCTTATCACATACTTCATAAACCTGATCAAGGAAGTGGGTTACGAAAATAATACCTACACCCCTTGCTTTTAGGTCTCTCATTAACTTAAATAACTTTTCTACTTCCTGCTCGTCCAGAGAAGATGTAGGTTCATCAAGAATAAGAACCTTACAATCCATATCAACCGCTCTTGCGATTGCAACCATCTGCTGAACTGCTATTGAGCAGCTGGCCAGCTGCTGTGTAGCTTTGGCAGGTATATCTAAAGACTGAAGGATTTTGTCTGCTCCTTCATTCATTTGTTTCCAATTTTGAATAGTATTAGCACTACGTCCTATATACATATTTTCTGCCACGGAAAGATTAGGACATAATGTGATTTCCTGGTAAACAGTACTGATGCCCTCTTTTTGAGCATCCTGAGGTGAACGAATGATTACTTCGCTTCCATCCAAAATAATCTCACCTTCGTCTTTACTATAGACACCGGTCAAGACCTTAATTAAAGTTGATTTTCCGGCACCGTTTTCTCCCATAAGCGCATGAATTTCTCCCTGATTAAGAGAGAAGTCCACACCCTGAAGTGCCAGAACGCCCGGAAAGCTTTTATGTATATTCTTTAGCTCTAATAGTTTTCCCACGCTCTTACCTCATCCTTTCTTTAACTTGCTCTACTTATTTGTAAAGGCGACGCAACTTAAATTGCTGCGCCGCCCTTACTATATTTTAGTCGGATAACAATTATCTAATTAAATTCCGTAGCTGTCTACGTCAGCCTGTGTGATTGTTGTAGCGTCAAAGCCCTTTTCATCCATGATGATTGTCTTTTCTGCGATTGTCTCACCGTTTTCAAGCTTCTTGATGATCTCGTCGATGTAAGAAGACTGGAAAGGATTACACTGACCATCATAGTTCCAATTCTGCTTTAATAACTCTTCAAGAGCCCACTTGTTGCAGTCAAATCCCATAACGATTACGTCTTTGCCAACGCCGTGAGAGATGTTTGCTTTGTCAAGAGCTGCTACAGCACCCTTAGCCATATCGTCGTTCTCTGCATAAATTACATTGAAAGGAGTTCCTGCATCGATAACTGACTGAACGATCTGCTGTGCGTTTTCTGCGTTCCACTCAGCTGTCTGCTGTGTAACAATGTTCCAAGAAGCTTCTGCTGCAACCTTAGCATCTAAAGCACCTGAACGTCCCTGCTGAGCTGCACTACCCATAACACCCTGGATATGGATTACATTGTACTCAGAAAGGTTCTGGCTAGCTAACCAAGAAACAGATGTTTCACCTTCTTTAGCCATATCAGAAACGATAGAAGCTTCGTATAATGAAGGATCAGCATCAATTGTACGGTCGAATAAGATAACCTTTACGCCTGCATTCTGAGCATCCTTAAGAACTGAATCCCAACCTGCTGTATCAGCTGCAGATAATAATAAGTAATCAACACCGTCTGTGATGAACTTCTGAGCTGCTGTGATCTGCTCATCGTTCTTTAAGCTGTAAGCGAAAGATGCATCGTATCCGTTTGCTTCACAGAATGTCTTCTTTAAATCAGCATCGTTAGCTGTTCTGTATCCTGATTCGTTAGGATCGTTGTTGATGATACCAACCTTGATAAGGCCGCCGCTTGAAGCTGCAGGAGCTGCTGCATCTGTCTTGCCAGCACAACCAACCAATAATGTTGCAACCATTGCTACGCTAAGAATAGCGCTTAATAATTTTCTCTTCATTTCATTCCTCCCTAAAAATTCATATGAAAATGTGTGCGCCGGTTTCCGAACCGGACTTGTTGATTTTAGTTTATCTCGTACTTTTATGCCCTTCAATTCAAAAAATACCAATTTTTTTGCTTTCGGCAAATTAACAATACCAATTTTGCTTAAGTTGGAATATAATAAATACAAATATTAAAAACGTGATGAATTTTTTACGATTTTGGTCTTATTTCTACACTTTGACCATAAAAAGATATGATTTTCAGCTTGATTTCTTTTGGTGATTTTATACAAAGAACTTAGGAAAATTTATACTATATTCATAAGACGGTTATTTTTTTATTTTTAAATTATGATATTTCTTTAATAACAATAATAAAATTGTACCTTTTTATTAAAAATCATCACTATGGGTATTAATCAAATGACTAAATATGAATCGGTTGCAGCAAAATTAACAGCATACATAAATGACAGCAATACTAAAAGTCGCAAATTACCCACAGAACGGGATTTATGCCAAATTTATAATGTCTCCCGTCAAACAATCCGTGAAGCATTGCTTTTGCTGGAAGAAGATCACCTTATAACGAAGGTACAGGGAAGCGGAATTTACATTGACGAAACATATTTTGCTTCCAGAAACAAGATTGCCATTATTTTAAAAGAAGAAGATGAATATATTTATCCGGAATGGATTCTACTTTTCAAAAAAGCCTTAAAACAGGAAGGCTACATGCCAGAATTCTTTTTTACCCATAATAAGTCTTCTTTGGAACGTAAGATTCTGAATCAGATATCAAATACACCTTTGCGGGGAATTATAGCCGAACCTGTAAAAAGCATATTCAATTGTCCCAACGAAGCTTTATATGAATCTCTGCGCCAAAAAGGAATTCCTACCGTATTTTTCATGGATAACTACAGCAATATGCCATCCTATCCTTATATTAAGTACGACGACTATTCGGGATCCTATTCCGTCACCAAAAATATATGCTCCTTTAAGGAAACGGTTTATGCCGTATTTTTGACAGATGACAATATAGGTAAAAACAGATATGAGGGATTCCTGCAATCTATCCTGGATAACGGATACGAAATTGATGAGAACAGAATTTGCCTTATAAGCGAAAGCGATATTGTACTGATGAGAAAGCATCTTCAACCCGACAAATTACCCGCTTTCATTTCCAATATCAAAAACGGGCATATCATATGTCAGGACGATGAAATTGCTTTCTATATATACAAGCACATTTCGGACAAAGATATACATAATGTCCATATTTATTCTTTTGACCAAAGTTACCTTATGAAATTATGCGAAAACAAAATAATTTCCTATGCACCGGACAAAGAATTGTTAATCCATGAGGCAGTGATAGGAATTATTTCTTTGATTCAAAACAAAGCATTTATAAGCAAACAGTTTAACCCCTGTATTCACGAGGCGACATACCCTGGGTCTTTTTGAATACCACACTGAAGTAATGCTGATCTTTATATCCTACTTCGTAAGCAATCTCACCTGTATGCTTGGAAGTTGTTTTAAGAAGCTTTTTGGCAAGTTCCATACGCTTTTTCGTCACATACTCCACAAAGGTCATCTCCATCTGTGTCGAAAAAATAGCACTAAAGTAGTTAGGAGATACATTGCATATAGAAGCAATATCATTTAAAGACAAATTCTCATCCGTAAAATTCTCATCAATATAAGTAACGGCTTTTTTTATCATTCCCTTATACTGGTTCGAGCTTTGAGTATCTCTGATTTCTATGGCGTTGGTAAATAATTGAAGAATATAGTTTTTAATCTTATTATCATCCGCAGACATATCCGTCAGTATACTTTCATCCAGTGAAGATATGAACTCCTCCTTGCTGCCTCCTAAATTTTCGACAAACGACAGAGTCGAAAATCTGACATTTAGCATCAGGTAATTACGAAACAGCTTGGATTTAAGAGCATCTTCAAGGCTTGACAGATATCCTGTTGCAAAGGCATTTATCTCTTCCTTGCTGCCCTGGGACAAAAATCCCTTTATAATCTCCGGATCAATTTGTTTCAAATCGGGTTCTTCATAATCATGGCTTCCTGCGGGATGAATATGCGAAACAACCTCTTTCGTAATAATATGCTGTGAGGGCGCCAGGAATCTGTATGAAAAGATATCATTTGTGGCAGCATAACAATCCGGAAGAAGACTGAGTCTTTCTACACTTTCACCAACCGTAATATACCACTTCTTATCATCACTGTCCGACTGCTCATATTTATTAATACAAATTCTTTCGGCATTTGATTTACATCTTTCAGACAAAGCTTCGATGTTATCGCTGTCACCTAAAATAAGAATGCAGTAGATGTTAATGTTCCACCTAAAAACAATATACTCTTTGAACCGAAGGAAATATTTATATAATTCATCTTCGTCATCCTGAAGATATACAAATGCAATATTAAAAGCCTGCGCTTTTAAATCAATGGAAAGCTTCTCCGACTCATCATAAATTTCCTGTAAGGATAGTTTGCGGTCAAATACCTTTTCAAAAAAATGTCTTATTGAAAGCTGTTCAAATTCCCTGTATTCTTCCTGGAATTTGCGAAGGTCTGCCGTTTGTTCCTTCTTGGCCTCTATTTTTTCGGCAACGGTTTCAAGTACCTTCGTAAGAGACTGCTTGGTAACAGGCTTAAGCAAATATTGCTCTACCCCTATATCTATGGCTTTACGAGCATACTCAAAATCATCGTATCCGGAAATAATAATTATCTTTGTTTCCGGAAACTCTTTTGTTACAATTTGCGAAAGCTCCAATCCGTCCATAAAGGGCATCTTAATATCCGTAATCAAAACATCGGGACGTATTTTCCTTATAAGAGGAAGGGCCATTTCACCGTCCGAAGCTTCTCCGGAAAACCTGTAACCATAGGATTCCCAGGGAATATTATCCCTAAGACCTTCTCGCATTATACTTTCATCTTCAACCAAAAATACCTTTAACATTAGTACTGCCTTTCAGCTAAATAATCTCTGACATTATCTTTAGTAAATACATGTTCGTCTACTACATATTCTTTTTCCACTTCTTCACCGCGTTCCAAAGCATTAATAACATTGGCTATATATTCTCCCTGCAAAGGATTACATTCAATATCAACATTGATTACGCCATTGTACACCATAGTTAAAGCTTCCTTACAGGCATCAAAACTGATTATCATAATATCGCCGTCAATACCTGTGGTTAAGCCTTTCTCCTTAATCGCATCAACTGCTCCGAAAGTCATATCATCATTCTGGGAAACAACAACATCAATATCTTCGTATTTATTGAGAAGTCTCGTCATTTCTTCTTTACCCTTGGTTGTGGTAAAGTCGGCATTTGCTACTTCCAGAATATTCCAATTGGGATTTTCTTTAGCTATTTCGTTAAATCCTTTTTCTCTTCCTATCTGAGCAGAGGAACCGATGGTACCCTGTAATACAACAATGTTAATCTCTTCATTCTGCCGGTTTTGTCTGACAAGCTCATCTTCCAGCCACTTTCCGGCTTTATTTCCTTCTTCAATCATATTGGAACCAACATGGGTAACATACAATGATTTATCATCAACGTTAACCGATCTGTCCATCAAAATAACCGGAATATTATTTTCTTTGGCTTCCTTAAGTACGCTTTCAAACCCATCCTCCGTAACCGGAGCAAATACTATATAATCCACACCCTGTGAAATATAGTTTCTTATGGTTTTTATCTGATTATCCTGTTTCTGTCTTGCATTATTAAATATAGAAAAGAATCCGTTTTGTCGTGATAAAGAGCTCTGGATAGATTCGGTGTTAGCCGTTCTCCATACAGATTCCGATCCAAGCTGTGAAATTCCCACAACAATTAAATCATCGGATACCGCCTCTTCTTTTTGGCTGCTGGGAGACAGGAAATATCCTTCCGTCTCACCTATTACCATAATTGCAATAAGTACTATTATTATTCCCACCGAAAGGATAATATAGTTATTCAGATTTTTCATTATTATCCTCCGCCTTTTCTTTAATAATTGCCGGAATTGTAATGGAAATAATCGTACCCTCACCTTCCGCAGAATTAATAACCATTCCGTATTCGGGTCCGAAATTCATACGAATTCTTTCGTTTACATTGGCAAGCCCAAAGCCACTCTTTGTATCTTTACATTTATGCGAAATCTCTTCTCTTAAATTAAGTAAGGTTTCTTCGTCCATTCCGACTCCGTCATCGGAAACCGTAAGAATAATTTTATCCTGTTCCTTAATTCCGGTTACTGTGATAGTACCCTTAGCTCTCTTATATTTAATTCCGTGATAAAGAGAATTCTCAACCAGCGGCTGAAGTGTCATTTTCTGAATTTCATAATCATATATCTCGGGATCAATATTAATTTCATATTCGAGAATATCATGATATCTGACCTGTTGAATTCTAAGGTAACTTAAAATATGCTGTTCCTCGTCTTTAATCGTAATCATTTCCTGTCCCTTGCTTAAAACAAGACGGAAGAATTTGGACAAAGACATAACAACATCAATTGCCTTATCATTATCATTCGATTCAACAAGCCATACTATTGTATCAAGAGTGTTATATAGAAAATGAGGATTAATCTGTTCCTGAAGAAGACGAAGTTCCGCGTGTCTCATTTTGGCTTCATCTTCCTTAATAGTATCCACCATAACCTCCAGATGCTCCGACATATCATTAACTGAATCGGCAAGCATCATAATTTCATCATTTGTATTGATGGATGCTCTGGTTTCAAAATCACCATCCGCAATCTTTTCGGTAACTTCCACAAGTTCGCTTAGAGGCTTTGTCATATTTCTAACCATAACAACCGCCATGGCTATTACAAAAATAACATTTACCCCCGAAACAACCGCCCAAAACAGGATAAACTGATTAACTTTTTGATGTAACTGCTGCTGAAGAGCTTCGATATCTTTGGTCTGATAATAAATAAAATACTGAATATCGTACTGAACCAAATCCGTCAAAATATAAATATCCGAATCAAGCATTGCCAGATTTTCATCATATTTGCCGCCTGTAGACAGGTTTTCTTCTATAATTTTAATCTTGCCTTCGAGAGAATCCACATTACGAAGCAGTGACTTAAGCCAGGAGCGGCTTTCACCATCGGTATCATCCATTAACTTATTAAAATCGGTACGAAGTTCATTTATCATTACGTATGGATTTATAAGAGTTACATCCTCGTCGATATTATCGAAATTAACATATCCGACAACAAGTTTATATATACTCTCATCCATATTATCTTTAAAATAGACATTATAATTGTTGGCAACTGTCATGTTGCCAACAATCTCTTCATAAGCTTTACTGTAATTTAATAATGAAAAAATAAGATAGACTGTGATGATAAGAAAAGGCACAACTGCCAAAACCACTATTGAAAGCAGCTTGTTGCTAAGAGGATATTTAATTTTAAAAGCTGTTTTTTCTTTTGACATAAATATACCCCACAGCTAAAAAGGCTAGTTATCAAGATATACCCCTAAATATTCATACTTAACGTCTTCGTTATCTGCAATTTCCTGAGGTTTATCATCTGCATATTCATAGACCGTAAATTCATACTCATCATCAATATTAAGTCCCGCTACTTCTTCTATCTTGTTCTCGGGTACAAAGATATACATATCGGTATCATCACACTTAACACTGATAATTGAATAATTATCTGCATTTTCAACATTCGATAATCTTCCGACTATCGTAAATCCTGCATAAGGAGTTTCGGCACTCTTAAAAGCCTTTTGCGTCGCATTAGAGGTCTCTTCTCCTTCGGTAGCTGCACTTTCGGCACTTTCATCATTCGAATATGTAGCTTCTTCTACATATGACGGAGCTTCACTTGCTGCTTCTTCATATGCAGTTTCTTCACATGCTGCTTCTTCATAAGTTGCTTCTTCGCATACCTCTGCCTCACACGCTGCATCCTCGGAAGGTGTCGCATCAAAATATGTGGCTGAGGGAGCCTCGGCTGTTGCAGCATAATTTCTGCTTCCGCCGTTACTTATCATTGCAACCACAACAATAAGAGCACATGCGGCTGCACCAATAATTGCACTATATTTCAAAATGTTAACTTTCTTCTTGGGCTTTGCCTGTTCAAGAGAAACCACATTATTATTCTTTCGCTCGTTATCAATAGCAGTGATACCGACCTCTATTCTACTCCAGAGATCCGGAACTTCATTAGCTATCTGCTGTTTGTATTCAATTTCAAGATTCTTCATAGAAGCCGCACCTCCTTAGTTTATTCATGGCTTCACGATATCGCCACGTTACCGTACCCAATGGGATTTTCAAAATATCGGCTATTTCCTGGAATGTCATATCTGACAGAATTTTCATATCAACCACCTGTTTCTCCGGCGGCTTTAGTTTATCCAATGCTTCCTTTAGTGAAATATCACTTATAACCGTTTCTTCAATATTTTCATCGCTTTGAGGTTCTGATGCATTGGTAGTATCCGTTTCATCATCATTAACCTGAAAGCTTTCCAAGACTTCCCGTCTGTTTTTTCTTAAAAAGTCTATAGCCATATTTCTGGCTATCGTTGCCAAATATCCTTTGTGACCTGTTCCCGGCTTATAATTCCCCGCCGTTTGATAGAGCTTAATAAAGAATTCACTGGTAATATCTTCAGCATCTTCTTTGCGGGAAACAATACCCAGTATGACCTGATATATATATGAAATATATGCTTCATATATCTGCTTTAAAGCATCATGGTCACCGGAAGCAACTCGCGCCATACAGCTATTAAATTGTTCCTCGCCCAATTAAGACTCCTTTCTTTAGTCTTAATTCGTTCTAATATAGATACGAATATGACTAATGATTTTTATGGTAATTTCATCGTGAAATTATATATTTATATATGGGATTTCCCATTGCTGAGAATCGTTGCTCATATTCTGTCATAATATTACCTTCATTCATGGTACTGTCCTTATGAAGGTCATAAGTTACCGCATCAAGATTCCAGCCTGCCTCTTTAATTTCATCAAGTGCAAACATAAATAAATCATGATTATCTGTTTTAAATTCTATTACTCCGTCGGGCTTTAAGAAAGAATTATATCTTTGTAAAAACTGACGAGAGGGCAAACGGCGCTTGGCATGTCTGTCCTTGGGCCAGGGATCGGAAAAATTAAGATAAATTCTGTCTACTTCGGAAGGCCCGAAAACATCGGCTATTTCTTCTGCTTCCATACGAATAAACTTAAGATTGGGAAGGGGAGCAGCCTCCTGTTTCTGAATAGCTCTAAGCAGAACACTGGAAAACTTCTCTATTCCAACATAATTAATATCGGGATTAAGTCTTGCCAATTCATAAATAAACTGACCTTTACCCATTCCTACTTCTATACGAACAGGATTACTGTTTCCGAATATTTCCTTCCAATTGCCTTTAGCTTCCTTAAATTCATGAACTACGAATTCACTTTCGGCTATAACGTCTCTGGCACCGGGTATATTTCTTAAACGCATAATTAATTCTCACATTTCCTTGTAAAGTCGACTTCCTTTGAGTAAACTAATAGTTATGAAAAAGCGACTTTTATGTGTTTGCTTAGCATTAAGCATCCTCTCATATAATAGCATAACTGTCTTTTGTGAGCCACAAGAACAGGAAATTGATTCTACAGATTTCGTTGCAGACTCAACTATAGATACCAACGAAATTCCCAACTGGCCTACTGGTCCGGACCTTGATGCCGAAGGCGCTATTTTGCTTGAAGCCAATACCGGTGTTATTTTGTATGCCAAAAATATACACGAGCATCTGTATCCTGCCAGTACCACCAAAATGATTACAGCATTACTTGCTGCCGAAAACAGTAAGATGAATGAAATGGTTGATTTTTCATATGATGCTGTCTTCAGCCTCGAACCCGGAAGCTCCAACATGGGAATCGATCCCGGACAATCCCTTAGTATGGAACAATGTCTGTACGGATTACTGGTAGCTTCGGCTAATGAAGTTGCCAACGCAATAGGAGAACATGTGGGCGGTTCCATGGATGGTTTCGTTGATATGATGAATAAAAAGGTTCAGGATTTGGAATTAAAGGATACACATTTTACCAATGCAAACGGACTTTTTAACGAAGAACACTACACCAGTGCATATGATTTGGCCATAATTGCCAAAGAATTTTTCAAAAACGAATACTTATCCAAAATAGGAAATACCGCTTCCTATCATTTTACCCCTACATCAACTCAGCCTGATGATTTCTATGTAAGAAATAAACACAAACTGATTAACGGAGAAATTCCCTATACCGGCATTAAAGGCGGAAAAACCGGATATACTTCGGAAGCCGGCGAAACTCTTGTTACATGTGCCGAACAAAACGGTATGATGCTTATTTGTGTTGTATTAAAAGAAGATTCTCCCAACCAGTTTTACGATACCGTTAAGCTCTTTGATTACGGATTCAGTAACTTCGTGGTTACAAATGTGGCCGAAAACGAAAACAAATTTTCAATTAAAAACAGTAATTTCTTTCCGACTACCGTTGATATTTTAGGAAATTCAAATCCGATTCTTGAACTTGATGAGAATAATAACATCATCATGCCCAAAAATATAACCTTTGACGAAATAGAAACAACATTAGACTACGAAACCGATTCTCCGGGAGATGTTGCATACATTGAATATTCTTATCACGGAGCATATTTAGGTTTCGGCAGTGTCAAAAAACGTGAAAACAAACAGGAGGTATCCGCTTTTGATGTAGACGGGGCAATTGTTACCCGGGAACCGGAAATAATTGAAGAACGTGAACAGCCTGTTTTTATCAATGTCCTTAAAATAGCAGATAAGGTTTTGTTTGTTGCTACCTGCCTTATACTTTTAAGCATAGTAATATCAATATTTACAAACACCAATATCATGGATAATATGAAACGGCACAAAAATTCTCGTCCTAAAAGACGTAAAGAAAAGGATAAGTTGAAATTCTAGTGTCATTGTGATATATTAGCAACGGTGTTTTATTACGGCGTGTGGCTCAGTTTGGTAGAGCGCTGCGTTCGGGACGTTGCGCCGAAATGCACTTTTTCAATCTCATATTTTTCATCATCGGGGTGTGGCTCAGCTTGGTAGAGCGCGTCGTTCGGGACGACGAGGTCGCGTGTTCGAATCACGTCACCCCGACTTTTTTATGCCCT
>JAZQQM010000003.1:0-67462 GCA_045629045.1 Lachnospiraceae bacterium
AGAATTAGCTGCGGCCGGAATTAACGTGACTTACATTAAGGAAATGATAAAGGAAGGCAGCAAATGCAAGCTTGAAGTATGCATGGTCAAGAGCAAGATGGAGGACGCGTTTCTTACAGTCCTTAAGGGTCTTAGGAATAAAGCGCTTTTGACGGGATGTAACGATTACGATGAAATTTGCGGTGCACTTAATGCGTGCAGGGATGAGGTGCTGTATGATGAATGATATGCCGGTATATGACTGGTCAATTAACGAAGAGGGATATTTCATCACGAAGTTATTGGATTATGTCCTTAATTCTGTAAGTGATCGTGATATTCAGATAATTCTTCGTGAAGTTGAAAATAACGATTTGGCAACAGTTATGAAGGGACTGACTGCAGAGGCAAGGGCTGTTATTTTTAGGAATCTTTCAGAGCGCATGGCAACCATGATACGTGAAGACATGGAATTTATGGCCGAAGTAACGACAAAGCAGGTGGGTGAGACTGCTCAGGATATTATGATCATAATTGTTAAGCTCATGAGCCTTAACGAACTGCCGGATAATGAGTACGGAATAATCAGCCGCATGACCAAGATTTTTGGCGTCAATGATAAGAATATTTCCCTCGAAACAGAGGCAGAAATCGAGTCTGAACTTGAGATACTTTTTATGAATTATCGGAAGGTTAAAAATGGGGTAATTAGGTAAAAATAAAAAGTTAAAAAAGTACTTGACGTTTGATGAAAGATAGTATATTCTACAATATTCCACTTCAGTAAGCATACAATTTTGGAGGTGCTATTATGATGAATTATCCAACTATCAACATGCAGGCAACAGGTATGAATATCAAGCGCTTGCGCAAACAAAAGGGCATTACGGTACAGCAGATTGCTGACTTCATGGGGTTCACGGAACCGGTAGCCGTTTACAAATGGCAACGAGGTGCCAGCCTCCCATCAACAGATAACCTGTTGGCCCTGGCAAAACTAATGGAATGTACGATGGAAGACATCTTAGTTGAAGACGACGAGATGTCTTCTTTTATTTTATGGAAAATTAACTGTCGGTTTACTAATCTAAAAGTCGTTATGATGGTACATTGAATATAGATTAAGTAGGGGTTTCTTGGTATAATATTTGAGGGTTATTATGGAGAGGTGTTTTATGAGGGAAATTAATAATTTCAATATGAGTAGATTCATTCTACCCTTCTATTTTGTTGGTTCTAAAAAGGATGCAGCGCTTGATTTTAGTGAATCGGATTGGCTGCATTATTCAGTTAATACCAGGTACTTAACTAAATCAGTTTATGAATTGTTTTGCGATTCGGAGAATTCTGTGTGCAAATGCTATTCGCTGAATGATTCTGCACGCGTAACCTATGGAATTCCCGCCAGAGATTCATTAATTACAATGGAATCTTCAATGAAGGCTTGCGAAGGAACATATCAGTTCTATCTTGCAGGGCACAAAGCTATTGTATTTAATTCCGGAATCGGGTTCTTGATTTTGGAAGTGACATATCCGTCAGACGCGTTGAATAGAGTAGCTGACATTAGTTTTTGCCTGGCTAATTTGTTCGATAACGAGCACGATAATTCGGAACGAAACAATAATTTAATATTTAAATATACTGACAAAGGTGTGGAACATTCGTTTTCGGTAAAGAATACTGTAATGCAACTCTTAAATGTAGAAAAGCATGCTGATACATTGGAATTATTCCCATCATCTACCAGAAGACGTATGTTGGTGTATCATTCGATCGTATCTTCTGATCAGAAGGATACTGATGAAAAAGATATACATTGCCTTTGCAGGGCTATGCACTCGCATTTGAAACATGGTGAAGAAGATATGAGTCTTTCTTCTTTTGAAGGTCAGAAATGGCTTATAGGAAGCACCGGGGCAGTTTCATATGTGCAATATGACGATAGCAACGAAGAGTTTGTTACTAAATCATTTAAGAGAAATGTTGAAACCGACTATTTTTATATCTTTGTCCTGGCATTGCATGAAAGAGAAGTACTGCTTCAGTATAACTATGCTGCGGTTAAGAACCAGAATGATGTTAAGGCGCTTATAGGCATGAAAGAGAAACTCCTTAAGCTAGACATCCTATATACGTTTAAGACCGTATCAATCGAAAAAGCATATCAGATATTCTATGAAAAATTATCGGAAGAGTTCATTCTCGAGGAACTACGCGCTGATATAAAAGATGTGGTTGATAGTGTTGAGAACCATGTAAATAATCGCAAGGATCGTAAGACGAACATTATCCTGACTGCCTTGTCAGTTCTGGCAGTGTTCTCGGTATTAACGGACGGAGTAAGCTTCGTAGACCGGCTCCTTAGCGGCGATCCTATGGGTGCATTGCAGTGGGGAGTAGTTGGAGTTGTTGGGTTAGGCGTGCTTGTGGCAGTTATTATGATGAGGAAGAAATAGTCAATAGTTGTACTGATATAGAAGTTATTAAGTGGTGAAAGTATGGGAGTATTTATTAATTTTTCAAATCATCCAAGTTCAAAATGGGGACTAAAACAAATGACTGAAGCAAAAAAATATGGCGAAGTGGTTGATATTCCATTTCCGTCACTTGATGCGGAATTATTAGAGGATGATATTGCAAGAATTGGGGATGAAATGGTGACTAAAATCGAATCATTTAATCCTGCAGCGGTAATGTGTCAGGGGGAATTTACGTTGACACATTATGTGGTTAACCGTTTGTCAGAGAAGGGGATTATATGCGTATCCGCATGTTCTGAACGCATTTCACATGAGGTTACAAATACTGATGGAACGGTAAGTAAGCAGGCAATGTTTGAATTCGTAAGATTTAGATGTTATTAGCAGTTGGAGGTTTATGATGAATAACACGCTGGTTATGCTGTTGAGCACATTTAATAGTGAAGAAATTAAAAAAAGTATTGCGCGAGACGAATTAGGGAATGAGTATCATTATTATCATCAAATGGAACCTGTTCCACGCATGCTTAAGGAACGTGAAAATCTAGATACAATTGTTGCGTTATGTACTAAAGAAACTTTCGATGAGAAAGAGTTAAAAATAGGCGAAGAACGAAAAACTATTTCTGCGGTTAACTATTTTAAGGAAGTGTTAAGTGATGTGGACGTGAAGTGCGTTCTGGTGGATGCAAATAATCCGGCAGAAGGAATTATTAAAGCAACGGATGAAATTAGGAGTTTACGTAGCCAACATGAAACCGGATTTAATCTTTGGGTTGATATTCATGGGGGATTCAGATCACTTCAGACAACATTTCAAGTGATAATTAGCTTACTTGAAAAGGAGGGAATTAGTTCAAAAAAGAATTATACCGTGGTAGGAAAAGATGGTAAGTATGAGATAAAAGAAGAAAAACAGAGTTTCGATATAAACTATCTTTTCGCAGGAATGAATGAATTCTTCAATACAGGAAAAGCTGATATGCTTGCTAAATTTCTAAGTGGTGAGCAATCCAATGAAAATAATGTGGAATTGGTTAATATTATTGACACAATTTCTGATGCAATTCAATTGTGTGATATTGATTCATTTGATGCAGGATGCGATAAAATGGCTCAATGGTTGCAAAACAGAGAAACTGATGGTTCGTATATTGATATTTTTGTTGAATACTTTAAGGCTGATTATGGCAGACTCCTGGATAAGAAAAAGGGTATTACTTCAAGGATTGAATGGTGTGTAGATAAGGATTATATACAACAGGCCCTTACAATTATTGAAAGTAAAATGCCAAAAAAAATATATAATGCATTCATTAAATGTTCCAATATGGATGATCAAGTTCAGGTTGGAAATGAAACAAGAAATGTAAGAAAACTTGTTAGTGAAACAAAACCACGCTGGGAAAGCATAGATAATTATTTAGTTATGAAATATGCTTTTGCAAAAGTCCTTGGTAGAGATGAAAATGATGAAATTGAGTATTTGAATCTAAGAGAAGATATAGAACCATTGGTCAATGATACAATTAACAATTCTCAAATGATTGATGGCGGACTTGCTACAACATTATCGATGAACTGGCGTAATGTTGATTATGAAATTAAAGTCAAATATCAGAAGGATGATAGTACTCAATCAATGTTCAAACTGTTTTTACAGTTACATATGACATTAAAAAATCAGCGAAATTCAGCTGCCCATGGGGCGTCCGGACCTAATTGTGATCGTATAAAGGCTGAAGACGTTAAGAAGGCTATTCGGGCATATCTTAAGTTAGCGCGAGCATTGAATATTAAATAGGTTGAATAATTAAGTATACAATTTAAACGGAGGAAGCAATGACAGAAGGAAATCAAGTATTAGCAATGTATGACATAAGAGGAATTCAGGATTACATTTTTAAGACACCCAAGCTTAAAGATGCAATAGGTGCCTCTGCTATAATTGAAAATTTATTATCTGAAGCATTAGAAGATGCTGTTAAAGACCTTGGCATAACTTCAGATTTAGATTGGAAGAACGGTGAATACATAGATAATAATGCAGACGTACAGACACTTTATGTTGGCGGCGGAAATGCATTTGTTTCTTATAGCAGTAGAGACCTATGTGTGGAAATAAATAAGCACTTGTCTATGTATGTGATTGAACATACCTATTCCCTGCAACTTGCGATTGCCATTGTCGATAAAACTGACAATTATAAAGACGATTATGCGCGTGTAAATAAAGAAATGATTAGAGTAAAAGCTGCTATGAGTGATTCAAGACCGATTGGGGCATTACCCGTTATGGACTTAGAATTAAGTACAGGATTACCGTTGGGATTGGAGAAAGTGGCCGGAGATAGTGTAAGTCATGAAACGTATCTTAAGAGAATGGCTGAGCAGAAAATCCGTGAGAATGTATCTGTAAATAATAAAAATTTTGAAGAA
This sequence comes from Lachnospiraceae bacterium, assembly GCA_045629045.1. Classification (GTDB taxonomy): domain Bacteria; phylum Bacillota; class Clostridia; order Lachnospirales; family Lachnospiraceae; genus JAILLW01. The sequence goes on from JAZQQM010000003.1 coordinate 4,902, forward strand.
TATATTGAAGAAAAAGGGACCGATAGTACGCTTGCAGTGGTGCACATTGACGGAAACAATATGGGTATGCGAATAAGAAGTCTTATTGAAGGCGAGAGCAGTACTGATTATAGTGTTGTGGTTTCGAAAATGCGTAAAATTTCAAAGAGTATTGATGAGGCATTCAAGGAAGCTTTTGATAAAATGGCCAATTTTTTTAATACACCGTTTGCCAATGGGGTTGATTGCGGAGTGCTTAAAGTTCTTACGGCCGGTGATGATATTACCTATGTGTGTACCGGAAAAATTGCTATTGCCACTGTTGAATGCTTTATAGAAAATCTGCGTGGCAAGACATTGGGATACAATGAAAATTCGGAAAAATATGGATTTAGTGTATGTGCCGGTATTGCATATATGGGAAGTCACTTCCCATTCTCAACGGCGTACGAAGTTGCTGAAAACTGTTGTGAATCAGCAAAGAATAAAGCGAAGTCTTTAATGAAAGGCGATCGTGTAGGAAATTATTTTGATTTTCAGTTTTGCAAAAACATACAAGCATTGAATCTTGAAGAAGTTCGAGAACGTGAGTACATGACGGCCGAAGGTGAGCAATTATTATTGCGCCCGTATGAAATAGCAGGAAAAGATTCAGGTATAAATGATTTTGAAACAATGCTGAAAAAACCTTTAAATATATTTGCCAACCTTAGTGAAAAGGATGAAAGAAAGCTTCCGAGAGGTTTTGCAAAGAAATTGCGTAATACTTATTCTCTGGGACAAACGCAGGTGAAGATTTTTACGAAGTTTTTAGAATCACGAAATTGGAAATTGCCGGATGGCGACTATGAGGCTTTTGTTGATAATGGCGGTATCAATTATGCCAAATACTATGATGCATTAGAACTTATGGATTGTTATGTTGATTATAATAATCTGAAAAATTGCGGAAAGGTGGATCACAACTAATGAAAGCATGCCAAATTAGAATTGAACTATTGAGTGATATGTGTGTATCTGATGGCGGAGTGTATAACAGCGCCATAGACACTGATATTTGTTATGACAGAATGGGATTCCCTTATATTCCGGCCAAAAGAATAAAAGGATGCCTAAGAGAATGCGCCTTAGAATTAAAAGACTGGGGTAAAGAGATTGATATTGATGATTTGTTTGGTAAGGGCGGTGTTAAAGATAATGCAGCTAAAATTCGAATTGATGATGCATATATAGACGGATATAAGGAATATGTGGAAGAAATCACTTCGTCTTCCAGCAGAATATATCATCCACAGAATGTACTAGATGTATATTCTTATATTCGTACACAGACGGCGATAGATGAAAAAACAGGCATAGCAAAGCAGGGGTCTTTAAGAACCACACGTGTAGTAAACAAAGGTGAAGTTTTCTATGCAAATGTCTCAATTGATGCGCGTTATTATGATACGTTTGCAATGATATGTAAGTGCTTTAGAAATATAGGCATTAATCGCACCAGAGGATTAGGTGAAATTAAGGTTACTTTGATTGAAAAGGAAGAAAGTAATCAAGTTTACTCTCATGCACCATATACTTCCGGGAATGTGTTAAATTATAATATTTCACTTTTAGAGCCAATGATATGTAAAAGCTACGACGGTGGAGAAAATAGGTCACTTGATTACATAGAGGGTAGTAAAATTATTGGTTTATTATCTAATCAGATTAATGATAACGAGAAGTTATGCAGGATCATTGATAATCCGGATGTCTTTTTCTCTAACGCATATATTTCGCAGGATGGAATTAGATATACGGAAGTTCCTGCGTATGTATATTCAATAAAGAACAATAGCAAAGAATATGTTAATAAATTGTATGCGAATAAATCTGTAAACGATGACCGTCAGTTGAATGCCATGAAGCATTGTTATGTTTCGTTTGATGAAGATGGACGTTTGCAGAGAAAAACTGTTGCAATTGAACAAAGATATCATCATAGCAGACCATCCGATAAGTCTGTTGGAAGAGCATTGTCGAGTGAAGAAAGTAAATTCTATCAGTTATCTTCGATAAATGAAGGGCAGGTATTTTCCGGGATGATATGGGCACCGGATGATGTTCTGAAAGAAATATATGAATATTTGAGTAAAGTGACAGATTGCACATTAGGATACGGAAGAAGCAGTGAATATGGTAAATGCAAATTTGAAATTACCGGAACCGAGAGCACTAATTTTGATTCGTTATCAACAGATTGCCTAACGATATCGCTTAATTCGCCTATGATTGTTTATAACAACAAGGCAATGTATTCTACTGATAAAAATGATTTGCTTTTAGAAATCTTATATGCAGTTGGTTTAAACGAAAATGATATAGAAGATATTGATACTGAAAAAACAGAATACTATTTAAAATATACGAGTATTGGTGGGTATAACGTAACCTGGAATAGGAACAAACCTGTAGTTTCAGCTTTTGATAAAGGAACCGGCCTTAAATTGGTATTTAAGAGTAGAAAGCAGGTGTCTTATAAGCAGATAACCTTTGCCGGTGAAAGAAATACCGAAGGATATGGCGAAATCAGTATATCGGAAAGTGATTGCAATAAAATTGAAAGTGAAAATGTGATAATACAAAAAAAACGTGGAATTTTGAACAAGGATAATTGTAGCAATCACTTAGGAAATTTAGGAAATTTAATTAGCAATCGTCTGTTTGAAGATTATGTAAGAGTAAAAGCAACTGAAATGGTGACGAGGGCGAATGAAAGTATGCGCCCGACGGTAAGCAATATGCTGCTTATGCTTAATACTGAAAAGACAATAGAAGAGGTTGCAAATGCAGTTAAGGACAGATATGAAGATAAGTCAGATTCAAAAAAGAATAAGGCTGCAATAGCAAATAATATACTAAAAACTGTTAATGAAAAAGCACCTTCAATAGTTGAAATGTTTAATAAAGAATATGGAATTTGCGGTTTCTCTAAACCATTAAGCGAAGTGCAATATAAACTTCTCAAGGCATATTTGATAAGCCTGAAGTATACAATTAGAAGCAGAAAACAAAAGGAGGGTGCATATAATGAATAAGCCGATTTTAAAACGAGTATATTATGCGTTAAAGGTTGAACTTGCGTCTCCTTTATGTGCATCAAATGGCAATGATGAAAATACAGACAGAGATATTCTAATAAATGCCAATGGTGATTATTTTCTTCAAGGTACATCAATTGCAGGTGCATTACGAAATAGAATTGATGCTAAAAACAGAAAGATTTTGGCAGGATATTCCGAAGGTGAAAACGGTAAGATGAGCAGTCTGTTTGTATCAGACATGATATTTACGGATAACGTAATCAAATCAGTAAGAGATGGTGTCGCTCTGAATGAAGGCAAACAGGTTAATAATAAGTTCGATATGGAAATATTAGAAACCGGAGCACGAGGAATCATGTTCCTAAATTATGTACTTAGGGACGAGGATGGCCCATCGTTTGAGAAGTTATTGGCGGAACTTGTGTCCGGAATTAATGATGGAACAATACGATTCGGTGCCAATAAAAATAGAGGTTTTGGTAAGTTTAAAGTAAAAGAATGTTATAGGCGTGAGTTTGGGTGTGAAAATGTTGATGAATATATTAACTTTGACTCAAAAGATATAAATAATTACAGGGGATTCGAGTTTAATATTGAAGACATTTCTTCAGAAATACCATTTGGAAATATGGTTAGGATTTGCGTTCCTCTGAAATTAAATGGCGGAATTAGCATAAGGAGATATTCAGCTCGACCCAATGAAGCAGATTATGAGCATATCACTGTGGGAAGAGGAAAAGTTGCAAAACCGATAATTCCGGGAAGCAGTTGGAATGGTGCTATTAGGTCTGATATACGTGCAATTCTATTAGAACTTAAAGCTAAAGACCCTGGCATATGCGTGAATATATGGTTTGGAACTTCGGAGGTTGGGAAGGAGTGCCAATCGCAGGTGGTTATTAGCGAAAGCATTATAGAAAATTCCAAGGCACTCAAGATGACAAGAAACAAGATAAACAGATTTGACGCGTCAACGACTGACGGTGCACTGTATACTGAAAAATCGTATTTTGGTGGCACAACGGAGTTGGAAATTCTAGTACGTAAAGATTCGCAAAATGCCTATGAGGCTTGTATCGGAGCATTGCTGATAGCCATAAAGAATATTCAAAAAGGATATGTGGCAATAGGTGGACAGACCGCAGTTGGAAGAGGTATTTTTAGCGAAAATGGTGAAATTAAATTAAGCGAAAATAACGAAGAGACGTATCTTAGGGCTCTATACGATTATCTTGAACAGGAGAAGAGTAAATGAAAATTAATGATTTGACCAGAATTAATGAAGCTCCGACCAAAGGTATGCTGATTGCTTATTTGAGGAGTAAAGTCGATTTTAATGAGTATATGTCAATTAATGATGTAATAAATCAATATAAAGATACAGAGATATTAGAAATTCACATGTTTGATGACACGAAGGAGTATAGGGCTATTTCATCTACAAGTAAACGATTTACGGGTGGTTGCGTTGAGCATGTAGCAGATTTCGATGATAATAGTTATCCGGTAAATACTGTAGCTGATGGAAAGATGTTAACAGTATTGAATCATGTTGGATTTTTAGAAACAGGTTCGGCATTTATTGATGATTATAGATTAAGAATAGGAGGAAAACAGTAATGGGTGACTATAAATTTATTAATCCGTATAACTTTTTCCCACTAAGTAATAATGCACCTGACAGAAAGCAGATGGAGTATGGTAATAACAGTGGTGTGATAGAGTATTCAATTATGACAAAAACCCCACTGATTATTCCTAATACGAGTAATAGTAATGCATTTAATGTTCAAATTGAAGGACATAAATCATATGATTTTTTCTCTTACAATGATTTGTCTGAGACAAAAGATGTTACAAACGAAAAATTTGTTCCGGTAATACCCGGAAGCGAAATTAGGGGAATGATACGAAGTAATTATGAGATATTAACTAATTCGTGCCTTTCGGCTTTAGATTCGGATACCACTATGAGTAAACGAATAGCTGAGCCTTTTTCGGCAGGAGTTTTGAAGAAAATCGGCGACGGAAAATATGAGTTATTTAAGGCTACGGATTGCATATTTAGGGCAGTAGCACCAAACAATTTAAATGATGCGGTTTATACAGGAAAATATACTCAAAATGTAAATAGCTACATTCAAAATGGATTAAAAGAAGGTGAAAAAATAAATTTTGAATTAGTAAAACGAGATAAAGGAAAGCCATTCGCTACACAATTACGCAAGGGAACGACTATTGGATATGTAATAAAGGGAACAAAAGGTGTAAGAAAACATAATTGTCATATTTTTGTACCTACAACTGAAAAAGTTGCAGCAACTGGGGAACTGAATATCAAGGAATTGTTGACTGTACTCGATATGTATGCAAAGAATTCAAGCAGCTATAAAGAATATAGAAAGCAATTAGATGAGTTTGTTAAGAATGCCGAGAAGAATTCATATTTCCCAGTATATTATAGTTGCTTCAACGGAACAGTGTATTTGTCTCCGGCTTCAATCACAAGAGAAGTTTATATGCGTACATTACATGAACTGGTTAAGGATCACAATACATGTAATGATGTGAACTGCCTGTGTCCTGCATGTAGGTTGTTCGGAACAGTTATTGGCAAGGGGGCTTCGGAGGCAGTAGCTTCAAGAATCAGATTTGAAGATATGGTATTTGAGGATGGCGACTGTTCTGGTGCGTATGGTGATATAGTAACGCTGGCACCTTTATCTTCCCCGAAACTTAATAATATGGAATTTTATCTTAAAAGACCGGATTTAAAAGCTATATTCTGGACTTATGATTACTGGATGGATGCGGATGGAAAAGGATATGTCAATGATGCCGGAATAAACGGAAGAAAATTTTACTGGCATAATATGCAAATCGATAAATCGAAGGTAGAACAGACCAATTTGAATGTCACTGTACGCCCTGTTAAGACAGGTAAGAAGTTTAGTGGGCGATTGTTTTTTGAGAATCTTACGGATGCGGAATTGAATACCTTGGTTTATGTGTTGAATGCAGGTGATAACGCAGCATTAAATGAAAAAAAACATGGATATAAATTAGGACATGCGAAACCCTTAGGATACGGAAGTATTGCTATATCGGTGGATAAGGTGATTAAGAAAACGATTGAAAGTCATGATGGTACAATAACTTATCTTGAAAAAGAATGTATTGTTGATAAACCTGAAATAGACGACACTATTCGCAATGCTTATGAGAAGATGACATGTTTTGAACTACTAAATGGTAAGAATGTCGATTATCCGAGAGAAAATAATGGGGCAGAAATTTTCAAATGGTTTATTAATAATCATGGTGGCGCTGCAATGAAGAATAAGCGTAACCAAGAGGGATTTATTGAGTATATAGAACCCATGCAACCCAATTTTGCTAAGACCGGATATAGACCGGTCAATGATTCCGGTAATAATCAAAATAGAAATAGGGGTCAAAATAGAAATAAGGGTTTTCAGAATAAAAACCATGGTGGTAAGAAAGGAAAATAATGCAGTTACATATTTCACATTCGTGTAAAACTCCAATTGTATTACCGGTTAATTATCACCATATTCTTCAAGGGATTGTTTACAATTCGTTGGCTCATGGTCAGCCCCAAGGAACGTGTCTGGCTGAAAGTTTGCATGATAATACTGAAGGATTGAAAAGAGAATATAAGTTTTTTCAGTTTAGCGAGATATCAGGTCATTACTCTTTTTATAATCGAAAATTGACTTTTGATAATACTATGTCTTGGGAGATAAGGACACCGGACAGACATATAATAATGGCAATTAAGCGTGGAATTGAGGAAAATGGTATTAAGTACGGCAATATAGAGGTTGATAATGTTCGCGTGGAACTGACGGATAATACTATTGAATTTGATGAGATTTGTATTAGAATGTCGACTCCAATTTGCGTATATTCAACAGATCCCGAGACAAAAAAGACATATTTCTATAGTCCGGATGAAGATGAATTTTATGAGGGAATGTGTGACAATTTTGTACGTAAATATGAAGCATATTCAGGAAATGTTCCAAATGGAACAATTGAGATTGAACCGCTAAATGTGTTTCAAAAGGATAAATATGTGACTAAGTATAAGGGATTTTATATAAGCGGATGGCGTGGTGAATATATATTGCGAGGTAATAGGAAGTATATTGATTTTTTATATCAGACAGGGTTAGGTGCAAAAAATTCACAGGGATTTGGAATGTTTAATGTAATTGAGCCGTAAAAAGTCGGTCGACCTAAGGTGGATTTTGTAGTCATTACGGGAATACCGAATATATAGGATTTATAGGGATTTTGATTTTTGAGGTTGACCGAAAAAAGAGGTCATTTTTGAGCAATCTGTGTAAGAAGAGGTTATATATCTTTGTAAATGCAGTTGTGTACCGTACCTATGAGGAATTGAAACTATTTGATATATTCTCCTGTACAATTAGCTTTTTCCCAGTGTACCGTACCTATGAGGAATTGAAACTGTACCAAAAGGCCCGGTAAATATAGAAACAAAAGGCACGTGTACCGTACCTATGAGGAATTGAAACGATTTTAAATCCTTCTTCTAACTCTCCGATGAGTTCAGGGTGTACCGTACCTATGAGGAATTGAAACGAACCTGCTCTGTAGATAACAACTTCTACTGTTCTAGGTGTACCGTACCTATGAGGAATTGAAACAATTCAACATTGAAGTCTGTTGCCGGCGTATGAGATTCGTGTACCGTACCTATGAGGAATTGAAACAGAACTGTAAAGACTACTGCAAGATCTCCCAATACAGTGTACCGTACCTATGAGGAATTGAAACTGAACACTTCTGTCATACCTTGCTTGTTCTAATATGTATGGGTGTACCGTACCTATGAGGAATTGAAACTCAGAACAATGGAATCATTTCCACATTTATTAACACGTGTACCGTACCTATGAGGAATTGAAACATTAATGCCATCTGTTTTTCCTCCTTTTAAGATTGGTGTACCGTACCTATGAGGAATTGAAACTCATCATAATCAAGATTACCCCCGTATAAGCCTCCCTGGTGTACCGTACCTATGAGGAATTGAAACATTACTGTAAAACAATACCTTCGCTTTTTATAAATTCGGTGTACCGTACCTATGAGGAATTGAAACATTTATTCAGTTACTGCTACAAGTTCAAGCTTTTCGCCGCCTGTGTACCGTACCTATGAGGAATTGAAACTCACAGACAAGCTCCTCTATTTCTGGATATCTACTCCTTGCCGGTGTACCGTACCTATGAGGACTATTGATTATGTTTGTGATTCTGGTTTATGACGTAGATAAGAAAAGAGATGGCAGAGTATTAAAAGTATGTCGTAAATATTTGTCACATACGCAAAAGTCTGTATTTGAAGGCGCTATTACGGATAGTAAACTTAAAAAACTTAAGGCAGAACTTCAAGAAATTATCGATTTCGATGATGATGCAATTTGTATCTATGCGTTTAACAATACGGTGGGATTGATTAAAGAGCAAATAGGAGTGGTAGTAAACAATTCTTGTATATTGTAGTGATGGTTGGAAACTCTGTACCCAAAAGGTACAGAGTTTTTTTACATCCACATTAAATACTAAACCAACGGTTCATTGTTTATATTTTTTCGAAGAATATACTTATTAATATATTAAACAATATTTAATTCAAAGGGAGATTATGAAAATGAAAAATGTAAAGAAAATCGGTTGTGTTGTATTAATGGTTGCTACAATGTGTATGTCTTTGACAGGATGCGGTAAAAAGACTTTGTCCGGGGAATATGTTGTAAGTGAAATGTCGGAAGCTGCTCCGAGCATTTTCCCGCAGGGTTACATCAATGAATTCTTTAAGTATGAGAATTGCGAGATGGAATTTTTAAGTGACGGAACGCTGCTTATGGACGCTACTGAGGAAGGAAAAACTCCTTTTGCCGGTAAGAATCACAAGTTTGCCTGTGTTGACGGAAAATTAAAAATAGTTGCTCCGTTAGGTTCAACTGCAGTTTCGGATTATGTGGTAAGTGGCCGCAAAATAACAATCTCGGACGATAAAGGGAACTACATTGTTTTGACTAAGAAGTAAGGAGGGGTTCTAATGTGCAATTATGATGATTCAAATGATATTTATTATCATGCAGTTGACGGTGTGGATGAAAATGCCGGATATCAATGTTATATTGATGATATGGAGGCGTTTGATAATCGGTTTCAATCTGACGATTACTGGGATGATTCAGAGTTTTTTTGAAACACTCCTAAGACTCAAAATATGTTATAATATCTAAGGCACGCATAACAATAAACGCTGTCTGTTATGAACCACATAAAAACAATAAAAGTATAACAAACAGATTATTAAATGGAGGGCTATTATGTATAGTTATGATTCTTATTTAGATCACCGGGCCGGAGCTACAATTACAGTAGACGAAGCACTTCGAATTTATAATGATATTTGCGAAGGCGTCAAAAAGTGTACAATAGAAGATAAAATGGAGTTTGCTGATGATTTTGTTAAGAAGGCGTGCAATTATGCAAAAGTGCGTCAGGATTGGGAATTCATGTCAAATGATGAAAAGATGGAAGCTGATAAAGGACGCACGATAAAGCACAATGCCTGCATAGATGCGGTAAACATTTTGGCAAGATTGTTAAATAGCGATGGAATTGAAACTCCATGGCGAGATCAGTTGGGAGATGAACGAAAACGAATTGGCGATTTCGCCTGCTTCGTAGCTTATATAGTTGGAATTAGCAATAGATAGATTTAAGGGCAATCAACTAAGGTTGGTTGCCCTTTTATTTTTGCTTATGGGAATCATATACTGAACCAGCGGTTTATTCTTTTATGTATTTGTAAATCATATAATTTATATAAAGGAGGGGAAAGAAATGACAGAACAGAAGAAAGAAATTAAGATCAGAAATTTTATAGTTACTATTATTTGTGTGTATTTATCAGTGGTTTCGTATCTTTATATAAAACTGATGGAAGCACCATTTATGTGGCCCGCAATTTTAATTTTTATTGCAGCAGCCATACTTTTTTCACCTTTGTTAAAGAAAGTAAATATATGGAAAAGGATAGGTTCATTTGTGGGAGCTGTTTTGGTCATAAGTGAAATAATGGCATTGGTTATATCAAAAACATTTTTATATATTATGGCTAATTATGAATGCATATTTATCATGTCATATATGCTTATATGTTTCTTGTTTTTTGCAATAGGCTTATTAATTGGAATTATCGGATTGATAATAGGCATATGCGAGATGCCGGTGGTTATTGTTCTATAATAATGTAAACCGACGGTTCATTGAACGTCTGCACATAGTATGAAATAATTCAATAAAAGGAGGATCATTGATATGACCAAGAAGGAATATGAACTATATAAGAATACAACTGAAAAGATTATAAGAGGTGAAAAGATTACCGGTGAAGAAAAAGATGCTCTTGCGGCACATATATCCGAAACTGAAAAAATGCTTGAAGATATCAGGTGCAAAGATAAGAACGATTGATTTTATTTTATCAAATATATGATGGAAAGGGAAAATATGAAAAAAAGAATAAGTGTAGTGATTGGTTGTTGTGCAATATGTGTTTCACTCATGGCATGTAAAGAAAATGAGGTGGTTTTAGAAAACACCCTAACTATTACGGAAGAAGTTGAGGAATCGTTAGAAGAGGAAACGGCTCATGTAGAAGAACCTACTCAGGAAGAAATTGCAGCGGAAAAGGTATCACAGGGAATTGAAATAATGTATACAGACGGCGAAGAAGCCTTAAGATTGTTTGAAGAGGCTGCTGATGCAGGAAATGAAGATGCGATATTCCTTGCAGGATATATGCTTGATTGGGAAGGTGACAGTATTGGCCATAAGGATATTAAGAAAGCCCGAGAGTATTATGAAAAGGTTGAAGCGGATAATCCTTTTGCTATGTTTTGTTTAGGATGTAATAACGAATTTGGACAAGGCGGAGATATTAATATTGAAAGAGCTGAAGAACTATTTGCGAAGGCAGCAGGGATTATAGATGAGAATAGTGCAGATAATACTAAATATCCGGGAATTGCTAATTTATTAATCGCAGAAATGTATTACGGAGGCTTCGGTGTAGAACAGGACTATGACAAAGCTTTTGATTTGTACTTAAAAGCAAGCGAGTCAGGAAACCGATTGGCGATGTGTAAGACAGGCCTTATGTATCTTAATGGCAACGGAATAGAACAGGATTATGAAAAGGCAATGGAGTGGTATGTGAAATCTGCTGATTTAGGCTATTGTGTTGCTATGAATGAAATCGGGTGGATATTCAAAAACGGCTTCGGAGTAGAAACGGATTATGAAAAGGCGATGGAGTGGTATACGAAAGCCGCGGATTTAGGAAGCTATAGGGCAATGACCAATCTGGGAAGTATGTATCTTAACGGAGATGGAATAGAACAGGATTACACAAAGGCATTTGAATGGTACAACAAAGCGGCAGATCTTAATGATACTGTTGGAATTAGAACAATCGGATGGATGTATAGTCAGGGAAAAGGTGTGGAACAGGATTATGCTAAAGCAGTAGAACTATATGAAAAAGCTGCCGGCCTGGGCGACATAGGAGCAATGGGAAATTTAGGAACAATGTATAGAAGAGGTGATGGAGTAGAACAGGATTATACTAAAGCTATAGAGTGGTATGAAAAAGCCGGTAATGGCGGAGAAACTCAGGCATGGACCACAATCGGATATTTATATAACATTGGCGAAGGCGTGGAACAGAACTATGAAAAGGCAATGGAATGGTATGAAAAAGCAGCCGAATTAGGTGATGGTTCTGCGGTAAGCAATATGGCATGGATGTATTATGACGGAACAGGAGTAGAAAAAGATAAGGCTAAAGCTAAAGAATTATGGGAGAAGGCAGTTGATATGGGATTCGAAACTGCAAGTCAATATCTGGATGCTAATTTTTAAATAGTTGAAACATTAGTGCAAAATCGGAGGACTGGTTTACAGCCCTCCGATTTTTGTAGTTAACCGAAATTATACCACTGGTTGATATCATTGAGATCATTGCCAATCTATAATGTAAACAGATTCAAAGAAAACAGATAAATTTAACGGAGGTAATGATTTTATGAAAATGACATCATCATATGCAAATAAGTTATTAAGAAAACTAAATGAAGACAAAGCTTTTTGGAACAACAAGGAAACAAGTTCCTGCTTCTATACGGTAGCGGTAGATGAAGAGGAACCGGTTATTCCGGAGTACGATTATAAGTTTGTCGCAGACAATATTGACGAGATTGATAAGAGGATTGTCAATATTAAGCACGCAATTAATGTGGTAAATGCGACCAGCGAACTTCAGATTGGCAATGAGAAAATGACAATTGATGCAATTCTGGTAAGGATGGCACAGCTGAGTAAGCGTAAGGCTTTTCTTGATACATTAAGAAAGCAGGAACCAACGACCAGGTTGAATTCCGGATTTGCGGCACGCAGGACTGCCCCTGAGTACCGATATATAAATTATGACCTTGAATTGGTTAAGGCTGAATATAACAGAATCGATTCGGAAATAGCAGCGATGCAAATCGAATTAGATAAGTTCAATCAGACTTTCGAGTTTGAAGTAAATTATTAAAATAATTTCCATATAAATATGGCTAATGTAACAGATGAATTATGAATGAGTGTGTTGTTGAGGTTCATTCATTTAAGGTTTAACTGTTGTTTTGTTATTAAATTATATGATTTGTTCATTGTTATCGTTTAGAAGGTATATTGCAATAAGATCGAGATTATATATGATTAGCGATGTTTATAAAAAGCTTGCCCGACCATCCGGGCTGACGTGGAAGCAAGGTCATACACGTTTTTTAAAGTTTGGGCAAGAAAGTAAACCATAGGTTTATTGATTTAAACAAAATTGTAATGTATTATGATATTGCTAACAATTAAATAAGGTATAGCTGACAGGAAGAGGAGGTAGCATGATGGTAGCACGTCCATATTTTGACCCTGTATTAACCGGTAAAAATCTTCGTCGTATTAGGAAGATGAACCACAAAAGCGTAGAAGCTATTCGAGAGTATATGGGACTCGAGTCAACTCAGGCCATATACAAGTGGGAGCAAGGAAAGTGCTTTCCAACTGTTGATAACTTCGTAGCTCTTGCCCGTATGTATGATATGCATGTTGAAGAACTGCTTGTAGAGACCCCTGGGGTCTCTATTGTTTTATTAGGAGATAATTATTTTACTGAGGTGGCATAAGAAGCATGAATTATGTTCTTTCGGATATTCATAATGATAATTTAAGATTAAAGAAGATGTTGGAAAAGATTTCGTTTTCTACAGACGACCATTTATTTGTTCTCGGAGATCTTTTTGACAGGGGCGGAACTGATGCTGATCCAATTGGTGTTTATTACACGCTATTAGGGTTAGGTGACAGATGTACTTATGTAAGAGGAAATCATGATACTTGGCTTGCTGATTATATTTTAGAATACTATTCTTTAAAACCAAGAGAGCAAAGTAGATTTAGAAGTTATGAATACAATACTTTTGAGATAATAAAAGAGCGAATTACACAAGTAGATATGATTAATTTGGCAAAGAGAATACTAAAGTGGCCATTACAGTATGAATGTGAGGTAAATAACCAAAAGTATTTATTTGCGCACTCAATGACTTCGAATCCAAGAGAAGTGTATGATGATTATTATTATTTAATGGGTACGCAATTAGATTTTTCGTATTTAAAGAACGGAATTGAAAACTATATATCTGTAAGTGGACACCACCATACAACAACTATACGTCAATTGTACGGTGACGAACGTATAACTAAATGCAACGCGATATGGATTAATCCAGGGGGAAATGTGTATATGATTGATTGTGGATGTGGTTTTTCTACCGGAAAACTTGCGTGTTTATGTTTGGAAGACAAGAAAGAATATTATGTGTGATTTAGAACAGTTATTATTCCGCTATGCAGGATGATTGTAATTCTAAACTGTTATCCAAATGTATGCTTGAAGAGCCGTTCGGCGCATATTATAATGGATTGGGATTATGTTCCAATATGCATTTGGGGAATTTAAACTGATGAATGAAAAAGGCAATAAAAGAGACCGTAAGGCTGATTTTAAATCAACACTTTTCCTGGTACCTTCGCTAATCGGGGTGGCGGTTTTTTTTGTAGTTCCTTTTCTTATAGTTATCTATTATTCAATGATTGACAATCCCGTAAATATGGAGTTTGTTTTCTTTCAGAATTACGCTATGGTGTTTAAGAATCTTGCTTTTCGAAAAGCAGCCGAGAACACTATTATTTTTTCACTTGTTTCGGTGCCTCTGGCAGTGCTTCTTTCATTGGGACTGGCCATGCTTCTGGAACTTAAACTTCCCTTCAAAAGTCAGTTACGAAGCTTCTTTTTAAGTCCTCTTATGGTTCCCACAGCTTCCATTGTTTTGATTTGGCAGGTTCTGTTTCATAATAACGGTACGATGAATTCCATACTTGCTTTTTTCGGTCATGGGAAGATTGACTGGCTTAATTCCAATTATGCCCAGGTCGTTATTGTGGTTTTGTTTTTGTGGAAGAATCTTGGATACAATATGATTTTGTTTATGGCAGCTCTCTCCAGCGTGCCCGAGTCACTTCTTGAAGCGGCTTCTCTTGAAGATGCCAACGGATGGCAGATATTCTGGAATGTTAAGTTCAGGTATCTTACTTCAACCATGCTTTTTGTAACGATTATATCTTTGGTTAACTCCTTTAAGGTATTCCGTGAGGTATATCTTCTTAAAGGTGATTATCCCTTCGAAACCATGTATATGCTTCAGCATTTTATGAATAACACCTTTAAGTCTCTTGATTATCAGAAAATGTCCGCAGCGGCTATGATTATGGCCATTGCCATGGTTATTATTATCGGTATTATGTTTGTGGCAGAAGGAAGAATAGGAAAGGACTTGGAAGAGTGATTAAAGATAAACTGTCCCAAACTGAATATGAAGCCTTCGCTGCAAAGCGTAGAAAGAATAGAAGGAATCGCAAAAGCGCAGCTAAGACGGCTATGGTTACTTTGCTTCTTACTGTTTTTGCATTGATTTTTCTTATGCCTATTGTGCTTACCATTACCAATTCTTTTATGGCTAAGAGTGAGATTTCGGCTAACTACGGTTCTGTTTTTACCAGCTCGGTAAATAAGAAAAATACATTGGTATCAAAAGACGTTACCCTAAAATTTATACCGGATGAGTTTTCTTTTTCACAATATAATTCGGTGTTGTTTAAGAGCCCGGAGTATCTGTACAAATTCTGGAATTCCGTTAAGCTTACGGTTCCCATTGTGATATTCCAGACCCTGGTTTCCATATGGGCAGCCTACGGATTATCAAGATACCGACGAAGATGGAAAGAAATAGTGTTTTTTATTTATATAATACTGATGCTTATGCCTTATCAGGTTACACTGGTTCCCAACTACCTGGTGGCAGACAAACTCGGAATTATAGACAGTTACTGGTCAATATGGCTTCCCGGTATTTTTTCGCCCTTTGCGGTGTTTATGCTGACGAAGTTTATAAGACGAATTCCTCAGAGCATTATAGAAGCCGCCGAGATTGACGGCTGCAACGAATGGAAGATTTTCTGGAAGGTTGCGTTTCCCTTAAGTAAGGGTTCGATGGCTTCCATAGCAATACTGATTTTTATTGATTATTGGAATATGGTGGAACAGCCGATTATTCTTCTCCCTACACAGGATTATCATCCTTTAAGTGTATTTTTGTCGAAGATTAATACAGGAGAGATAGGACTGGCATTTGCCATTGCCACAATATATATGTTTTTGCCCTTGTTCGTATTTTTGTACGGAGAGGAATACCTTATTGACGGTATTTCGTACCAGGGCGGAGTTAAAGGTTAAGATTTCGGAGGACGACAGTAATGAATGAGAAAAATAAGAAGGAATGGATTAAGAATATTGCCATTATCTTTTTGGCGATAATGTTACTTTTAACATTATTCTCAAATACCATAATGAATTATTCCCTTCCAAAGGTATCAACTACCTATGTGGGAAAGGGTTCCATAACCGAGCAGGTAAGGGGCACAAGCAATATTGAAACCGGTGATCCATTCGTAATGAAGGCTGAGGAAACCAGAAAAATAGATGCAGTTCATGTATCTAAAGGCGACCACGTTGAAGTGGGTGATCCCATATATGATCTTTCGGATATAGAATCCGAAGAACTGTCTAAGGCCGAAAGCGATCTGGCAACAGCGGAACTTGAGTATTATAAAGCACTTCTGACAACCGATGTTACGGCAGGAGTTGCAGCATCCGTTAACAAAAACGGAGCGTCTTCCTTTGATTACTACGTTAAACAGATCAGTGATGTGCAGGCCAGAATTAAAGCCTGCGAGGAACTGCTTGATGAAAAGAAACAGATGGTTGAAAATCTGGAACTTGGAAAGATGCAGGATGCTGTAAGACAGACCACAGATAAGCTTGCGGCCAATCTTGAGGTGGTACTGGCAACTGATGACCAGACCGTAAAGAATAATGAATTTACTAAATGGAAATTGGACACTGTTGCGGAACTTGACAGAGAAATCGCTGAGTTAAATGAGCAGATTAGTGCCGTAAATGCAGCCCCTGCCTCTGAACTTGGCGCAATCAAGACGGAACTTAAGGCTATCGGAAGAGGTATTGCTGCAAGCAGTGGAAGTCCCTATGACGAATCTACAGTTGATAATGCGGCTACCCTGGAGGCTTTAAATGGGATTTACAATAGCTATTTGCCGAGTATAAGTAATAACGGCAATATTACTACCGAATACCAATACCTTAACAACTCCTACAATGCCGCAGTTCAAAAATATAAAGAAAAAGAAAATAACCGTGTAAATGTTGATGCCTTAAAGGAAGCGGTTAGGGAGAAACAGGAGTTAAAGACAGAAATCACTAATTTGCAGACAACGGATTCCGATGCCTGCAGGCAGGCTTTGGAGCGTCTTAGAAATGCCGAGCAGTATGTCAAAGAAATAACTGCACAGGATGCCAAGGTTAATGCTCAGTATGATGCAGCTGTTAAATATGCTAACGAAGATTATGACAGAGTAAACAGAGAACTGACCGAACTTAAAGCGGAGGCCAAGAATCTTACAACAGATATTTCCCATGCTCTTGATGCTGATAAGTTAAGCAATGATATTCAGCGTAAAAAGGATGAAATCGAAAGACTAAAGGCTAAGTCTACGGGAACACAGGTAACTGCTCCTGTTGCCGGAACGATTCAGTCTGTGGATTATACTGCAGGACAGAGCATCGAAAACGGCAAAGATATGTGTTCGATTGTTCCTGACGGAATGGCTATGACCCTTAAGATTTCCGTTAAGAATGAAGATGCCAAGAAGGTTAAGGTTGGTGAATTCGCCCAGCTTGATAATTCCTGGATTGCATCCGATGCCGTAATAACGCTTACCAATATTTCGGATGATACCGATAACCCGGGCAGGAATTCAATTCTTAAATTCAGCGTCGAAAGCGAAGAACTTAAACCCGGACAGTCATTAACGGTTAATATGGCTTCCGTTACCAAGGAATGTGACACGGTGGTACCTATTTCGGCAATACACCATGATAATTCCGGAGATTTCGTATATGTTATTGAAACCAGAAATTCACCTTTAGGCAACAAGTATTATGCCAATAAGGTTTCCGTTAATAAGATAATGAGTGACGATAATTATGCCGGTGTAACAGGATTAACATCGGGAACTTATATTATTACCAAATCGGACAGAAATGTTGAGGCCGGCAAACAGGTCAGACTTAATGAGGATGCGGAATAGTTATGAAATTTATTTCTTATGTCAAAAGTATAAATAAGAAGACCCGTATCGGAATTATTGTTTTTGCAGCATGCCTGATTTCCTTTGTGATTCTGACTTTAATTTGTGCCAAAAGGGTTAACGAATTTGGCGAGCAGCATATTGCAGATCAGTGGAATCCCCAGGGAAACGGCGGCCAGGTTACTATATTTTTGTCGGAAGATGTTAAGGCGGATATTAATGTCTTTTACCGTTTAAATCAGCTGATATCAGATGATTATGCATTATCCAATCCTGCCGCATTTACTACCCAAACCGATGAAATGTTTCCGGGACCTTTTACCTCTGCATACAGTGCCGAAGGTACCGTAACTATTTCGACAGATGACGGAATTAATTCCGATAATTTCAGAGCCATAGGAATAGGCGGAGATTTCTTCTTTTTTCATCCTGTGGATATGGCCGTGGGCAGATATCTTTATCCGGATGATGTCAGCAAAAACGGTATAGTCATTGATTCATATACCGCATGGAGACTCTTCGGATCCTATGATGTTCTTGATATGCCTGTATATATAGGCAACAATGCATTTTATATCAGGGGAGTATATACGGTTGATGAGGGATATATGGCCCGTAAAACGGGAGCTGACGGCGGATTCGTTTATATGGACTATGATGCGTTAAAAGCTCTTGGAAATGTAGGCAGCATAAGCTGTATTGAATTTGCCGGAGATGATGTTTATGAAGGAAATCTTTATAACATTTTGAAGGATACGAGTAAACTCGGATTGCAGGAAAATACCTTTGAAACTGTTAATAATACATCAAGATTCGGAATTGCCAATTTGTGGAAGGTTTTTAATTCCCAGACTGACAGAGTAATGCGCTTTAACAGGATAGTCTATCCCTACTGGGAAAATAAAGCCAGAGCTTATGAAAATATATTATCGACAATGTTGATCATAAGAGCAGTTCTTCTGACAGTAGCCATTGTTTGGCTGATTGTATTTATAGCACTTAAATATGCCCGCAGAACATGGAGCATAAAAACAATAACAGACAAGCTTGAAGATATAGCCGAAGAAATCAGATTAAAAATGCAAAAGGAAAATCAGGGTGAAGAGGTTTCTGAAGATACACAAGAACAGAATATGTAGTGCCTTTGTTATTGCTCTTATGGCAGTCGGTGTTTTCGGCTGCGGCAAAAAGGCTCAGGAGGATACCAGAAATTTCGTTTTTAGCATGGAGGATATGCAGCTTGAAGACGGGATTACCTCTGCTTCGGGATTTAAACTCGTAAAAACCAGTGATG
The DNA here is from genome assembly GCA_045629045.1 of Lachnospiraceae bacterium. Classification (GTDB taxonomy): domain Bacteria; phylum Bacillota; class Clostridia; order Lachnospirales; family Lachnospiraceae; genus JAILLW01. The sequence goes on from JAZQQM010000003.1 coordinate 24,161, forward strand.
AAATTGTTTTTTACGGAACCACGAATCAGATGGGAGAGAATGTGGCTCACTTCGTTTATTATGATAAAAACGGTGAAGTGGCCTTATATTATACGGTTTCTCTGGGTCCTGACAACATGGATAAGGTATGCGTAACCGAAGAAGGGGATGTTTATGCCCTTTTGTGGACCAAGGACAGAGAAAATGTTCCTGCAGATGACACCATGGAAGATGGAATGATGGGGGAAGGTTTTGCCGGACCTGAAGAAAGAACTGCCGAAAACGGATATTATTTTGAACTTGCCAAGATTGATAAAAACGGTGAAATTGTGGTTGATAAGAATGTCCGTGATGACGAACCTGTTGCTGCACTTGAGTCATTAAATGATGAATATTCCGTGCAAAATTTCGTATGTGACACAGAGCATATCTTTATACAGACATCAGACAGCATTATTGCCTATGATTATGATCTTAATTGTCTTAATGTTCTGCCCTCACAGGTTATTGATAAGAACCTTAATTATGCCAGTTATTTTAATTCAAAGTCCGGAGATTTATATGCCATGTATACGGACAGCCAGTACAATGTTGTGGTTGGCAAAGTCGATTTGATTACGGGAACCGTTGATAAGGGTGAGAAAATTCCCGGAGCAAAGTACTGGGCAACCATATCAACCGGTGTGGCAAAGGATTTCCTGTACTGTAATAACGGATGTCTTTTTGAATTTAATGTAGGAGATGTGGAGCTTACCAAGGTAATGGATTTTACGGCTTCGGGAGTTCCTACGGATAATATATACTGCGCGGCGGGCTTTGATGAGCAGCATTTTATAGCAAGCTATCGCTCGATAAATGACGGTTCAACCTGCATCGGTAATTTCTGTAAGGTAAATCCCGAAGATGTCCGCGAGAAGACCATAATCGATCTTGCTGTAATGGACGATAATGAAATCGTTCGCAGGGCGGTATACACTTTTAACCAGAATAATCCTGATTACAGTATCAGAATTCTTAATTATCAGGCTATGTATTCCGACGGTAACGGAGATTTGTCAGCGGCAATAAGTAAGCTGAATACCGATATTGTTTCCGGAAATATGCCGGATATTTTGCTGGTTGGTTATTCGATTCCCATAAACACTTATATAAGTAAAAATCTTATTGAAGACTTAAATCCCTATATTGATGCCGATCCGGAGTTCAAACGTGGGGACTTTAACGAGCATATTCTTGATGTCTTTTCAAAGGACGGAAAATTGTATTCACTGGTGCCTGTGTATTCGGTAAATACGGTTATGGCTAAAAAGTCGGTTGTGGGTGATTCCTTCAGTTGGAGTATTGACGATGCCATGAGCATATTCAATAACGTGGGAGCCAACCAGTTTTTCGTATGGAAGAATCAGGAAGATATTATTCGCTCATGTATTCAGATGAGCGGCGGCAGATTCGTTGACGTGGAAAAGGCAGAATGTAATTTTAATTCCGATGAATTTAAGAAGGTGCTTGAATTTACCAAGAACTGTATTCCTTCCGGGGATATGGATTATGATTTTATGGTTAAGCAGATGGGAGATTCGGAGAACTGGTTCAGAAATAATAAAGTAATATGCCAGATAGGAAGCGTTTCGGATTTGGTAAATTATGCGTATACACGGAGCGCTACGTTTGGTGATACTGTTGCCTGTATAGGTTTTCCCTGCGACGGAGGAGAGCCGGGAAGTTCGATTAATCCCATACTCAATTTCTGTATATCGTCAAAATCCGATAATAAAGAATTATGCTGGAAGTTCCTTAGGTATTTCCTATCCGATGAATTCCAGAATGACAGTGAAATGAGTGGCTACGGCTTTCCCCTTAAAGAAAGCGCATTTGAAGAAAAGTTAAAGAAGGGCCAGGACCCTAACTGCATGGGCTTTTCGTGGAGAGACGAGGAGGGAAATGAAATATTCTATCCCATGAATTACTGGATTAACGGAGAAGAAAGAGAGCTTGAGCCTCTGACCGATGAGGAAATAAATGATATCAGAAGACTGATAAATGCTGTTAATAAAAACGGCGAGGTTGATGAAAAGATTATTTCGATTATTCTTGAAGAAGCTAAAGAATACTACGAAGATAATGCCACTATTGATGATGTATGTAAGAGGATTCAGTCGAGGGCACAAATATATATTTATGAATGCCAGTAAAATGCCGGATATCTTGAAAGAATTCTGAATGCTTTGCTGACCTTGAATTTCTTTGAAGCAGAAGATGGAGAATAGTACTTTCTTCTGTATTTATATTGACTTTAATCGGTACTAAAGGCATAATTATAGTTGTGTAAAACATATTGATTGCTACGTGCGACCTAAGATTGGTAAAAGGGGGCGAGGGTATGGCAGACGAGCATTTTTGGGATAACGGTGTAAGCAGTATTTCCACTGAGGAGAATTGCAAACTTGTTTTTGAAACAATCAAAGGAGAAAAGAAAACTACTCCGATGATGACCATAGATAAAACATTAAAACTTATGGACGTATTAAAGAACGGACGTCAGACAGTAAGCTGTGAAGCAATAAAAGTCGTTGACGGCGAAGAACAGTCCATACAGTCATTCAAGCTTAATGTTATCGAAGTAGATGGTGAAAAAATAATAATCTGATTTAGAGGGGAATTATTAATCGATAATTCCCCTTTTTTTGGCTTCCGTAATGGCAGCGTAACGGCTGTTTACGCCAAGCTTTCGATAATTTTATCGGCCTTCGATATAATCGGCATGATTGTTGGTGACAGTCATTTTGTATACACCTTCGACTTTCATGGTGCCCCAATCACTGTCCTTTTCAATCTGAATTAATTTTTCAATCCATTCAACGGCGCTCATGGAGTCTTCTCTGTCATTAAACAAAGAAGGGTCATTGGGCGCCATTTTTGTGTTCTTATCAATAACAATGCTTACCCACTCATCATTTTGGTTGCGGCCGGACAGGAGAGCGATGCCACGGCTGGCAATTACGTTGTTATAGGAAGCTACTGTAAGTTCAATATCTTCGGTTTCCTGCTTTACTTCCGGATAGGTGGCATAAAGGTCCGAAATTGTTGAAACATATATACCGTTGTAGTCGGAAGAGTAGATATCCCCGGAACCTGTGCTCCAGGCATTTATATAATCTCCGGCAAAACAGTCATAGTTAATATTACCGAATGTAACATCACCTTTTTCATCCATATCTCTGTAGTTAACCGTAAGAATTCCATTTTCGCGATAAAGGGCATAAGTTATTTCGTGGCCCTCGTCTTTAATCTGTGCTGTAAGGTCTGTTGCACTTAAGGCATCGATATCATCTATTGCAACATAGGCACCGCCATATTCATAGATCTGGTCGGTGGGCTTGTTGTAGTAGAAATAATAGGGCTTCCACGAGTGACCGCTCATCATATAAAATTCGCTGTCAAAGACTGTATCGTAGCAACTGTCGGTAACGGCAAAATCAATAGGGCTGATCTGTGAAATGCTGCCCAGAGCATCTATTTCGCTAAAGCCTGCTTCGTTATCATATACAGACCATACGTGTGTTACATAGTCTGTAACATATCTTTCGGAAGCGCAGGCATACTTACGCCCGTCCATTTCCATTATGCCGTCTATGCCGCCCCAGACTCCTGTGGGAGATTCGTCAAACTCTTCAACATGTTCACCGTTGGTGAAACACATATGACCTTCATAATCACCGGAGTCACCGTATTCTTCATCGTCGTATTCTATTTTTTTGCCTACGAAGATAAATGCTTCATAGGTACCGTTATTATCAAAATCATCTACAGTTGCAGAGACGATGTCTTCAGCAGCAATGTTGTCGCCGTTATCAATTAAGTACTGAATAAGTATGGCAGTTTCCGGATCATTTTCTTTCTTGGAACCGGAATAAATTACTTTCATGCCTGCGACAGGATTAACTGCTGCAGAATTGTCGGCTTCATCTTTATCCTTCTTGTCTTTCTTGTCGGATTTATCCTTTTTATTCTTTTTATCTTTTTTCTTCTTGTCGGACTTAGCGGGCTTTTCTTCCTCTTCGGAAGAAACCTTCTTATTGTCATCGGCATTTTTATATTTGACAAAGTATATACCGCCGAGAGCAAGAGCCGCTATTAATGCGATTGTAAGAAAGATAATTGCGATTATTAAGGGCTTGTTTGATTTTTTGTTTTCCATTTTACACAAATTTCTTTTCTATAGTATTTATATTGTTACTTTTTCAACAGATTTAAGTCCGCGTTCTCTTTTGAGTTCTTTAACACGTCCCTTAGTGATATTTGTTTCGATGCAGATATCCTGTCCGGCAACATTATCCTTCATAATGAAGGATCTTATTTTGTTGGTTTTATCATATATTTCCACAGCCGTAAAATCCTGAGATGTTGTATCAAAGCCCTCTGCAATTATGGCTTTGGCAGACTGTTTATCCATTTCACGGACACCTGCGCAAACAGGACATGATGCGTAATATTTGGCGCCCAGATACATGAGCGGAAGATAGTCGATGTGAAAATACTTGGTTACTTTGATAAGAGAGGGTTTGTAGGTACGAGCGCATACAGAGCATGTGGCCGGCTCCCCGAAAAATCCCTTCTTGGTACTGATTGTTCTTTGACCGTATACGAAATACATAATTTTGTTCTCCTTTTATATCATTACTCCGGCTTTGCGGGAATTTACTTCATTAATCATTGACTGCCTGTCGCGCATGAATCTGGTAAAGAGTTCGTCGCTGTAACCTTCAAAAGCTGCAGGTATATGGTATTTAAGGGTTTCACACGCTCTAACCGCATCCCCCTGTGCCAGTGTGATTTCATGTATCTTACCTGTTGACAGTACAACCTTAAGCTGCAGCATATTATGGTTGGCAGGAGATACGCAACTGTAGAACCATATGACATCTTTTACCATGCAGAAGTCTATCTTGTTGCTATCTACAAAGAGTATAAATTCACTGTTAACTTTAACACTTGAATCACCGCCGGACAGGTAGAGGTTTTCAAATTTGCTGTATGTTCCTTCATAGTCACCTGTTTCGCGACAGTATTTCTTTATATTCTTAAGAGAATCCTTGGAAAGGGTAATTATCAATATAATAAGGCAAGCCAGAGTATCCATGGCTGCAAAAGCAAATACGGAACTTCCTATGGCACGGCTACCGCCGATTCGCTGCTGCCTTAAGATGACAGGCGGAAAAATATATTCCAAATCGCTCTGGGTTAAATCTTCATAACCTGCTTCACGAAGCGCATCAAGATAATCCATATAGCAGTCATATTCCTCGCCACTTTTTAAAAATTCAAGACGACCTTTGACTTTTACGGAATCCAGCTGATCCATTATTTCTTCGATGGAAATACCGGGATTAGTCATCTCAAGTTCCATTATTTTGTTCAGGTTATCATACGCTTTGTCATTAGTGTTACCCACAAGCTGGACTGCAATATAGGTATCATCACCGGGAACGAAATAGTCACGCTTGACATCATTGTCAAGCGAACAGAACCAATCCCATACGTATATAATTTCGATTTCTGCCGGGCCTTCTTCAATTAGATCGTAGGGGGTATTGTTAAGATCCTGATAGGAATAAATCGGAAGGAAATCCCTAAGCTCGTAAAGGCATAGAACCACTCCGATAAGCAGGAAAATCAGTGACCATTTAAGAGTCTTTTTCCTGCTTCGCAAATTAAAATCTTTCATAATTTTTCTCCTCATAATACGTATATCAACGGTAATTATAGCAGACAGAAGGTTTTCTTAAAAGAGAAAATCATAGGATACAATCAACAGCAGTGGGTTATTAAGTATCCTGACAGATACGGCGCATACGATGAATACGATATAGTATGGGATGGCTTACATTAGCGCTTACGGCGGTCTTTACCGGATTTTTTATAGTACTCGGACTTTTCTTTGTACATATTGGCATCGGCTATTTCGACAAGCTCACGGACGGTTGCATTCGTGAGTTTTTCTTTGGAGGAAAGACCGTAGGAAACACTTAATTCGGTATTATTTTCCTGACTCCATCGTTCCATCTCTTGGGCAAAAGCAGATTTTACGGAATCAATTTCGGCACCGTTAATTTCAACTATTGCAGAAAACTCATCGCCACCTATACGGTATACCTTGCCGTATTTACCCCATGCGTTTTTGATGGCATCGGCAGCACCACATATAAGCTTATCTCCGGCAACATGTCCCTGGGTATCATTGGCGGCCTTAAGGCCATTAAGGTCATACGATACCAGTACCAGATTATTGGGCATGCCCTCATCTGCCATTTTGGCAAGTTTATCTTCATAAGCTCTGCGGTTATAAAGCCCTGTGAGCTTATCGGTATTTGCTTCATAATATAATTTCTTAATTTTAGCAAGGTCATCCTCGGCTATTTTACGACGACGGTTAATATCATACATAATGGCAATAACCATAAGGATAATAACTATAAAGAGTAATGTACCGCCGATTAAAGCCTTCTTAAGGGGCGCAAACATAATGCTTGCATCAACAAGTACAAGCTGCTTCATGCCGTCAGCTATAGAATTGTTGAATACGTAATAGTCATATCCGTTATAAGAAAATTCAAAATTTTCATCGGGATTTTCGTTATATTTTGCATATAACATAGGATAGTAGCTGTCTGTTAATTCATTGAAGCGCAAACTTATATTGTCTTTTTGAGAATCGGCAAGAATTATTTCATTCTGGTCGAAAATCAGTGTTTCGAGACATTTATCGTTTACAGTATCGGCTACGAGCTTTTGCATATTTGAAAGCTGAACATCGTAACTTATAACAGACTCCCCATCTGATAAGAGCTTGGCATATGAAATAATAAGATTGCCTGAAATAGCGTCAACGTAGGGGCTTGCAAATGCGATATTACCGTTGTTATTAAGACCGGCCAGATACCAGGGACGTTTCTTGGGAATAAAGTCCGTACCGGGAACCCAACCGCTTCCGTCAAGATATGAACCGCGGAAATATCCGTAAATATCACTGTACTCGGGGTCGAGAGTGGACATAACGGAATTTTCCATATGAAGATAAGTCAGTATTTCGGTATTTGTTCTTTTTTCGGAGAAGTACCTTTCGATAACCATGGCGTCCTCAGCAATCTTCTGACGACGATTTTCGAGAATATAAGAAACATCTTTGTTAAGGCTCTGAACCTCACTGTACTGGAGGCTTATAAGGTTGTTTTTGGATATCTGATACAGCCATGCAAAAAGCGCAGAAATTACAATAATAGATAAGATTAAGAGTGCTTTATATATTTTGTCGGCTGCATTACGTTTATCTAAAGTATATTCGCGATTGTTTTTTTTCATAATTCACTCCGTTAAATTCCCCCCGAATTTCATTTTGTATTTTACATTATTTATTGCGGAATATCTATAACATTAATTAAATTGTTTTCAACCCTATTTTAGCAACTCCTTTACAGAAGTGTTTTTGTAATCTTTACAATTTAATATATTAAAAAAGATATCGCTTACAACTGCCTGATATTTCAATGCATGTTCTTCATCATAGCGTTTGGCGTGATAGAAGTAATTAATGCTGAAAGTATCGGGCAGTTCCATTATTTGGGCTGCGTACTGGACAGGATTTACAACTCTTGGATTTTCGAGCATATCGGGCACAAGACCTATGTGGGCAAGCCTTTGACTTTGCATAATGTCCGCAGTTTCATAAACCACCATGGAGGATTCTGCCGATGAACAGACATCTGCATCCATCATCCAGTCGCAGGATGCATTGCGAATGTTGTTGATGGATTGAAGCTTAAGGGCGTCAAACAGTTCGCTGAGGGTTTTGTATTTACTAAAATCTATTCCGATGGGAAGATTTTTAAATACGCATCCAAGGGCTTTTTCTCTGACTGCGTCAACTCTATCATGGAAAATCCAGTTTATTATCTGCTTATTAAGACCATCGACTTTTGCTCGTGCTAAAAGCAGAGCCAGTGTAATAAGACCATTTCTGGTAAGGCCGCTTCGTACTTCAAAGTCCTCAAGTACCGATGAAGTGATGCCCGGCAAAATCACTGTATTAATCGGTACTTTATCACTTGGTATATCTTTGTCGGGAGCAAGAGATTTGCTCCAGTTAACTCCGCCGTAATTATCCTGTAAGTAGTTTTTTGCCGACGCATATTGGGCAGTACTGTATTTCTCGTTTTCGTTTTTTAGGTATGTATAAAAGGTATCAAGCGGAAGCTCGTTTCCGTAATAGGCATCAATCAGATTACTAAAGAGCATCTGGTAAGCAGAACCGTCTATTATATAGTGATCCACATTAATAAATAGAAATGCTTCGGAGGGAGTACGGTATATTTCGATACGGTACAAAGGCTTATTAAATATGTTTCTGTCAATCCATACGTAATCGTTACGTATCCCGGTTAATTCCGATTCCGATACATCATACACTTTGACCGGAGTAAAAGAAGCCGGGTCAATGTGCAGCATAAGGGAACCGTCTTCTTCACGAGTTGCTACGGTTGAAAAAACAGGGGAATTTTTCATTGCCTTATTCATGGCAATACAGATTTTCTCGCAGTTAGTCGGGTCGACTATACGAAAGGCCAAGGGAAGATCCCAACAAATACAGTCATCCCTGTCGTACTCAAGGCTGTAGAGATATCTTTGGGTGGCAGTGAAGTTGTATTTGCCTTTGCGGGCAGCATATTCGGCTTCTTCAAGAGAATTTATTCTATTTCCGCCGGAAGAAATAATGTGGGCAATCCGTCCGGGAGTGCACTCTCTGAAAATATCGTCCGCTGTAAGGTGAGGGCAGTTTAGTTTGGCTAAAAGTGCCATTGTCTTAAGGGAATCACCGCCGAATTTATAAAAATCATGGTTGATACCCACAGGTGAAATACCAAGTATCTGCGCAAATGCCTCGCATACGATTCTTTCCGTATCGTTGGTGGGTGCAAGGTATTCTATCTTACAGTTAAGATCGTCCGGCTTCGGGAGGGATTTCTTATCAACTTTGCCGTTGGGAAGAAGAGGAATATTGTCCAGACGGACGAAATAGGAGGGAACCATATAGTAGGGAAGAATATCCCGCAGTTTGGCACGAAGGGATTCTTCGCCCATGTTTATGACAGGCGTGTCATTTAACGCGTTATTATCAACCGTATTATCAGTATAATACAGGCAGATAAAGGAATGGGCGGGATCTTCAAAACCCTTGGCAACACAGTTGCTGATTGAAGTTATTTCTCTAAAAGCACGTTCAATTTCGGCAGGCTCAATTCTGTTACCGTTTATTTTGATCATTTCGTTCTTACGGCCGAGCAAAACAAGATTGCCGTCAGGAAGCATTCTGCCTAAGTCGCCGGTATAAAAAATGCCGTCTTTCAATACCTTTCGGGTTTCGGAAGGCAGATTAATATAACCGCGCATAAAAGGATTTTCGAAGGTTACTTCGCCAATCTGACCGGGAGGTACCTGAATGCCGTTTTCATCAAGCAGATTAATCTTAATGAGTTCGGAATTTGACTTACCTACGGGAACGGAATCCGATGATTCTTTAATAAGGTATGTTGACAGTGAAAATAAAGCTTCACTCATGGAGTAGGTGTTAATTAATTCGGCATTATCAAGGGATATACCGCCTGCAGGCTCGCTTCCGGTAAACACATACTTAAGATAGGGGCCAAGATCGCGACCCAATACTCTTATTATTGAGGGTGACAGGAACGAAACGGTTATTTCGTTTTTGATATAATAGTCCTTGAGAAGAAGGGGGTTCTTGGCTATGTCATAGGGAATTACGTAGATGGTACAGCCGGTTTTAAGCATAACTAAGAACACTTTGACCGACGCCACGAAATTCATAGGGGATATCAGGGCATATCGGGAATTTTCATTGACGCGCTTGCTGCCGGTTCCCGATTTGCTGTCTATTAGAATATTACCGTATTCATGAAGTACCCCCTTGGGAAAACCTGTTGTACCCGATGTATAGATGGCAAAACAGGCATCATGGGGAGATGTTTCGGCAAATCCCATAAGCGGCTCTTCATTCATCAATTCCGTAAAAAGGTTACGGTCGATAAAAAGCTTACAGCCTACGTCGTTACGGATATATTCAATGCGGTCGGGTGCATAGTCGTCTTCAACAACGGTAAAGGCGGCACCTGCTTTCCATACACCAAGAATACAGGTTAAAATATCTGTTCCCCGGGGGAGACATATCATAACGAAATCTTCTTTACCAATCCCGTGATTTATGAGGTATCTATACACTTTGGCCGAAGAAACATCTAATTCGCAACGTGATATACGAATATCGGTTGCACCGTCAACGGCGGCGGTTTTATCGGGGGCGCAGGAAACAAGTTCTTCCCACCTGTTAAGAAAATATTTGATATCGGTTAATGATTCCATGTTCATATAATGCCCTCCGTGTTTCGTGACATTTTAAGGAAGAATTCCTTTTGGTCTTTGGTTATTACGGTTAATGGTTTGAACTGATTGCTGTTAATGCCAAGATGGAACATTTTTTGTTCACGGAATTTAAGGAAGGTTCCCCGTTTGAGGAATATAAGTTTAGGAGTTCCCATACTTCCGTTGTTAATATAAACGCCCAATGAAGAGCTTGCATTTATAAGTTCTTCAGTTAATATACGCTGACAATAATCATGCTGTTTGCTTGAAATATGTTCCTCGGTTTCGATGAAGAAAATATATCTTCCGGGCTCCGAATCGGTGTCGGGATACATACAAAAGTCAATGATAAGGATGCCGGTACGACGTTCAAACTGTTTGATTACGTAAATCAAATCGGATTCGGTAAATTTTTCGCCGGCGATGGATACTATATTTTTCTTACGATATTTGAATTCGATTTCCGGTGAGTTTTTGTAAAATCCCGTTACATTGACAACATCCCCCATACGATATCGGTATAATCCGGACTGGTTAGTTACAACAAGTTCATATTCCTTACCGATTTCAAGTTCGTTCATTAACAGGGTATCAGGTTGAGCATCCGCTGAATTATCGCAGGCCGCCTCTATAGGAATAAATTCATAGAAACAGGAATCCGGAATAAGCACATACTTCTCCTCGTAGGGGTATCTGGCAATTGCAAATATGCCCTCCGAAGAAACATAGGACATTGAGTAATACGGAACGGAATCACCTGTATATCGACGAAGCTTACGGGCATAAGATGAAAAGTTACCGGCCCAGATGGCGTTTATGGACAAAAGATTCGGCCATATTCTTTTTATAAGTGTTTCATCTATTCCATTTTCAAATTCACGACGAAGTTCATTGGCTCTTTCGGGATTGGGGATGAGCCTGTCTTTTAAAGAATCGACTATTTCTTCCGAAATGCCGAATTGGGGATTAATCGTACCTAAAGCTATGTCCTCCACCAACAATTCCCAGTTTTCGGCAATGTACTTCATTTCATCAAGCAAAGCGGGGATATATGCACCTGTAAACATTACAACGTCTCTTTCTTCAAGGCCGAAACGGGCATGGAGATAACGAAGCTGTATCCCTGCGTTACAGAACAGCACTTCCTTTGGAGTGGTCATAATGCTGTCAAGGTGAGGTATTGATTCTTCCGACAGGCAGGCTGTGGAGATTGAGCCAAAGGGTATACCGTTTTTGAGCATGTTTTTGGTAAAGTCGAGAATCATAAAGCGCAGGCCGGAGCGAATGCTTATACCTTTGGAATTACGGTAATACTCTTGAATAACCGCTATCTGGAATGTGCTTGAATAGTCCCTGAAAAGCTTCATGCTGCGGTCTGAAACCGGAATCTTTTTGGGGTTGCCGGATGTGCCGGAGGTTTTTGCGTAGAATTCTATAGGATATGATGTAATTATATTGCGCTCATTTTTTTCAATCATTCGGTCAATATAATTGCAATAGTCCTCATAAGTGGTCAAAGGGACAGATTTTGCATATTCTTGGAAATTATTAATATTGTCAAAGTGATATTTTTGACCGATTTCGGTGTTCTGATTGTCATTAATGACAGACAGGAGAAGCTTTTGATTTTCCACCGGGGCATTTTCACACAACTTATCGAAACTGCGCAATAAATCAAGGGATTTGGCAGTTGCTTCAGCTACTAATTTCTCGTTGACGGTTTTCCGGTGAATATCCATTAGAGCCCTCCGTTTCCATATGATGAATTAATATTATTATTATACCTTTGAGATTGTATAAAAACAATATGAATAATGAATATTTTAGTTTGCAAAACAGATGTCGATTGATATGAGAGGTAAAATAGTTTTAGAATCGACCGCAAGATTATGGCAACTCAATATAATTGCATAATGGAAAACAACGTATTTTCGTTTACTTTTTAAAAATATATGGTATGCTTAAAGAGTATATTTGCATTATATTTTTAGTTTGTTGCTTGTTGTACTTAAGTGTGTCTTTTGGGGATGTGGAGGATATATGGTAGTAAACGGAACTAATATTGACTTTTTAATAGCGGCACTGGTTATTGAAATATTAACTATTGCGGCATACAGAGCTATTTTTACCACAAAAACGGTAACGAACTATGCTTTTGGCAGAATCTGTTATTCTACATTGATTGCCATTGTATGTGACTTGGTGTATCAGTTCTGCAAGGTGATGGATTCTGATATAGTTAATTGGCGCGGAATCGGAAGATTCTTATTTAATACTTCTATTGTTCTTTTTGCGTTGTCATATTATGCCTATTCCAGAGTAGTAACTTCAAATAAGAGTTTTAAAGAAATTGATAGAATATGGGTGGACTATGTTGTATTTGCTCTTGCCGGATTGATGGAAATGATAAGCATAGCCAATTATTTTACACACAGTATGGAAGCTTACTATGTTGACGGAGTTAAAACATACGGCTACGGATATGCTGCTATATTTGTAGTTCCGTTCTTAATTACGGCAACGGGATGTATATATCAGATAATTCACAGAAACAAGCTTACGCGTAATCAACTGCGAATTGCTGTTTCTACGGGATTTATTTTTAATTTTGCTTCGGTAATCGAAATAGCATTGAATTCTCAGTACCTGCTTACAATGTTTGGTTTGTCGGCTGCGGTAATGGCCCTTCTTCTTACCTGTGAAACTAAGGATTATTCTTCGTTGGTAATAAGTAATGCAAAACTTGAAATAAGCAAAGAAAAAGCCGAGTATGCCAACCATGCCAAGTCCGATTTTTTGGCAAGAATGTCCCATGAAATTCGTACTCCCATGAATGCAATTCTCGGAATGAATGAAATGATAGTTAATGAAGCCGAAGACCCCGGTATTCGCAATTATGCCATAGATGCCTACAGTGCAGGCAGAAATCTGCTTCTTATTATCAACGATATTCTTGATTTTTCCAAAATCGAAAGCGGCAAAATGGAACTTATCGAAAAGCCTTTCGACCTAAAGGATTTGGTCCGCGATGAGTGGGTTATGTTCGATATTAAGGCAAAGGAGAAGAATCTTAATCTGACCTTTAATATTGACAGAAGAATTCCCAAAACGCTTATGGGAGACGGCGGAAGGATTAAGCAGGTTATTACGAACATTTTAAGTAATGCCATTAAGTATACTATGGTCGGAACGGTAGCTCTTAATATGGAGCTTCTTGATAATGATAATGAAAATGCAACAATTAAAGTGTCCGTTACCGATTCCGGACGGGGAATCAAAAAGGAAGATATAGGTAAGCTTTTTGAGGCTTTTGAACGTATAGACGAAAAAGAAAATTCCGCTATTGAGGGAACGGGACTTGGTGTTAATATTACGGCCAAGCTTCTTAAACTGATGAATTCGGAACTCCTGGTAGACAGCGTTGAAGGTCAGGGTTCTACATTTGCGTTTGTTCTCAAACTTCTTGTTATAGATAACAATGAAGTCGGATATATTATGCAGGATGAAATGGAAAATAAGGCTAAAGATATAGGAACAGGTGACAAACTTGTTGCCTCACGCGCACATATTCTGGTGGTGGATGACACAGCGATTAATCTTAAGGTGTTCTCGTCACTTCTTAGAAATACTCAAATAACGATTACAACATCAGAGTCCGGCGAAGAGGCTGTTGAACTTTCACATATTAATCATTACGATATTATTTTCATGGATCATCTTATGCCGGGTATCGACGGAATCGACGCATTAAAAGCCATCAGAGAAGATATGAGCGGACTTAATAAGAATACTCCGATTATAGCACTTACGGCCAATGCTATTAAGGGTGCCTATGAAATGTACAAAGAGTATGGGTTTGACGATGTAACCTTTAAACCCTATACGCAGGATGATCTGTACAGGTGCCTTGGCAGACATCTTCCCCAGGAACTGATTGAAGAATTATGAAACAATGAGATTTAGGTCATCGACCACACTAAGACATTTGCTGAATTATAGGTCAAATTCCGAAAAAGGGCATGCAAATACCCAAGGAATTTGACCTTTGTTTTTGTTTAAGCAAATTATTGATTTTTGGAATTGAGGGTTGTATAATTCATAAAACAATATTTAAGTTTTAGAATATAAAGATTAAGTTTTGATTTAGGAGAAACTAAATGTCTTTTACGGAAGAAAAGAGAGACTCGGTTAAAAAGTATATACTTTATAAAATATCGGAGGATGATCCGGATTTCATATCAAAAGCGCAGGAAATTGCCGGAAGCTCGATTACAACAATTAAGAATTATCTTAAGGAAGTTGTATTGCTTAATCAAATTGTGCCCAGTAATAAGGCTAAATGCGGATATGAGCCGGTGACAATACGTCACGAATTTAGTTGCTCTATTGATGAATATACGGATGAGAATGTGATTTATGCGGACTTTGTCAGTCCGATTCTTGATAATGAAGCCGGGCTGGGGGCGAATGCACGGCACATCATTGATTATGCTTTCCTTGAAATGGTTAATAATGCAATAGAACACTCACAGGGAAAGAATATCAATATTTCGATCATTACCGATCCCGTTAATGTGTCGGTAGTGATTAAGGATGACGGCCTCGGTATTTTTAAGGTGATAGAGGAATATTTTGCCGAAAACGGTGCGCGGGTTGATTCCTTAACGGAATTGTATAAAGGGAAGATTACGACAAAATCCGAAAATCACTCGGGTGAGGGTATTTTTTTTACATCGAGGATGGTAAGTGAGTTCGGAATTATATCCGATAATCGCGTACTTTCCGGCGGTGTGAACCAAATATACAAACTTAAATCATCACATCTTGTTTCGTATTTTACATCATTTAATAAGATAGGAACCATGGTTGTATTTAGGGTGAATAAAGATATGAAGGTAAGTACAAAAGAAGTATTTAATAAGTATTCCAATGAAGACGGATTTAATGTTACCCATATACCGGTATCATTAATATGCGGTTCCCTGGGGCCGTTGTCCAGATCTCAGGCGAGACAGATATGTTACAGGCTTGAAGAATTTAATGAGGCAATTATTGATTTTGACGGCGTGGATGATATGGGACAGGGCTTCTCGGATGAAATATTCAGAGTGTATGCCACAGCACACCCTGATATTAAACTACGCCCAACTAATGCCAATATAGATGTAATCAGGATGATTAAGCATGTGGGACGAGGCAATCTGTGCTCCAATGTGATACTGCCGAAATGATTTTTTAATCAAATTTTAATCTTTTTAACATTGCATTTTAATGAAGGGATTATAGAATAAAATCATCAAAACAAACAATGATGTTCCGAGCGGACATTTGAATGGAGGAAATATATGATTACAGCATTATTTGTATTATTGATGATATCGGTTTTCGGCAGACTGATTATTTTTGCGATTAAGGCCGCATGGGGAATCAGCAAGGTGCTCTTTACTATAGTGTTTTGCCCAATAGTCTTGATAGTGATTGCGTTATCCGGCGGAATTATAGTGGCGTTGCCGATACTTATCATTATAGGAATCGTATCTTTGGTTAAGAAGAGTGCCTAAGATAAATTTGGGGTATAGTGATTTTTAACTATAGCGATTTTTATGTATAGTAGTTTTGTTTGTAGTGATTTTTAATTATAGTGCTTTTTAAATATTAGTTGTTTTGCGGCTGTGCTCCCTGTAGAGTACAGCCGTTTTTATATGCTGGATATCATAATCTGCTGAATATATAAATTGAGTAAATCTATAATACTTTGTATAATAGTATAATGTTTTGGAATGTGAGCGGAGGAAAAATATATGCTTGATATATTGAGTATCCTGGCGATTCTGCCGGGCGTTATATTGGTCATACTTGTGTATAAAATGGACAGAATCGAAAAGGAACCGATTTCGTTTATATTAAGGCTCCTTTGGACCGGAATAGTATCAACATTTTTTGCGGCTGTTATAGAGGTTATAGGGGAAATGTTCTTATATAATTTCTTCGGTGAGAGTTTCATAACCAACTTCTTAATGTACTTCCTGGTGGTAGGAGGAGCGGAAGAAGGGGTTAAATACTTTTCTTTTATGAAATATGCCTGGAATAACCGGGAATTCAATTATAAATTCGATGCCATTGTATATTCGGTATCCATAAGCATGGGATTCGCCATTTACGAGAATATTAAGTATGTAAACAGGTTCGGAATGGGTACGGCTGTAGCAAGAGCGTTTTCATCGGTTCCTGGACATGCTATTTTTGCAATTATTATGGGAATGTTTTTGGGAAAGGCAAGAGCGGAAGAAAATTACTCTACCATGTACGGTCCCAACAAGAGCAAATTTTATAAACGGATGGCACTTATAGTTCCGATGCTGGTTCACGGACTTTATGATTTTCTTCTTGTATCGGAGACAACAGCGGCATATTTCGGGTGGTTCATTCTTCTTATGTTTATGTATTGGTTTGCTTATATCATTCTCACGAGATGTTCTAAGGATGATGAATATATCGGTATATAAACTGAAGGATATGAAGGTGTAGTATTACAAAGATATAAGGATGCAGTAATATAAAGATATAGTGATTAAGGAGGTATTTATTATGCAGGAAGTATTTGATTTTATTAAGGAATGCGGAACTTATTATTTGGCAACGGTTGATGGAGATCAGCCCAGAGTAAGACCATTTGGTACAATCGATTTGTTCGAAGATAAATTGTACATTCAAACAGGTAAGGTTAAGGATGTGTCTAAGCAGATTCAGGCAAATGCCAAGGTTGAATTATGCTGTTTTAAAGACGGAAAATGGCTTAGAGTAGCAGGCAAACTGGTACGTGATGACAGAAGAGAAGCTAAAAAGCATATGCTTGACAATTACCCTGATTTACGCCGTATGTATTCCGAGGATGATGACAATACGGAAGTATTGTATTTTGAGGATGCCACAGCTACTTTCAGCTCATTTATGGAAGCCCCCAAGACTGTAAAGTTTTAATGGATTATTATCGGCGACTGTAACATTTTAATTAGATTTTTATCGGAGAAAGTGTATGTTTTATGTGCCTGACGGAACGCAAATGGCAGGATTTTATGAATGCGAAGAATGCGGTTCCAGATTTCTGGATATTAGAATAGCCCCTACACTGGTGTGTCCATACTGCGGCGAAGAACCTGATATGGAACTCGGACCTGATGATGAAATGCCCACCAACACCGAAACGGCCAAACTCCTTCAAATGATTGAAGGAGAAGAAGAGGTCGAAAAGATGGACGGTCTTCTTAGTCTGGCACTGACCGGCGGTGATTATGAATGGTTATGATTGAACGGACCAATCGGTCTTTTTGAGTTTGTTTATTACCATTACGGCTATGATGAACATTGATATTATGTCGCATACAGGCTGTGCCCAAATAAGGCCGTCGCAACCTATTATGCTCTTCATAATAAATAACATAGGAATGTAGATAATGGCCTGTCTGAGTAATGATGACAGAAGAGCAGGCATAGCAGCTCCCATGGCCTGCAGGGTGTTTTGAAGAACAACGAAAGCACCTGTAAGCCATACTGTTAACAACATTATCTTAGTGAAATGTAAGCCCGCCTCCATGGCGGCTTTTTCATTTAAAAGAGCATCAACAACCGGACCTGAAAATGCAAAGCATATAATTGATATAAACAGACACACCCCTGTTGTGAATACAATCGAGAATTTAAGGAACTTCATGAAACGTTCCTTAGCTTTGGCACCGTAACAAAAGCCCAATATGGGTTGAACTCCGGCACTTATTCCGATACCGATCATTGATACAACCATCAGTATCTTTGATGTAACGCCGTACGCGGGAATGAATAATTCATCGAAGGCGCCCAACTCTTTATTAACAATAATTGTTGTTACACTAACAAGGAGATTAGCCAGTGAGGCTGATATTCCTATGGCAACAACGTCTTTGACGATTCCGTCTTTCATAGAAAAATTTTTAATGCTGATGCTAAGGGATGATTTCTTACTTGCATAAAAATATATGTAATAGAGGCAACCGATAACGTTTCCTATTACGGTTGCAACCGCAACTCCCATAACTCCCCAGTTAAATACAATAATAAATATTGCATCAAGAACGATATTAAGAAGATTACCGATAAGTGTACCTGTCATAGCGTTCATTGCCTGCCCTTCGGCACGGAGCAGATTCGAAAGGCAATTGGATACCATGGAAAAGGCACCGCAGGTTACTGTGATTCTTAAGTAGGTGCAGGCATAATCTATGGTATTTTCGGTAGCACCGAGGCCGTAGGCCAACTTGTCGGCGAAGATAAATAAAACTACGGAAAGCACTATGCCGATAACTGCACTTGCCCAGGTACAAAATGAACATGTTCGCTTGGCTCTTAGATCGTCGTTGTTTCCGAGAGCACGTGAAATAACAGAAGTACCGCCTACACCGAATAATGTACCAAGTGACATGAATATCATAAATACCGGAGCTCCCATGGCAACGGCTGCCATCTGATAGTCATCCTTGGTAAGACTGATAAATACCGTATCTGCCAGATTATATACAACGACCATAATCATAGCGATAACTGCAGGCAGTGCGTTTTTGATTACCACTGTAGATATTTTGCCTGTTAAAAATTCATCTGTTGCTTTTGAGTTGTTCTGATTCATAAAAATATTTCCTTTATTTGTTTTCTTTATCAATTTATTTTCATTAATTAATTTGTTTCTCTTATTAGCTTATATTTTTCAATAGATCTATTTCTCATTTATTGAGCGCGTCTTCTGAGAGACGGAGTCTAATAGATTCCCGAATGTTTCAATATCATCTTCCCCGAAGAGGCCGAAGGTTTCTTCGTACCACCTGTCCTGAATGGATTTAAGTATATCTTTGTACATATATGACATATCTGTCAGAACGACACGTTTACTTCGTTTGTCATTTTCGTTACATATTCTTTTGATAAGCCCTTTTTTTTCCAAGGAATTAAGGGTTCGGGCAACGGCAGCCTTATCCACACAAAATTCCGTTACGAGTTCATCCTGGGTAACCCCGTCTTTGATAAAAAGGGAACCAAGATACATAATTTCCGATGCGGTTATGTTATATTTTTCTAACTCGTGATTTATATAGATGTTGAGCTGACGACATAGGATACCTATGTTTTTTCCTATATTTTCCCGTGAATTTGACATGGTTACCTCCACCTGTTCGGAAACACAATATGAACAATATATCTCAATGTAGTTGACATGTCAACTATTATAAATTATTTACGAAAATGTCATATAAAATGGTATAATAATATGAAATACGATTATGGGTAATTGAAAGGCTTGAATTCAAGGGAGGGGACTTGACATGGCCGATACAGTTAAGATTGCTTTGCTCGTTACCATCTGGAGTACAGAGTATTTAGAGTCTGTGCTTGAGGGTATAAAAGAAGGCGTAAAAGACAGAGACGTTGATGTGGACGTTTATGTTGGATTTGATATTGATGAATGGGATGGAATGACCTTTAAGAAGGAAAGGGAATTCTTTACCTTGGTCAATCCCGAGTCTTATGATGGTGCGCTTGTTGCTGTGGGCGGCTTTAACTATCTTGAAGCTGTTCAGCAGGCTGCCAAAAGATTCATAGATAAAGGTGTTCCGGTTGTTTCAATCGAGACGCCTGTTGAGAATGCCTCAGGTGTCAAGGTTGATAATTATGAAGCATTCTATGAGATTACGGAACATATTTTAAGCGATCATAATTGTAAAGTCTTAAATTTCGTGGGAGGCCCCGAAGGTGCGCCTGATGCAATGGTGCGTCTTAAAGCCTTTGAGGATTGCTGCAAAGCATATGATATTCCTCCCGAAAATATTCACAAAAAATATTACAATTATATATTTGAAGACGGAAAGCAGGCTTATGAGGATTTTAAAGCAGAAGGCCTTCACCTTCCCGAAGCGGTAATTTGTGCAAATGACGGCATGGCCAGAGGCTATTGTGAGGCTGCCATGGCTGACGGGCATAAGGCACCTATGGATTTCCTTGTTACGGGATTTGATAATGATATTCTTTCGCGTAACTATATACCTTCGATGACGACCGTGGATGTAAGATTGTCAGACAGTACACATACCGCACTTAGACTGTTACTTAGGAAAATACGCGGCAATGATATTCCAATGATGACTTATACAAGAGCCAAAGTTATCAAGGGCCAAAGCTGCGGATGCATTCCCATTAACAGCTTTTCCCGTGAAAAGATACTGGCACTTCATAAAGGGCAGGCTATATTTGATAACCGTTCGCTGTGCAACAGACTGGCACTGCAGTGTGTTTCGGACAGTGCAGACCTTGAAGCTTTTCAGAAGAATCTGACCCGTTATGCGGAACATTTCGGATGCAGTCAGGTAGGTATATCTTTGAACAAAAGTATACTTAGCGGTGATATGCACGAGGCTTGTGACGGCTATGATGACAAGATGGTAATGATTACCCGAAAAGGAATATTTGAGATAAACAAGGATGAGGAAATTTATCCCGAATATACGGACGATGCAAGAACGTCAAAGATTATGATTGTGCTTCCTCTTTATTATAACGAAGTTACTTTCGGATATGCATGTTATCCCCTTACGGAAATTGTTATGGGAACACTGGAGCGACGTGGAATAAACGGCTATTTGTCTATTGCCATAGTTTCTCTTAGGCAAAAGACAGCGCTTAAATATATGAATGAAGAAATCGAAAAGATGAATGCCATTTTGCAGGATCTATCGGTTACGGATGCACTTACGGGCCTGCACAACAGACTTGCCTATTCTCAAATGGGACAGGATTTTTATGAGAAGAACGAAGGTAAAGTGTTCTTCCTGTATATTGATATGGATGGTCTTAAATATATTAATGATACATTGGGACACGATGCGGGTAATATTGCGATTGTGGGAATTGCAGAGGGAATTAAAGAAGTGTTCCCCGAAACTGACCTTCGTGTCAGAATGGGCGGAGATGAGTTCCTGGTAATCGGTGCGTTAACGGATGAAGACAAGTTAAAGGCCGATATAGACAGGCTTGAAAAGTGTCTGCTTGAATGCGGAAAGGTAAATAATCTTCCGATTCCCCTTACGGCAAGTATGGGATATGTAATCTGTGACGGTGAAAAGCCCTATACGGATTTTGAAGAAATGGTTAAGGAATCCGATGCGAAGATGTACGAAGTAAAGCAAAAACGTAAACACAGAAAATAGTTTCGATATAGGGGGACGGTATCTTATGACAAAAAAGAAAATAGCGATGTTCTGCGCAGGCTGGGGAGCGGATATCCTGTTAAACTACGGGCGCGGAATTGAAAAAGCTATGGAGGATTATAACGTTAATCTGTATGTCTTTTTAGCATATCCGACATACACTGATGATGAGTGCATTCAGAAGGGAGAACTTAATATTTTTGAACTTCCGAATTTGCATGAATTCGACGGTGCAGTTCTGCTGGGTAACGGACTTGATTTTAAGGGATGTTATGAAGGTCTGGTAGAGAGAATAAAGGAGGCCGGCATACCCTGTGTAAGTACGGGGCGTAAGGCTGACGGGGTGTATTACGTAGGATGTGATAACTATGTGGGAGCTTATGATCTGGCTAATCACTTAATAGAAAAGCACGGCATAAGAAATCCCTGGTTTATTGCAGGCATGATTAATAATCCGGATTCGAATGCCAGACTTAAAGCCCTTCGTGATGCTATGGCAAAGCATGCCATGGTACTGCCGGAAGAACATATCTTTTATTCTAAATGGGAGCCAAGGCTTGCATGTCTTTTCGTGGACAGAATAATGCGCTCAAGTTCGCAGGATAAGCCGGATGCAATTATCTGTGCCAATGATTCGCTGGCTATGAATGTTGCGGATGTGGTTAAGAACGCAGGCTATGCTGTGCCCGGGGATGTGGTTGTAACAGGATATGATAATGAGTATTACTCCCGAATATATGATCCCGTAATGTCTACGGTAGATCAGAATTTCTATGAATTGGGTCAGGAGTCACTTCGTACGTTGATGGATGTAATAGATGGAAAAGACAGACCTTGGGAACAGGAAATCCCCAGTACTTTCATAGAAGGTGAAAGCTGCGGATGTATGGACCCAAGAGATTTGTATTCTATGAGAAGACCCCTCGGTACCCAAGCTTATATGAAGGATGTCGCAGATTCTTTGTTTCACGGTATGTTAAGAAAAATGGAGCATACGATTGCAAACGGTTCTTCATATGAGGATTTGCGCGACAATCTAAAAAAAGTATACGAAACAGACCATGATTATACGGGCGATACATATCATATTGTGCTTGAGCCCATATATGAAAAAGACGTGTATAATCCCAATCGTAGATTGTCAAATAAGGGTTACAGTCGGACGATGGATGCTATCTTTTCAATCGAAAACGGAAATATTTCGAGAATTGAGAATTTTGATTCCAAAGAAATCGCTCCCGGTGCGGCAGAGGGATCCAATAAATTGTATATTTCCATGCCTTTACATGACAGAGGCTTTAATTTAGGATATTTCGTGTTCTGCGGCGGGTTTGAAAAACTGGGCAATTATAACAGAAGCTTCCTATATGTTTCGAGACTAAGCATGATTTTGTCAAAGTACAGACAGAATCTAAGCCTGCTTAATCTTAATCAGCGTCTGCTTGAGCTTACGGAAACGGACTCTTTGACTCATGTTAAGAATTTGGATGCCTATGATAATAAGGAGATTGAGTTTAACACGAAGATGCGTGTGCTTGGTAATTTCAGATTCGGAATTGCCGTGTTTAATATAAACAATATGAAACAGATTAATGATGAGTACGGACATGATGCAGGAGACGCATATATAAATAATTGCTGTGTTATGATATGCAAGATATTTAAGAGAAGTCCCGTATACCGTATGGAAGGTGATGAGTTCTGCGTAATTCTGACGGGAGATGATTACGATAACAGAGAAACATTGATGAATGAATTCAAAAATCAGATAGATGCACTGCTGCATGCTGATATTCCTGTTACCGACAAGCTGTCAATAGCAGGCGGTATTGCAGCCTATGATTCTACGAAGGATAAATGCGTAAGTGATGTTTACGGACGTGCAGACAGCATGATGTACAAAAATAAAGCCGCTATGAAACAGTAGTGTAATAAGTGGCATTTTGAGTAATCGGATCACGATGCTCATAATCGAAAGTGACGGTGGGGAGCTTATGAACAAAGTCGGGTTTTGACTTGGGGTTCTCACGAAGATAATAATCGAAAGTAAGGGCACTTCTTATATCTTCCAAAGAGGGGATATTAAGTGCTCTTTCTTTATTCAATGTAATTATTTCCTCGGCAAATTCCAAAAGAATTTCATATTTACGGAAGCGCTTGGGGCTCATTACGAAATAATTATGCTTTTCATAATGATCGGCCAAAGCTTTGTACAGTTCAAAAGGTGTTGAAAAATACTTGCATAAAAGAGGAATGGTTGTAACAAACTGTGCACTGTTATAGTACAGTTCAACCATTTCTTCGACACGCTTTAGCATACGTAATTCAAGGTAAGATATCCAGTTGGTGCTAAGAACTTCATAAGGAGGTTCTTCCTCGTGATTAATTCCGAATTCTGTCCGATGCAGATCGATATCGGTGCCCTTTAATACCTTAAGGAATCCCAATTGTAACTGATTTGGATTCATATTATAAACATCGTTAAAAGAATTTATGAAACTGTCTATATCTTCGTAGGGCAGGCCGGCTATCAAATCAAGATGAATGTGAAGATTGTGATTCTTAAGAAGAGCTTTAATGTTATCTTTTAACACATCGAGTTTGCAGGGGCGGTTAATGGCTTTAAGGGTCTGAAGGTTGGTGGTTTGAACCCCTATTTCCAATTGAACATAGCCCGGGCGCAGGTCTTGAAGAACTGCAATTTCTTCGGGTGTCAGAATGTCGGCAGCAATTTCAAAATGAAAATTTGTGACACCATTGTCATTATCACGGAGATATTCGAGCAACTCAAGAGTTCTTACGGAACTGCAGTTGAATGTTCTGTCGATGAATTTAACCTGAGGCACCTTATGGTCAAGGAAAAATTGAATTTCGCTTTTGACCTTGGTAAGGGAACGAAAACGCATACCTTTGTCTATGGAAGAAAGACAGTATGAACAGCTAAAAGGGCATCCCCGCTGGGATTCGTAGTAAATGATACGATGCTCAAAATTTTCGTTTAGCATTTTGTCCGAATAGATAAAGGGCATGGAATTAAAATCGGCTCTTTCTCTTGGAATATAGTCACCTTCATGGGTCATTAAACCGGGAACTTCAAAGGCTATGGAATCTATTGTGTCCCCGAAAGAATCTGTAAAATCCGGGTCCTCCATGTAGGAAAAGGTATCAAGTAAATCAAGGAAAGTTTCTTCGCCTTCTCCGATGAAAATGCCGTTTAAAAACGGATAATTGTTAAGGTATTCTTTGGCACAATAAGTTACTTCGGGACCGCCTAAATAAATCTCCAGGTCGGGAAGAAGCTTATTAAGTTCAACAATGAGACGTTTAACAAGAGAAATGTTCCAAATATAGCAGGAAATTCCGATTGCGTCAGGCAGTTCGGAATATATTTCTTCGAGAATATAATCAAAAGGATTGTTAATTGTAAATTCCCTTATAAATACGGTGTTAGGATGTTTCTTTTGGGTATATGCTTTTAAGGAATATAAAGCAGGGTTTGAATGTATATATTTTGAATTGATTCCTACGAGTAAGAATTTCATTTAAGGCGCACCTTTCTTGTGCTATAGGGATATTATGTATTCAATTATAGCATATTGCGACAAACGCGAAAAATTTATATATTTTTGCGATAAAATAACCGCATTTTTTGATAAAATAAAGTGGTACGATATTATATGGGGATTTATTTTAGAGGGGATATTTACAAAGCATGTGGTATAGTAAAAATTCTGTTTCGCGCATCTTAATTTTCACAATAATATTGACGCTTATAGTACCTGTTGCATTACCTATAGCAACTGTTTACACACAGGCATCTACTGCTGCGGATGATTCTTCGACGGTGGTTCGCGTGGGTTATTTTGCAATGGACGGATATTATGAGGGCGGAGAAGATGAACCCAAAAGCGGCTTCGGATATGAGTATCTTCAAAAAATCGCAAGTATAACAGGCTGGAAATACGAATATGTTTACGGAGAATTTTCGGACATTCTCGATTTGATGAAAGAGGGGAAAATAGACCTTATCGGTGATATGTCATATACCAGGGAGAGAACGGCGTATATGGATTATTCGTCATTTTCGACGGGTATGGAGGAATATTGGCTTTATTGTAAATCTGACAGTGGGGTTGTTAATGCCAATGACTTAAGTACACTTAATGGTAAAAAACTGGGGACGGTTGCGCAAAGCGTTCAGACAACTTTGCTTGAAGAGTGGCTTGCAGACAGCGGTATTGGGGTACAGGTTGTACTCTACAGCGGTTCCGAGGAACTGCTTGCAGCATTTGACAACCATGAGGTGGATGCTATTAATATGGCAGGAACAAATGTTATGAGCACCTGGATACCCATTGCAAATGTGGGTACTTCGGAGACTTATTTTGGTGTAAATCCCCAAAAGCCTGATATCTTACGAAAGCTTAACGAGGCCCTTTCGTATATCCAAATTAACGAACCTACGTTTAATCAGGATCTGGCAAGTAAATATAAGGAGGTGTCCGAAAGCGTTCTGAAGACACTGTCACCAACGGAAATTATGTGGCTCAAAAGCCATGATACCCTGACAATCGGTATAATTAATGACTTTATGCCCTACAGTGATTCTCTCGGGCATGACAGATACTCGGGAATCATAAAAGATATAGTTGCTTCATTAAAAAATAATCTCGATGTGGGAAAACTAAATATAAAAGTACGCAATTATTCCGATTATCCCACCCTTCGAGAGGCGTATGTTAATGGTGAGATTGATGCGGCATTCCCGGTGTTTTCGGATTTTAATATCGCAGAAGAACATGGTGACATACTGAGCAATGAAATTGTGCAGATGTCGGGCGTCTTCTTGTCTTACGGTGAAGCAACGGATGAAAAACTCCGACTGGTAGCTACTGTTGCCGATACTCCGGTGTACTATTATGTTCTTACCAATTATCCTAATTCCCAAATTATAACTTATGATGATTATACGGAATGTATGAAAGCTTTGCGCCGCCAAAAAGTCAACTGCGTTGCGGTTGACGGCTATATGGCCAATACGCTTATCCGTGAAGATACAGGACTTGTTGAATACAGTTTTCCTAAGACAATCGGCCTTTCATTTACCTTTAGCAGAGAAAATATTGGCGCATTAAGATTAATAAACAGAGCGGCCTCTTTCTTAAGCGAAGAAGAAAAAGCAATGCTGCTTAACAAGTATGCATTTGACACATACACATATACAACCTACGGATTTATAAGAGACCATCTTAGCCTGGTAATTGCATTGTTTGCATTACTTGTCTTTGCACTTATAGGAGCCCTGGTTATGTTTTCCTTTGCAAATAAAGCCGGAAATAAATTAAAGGAAAATGAGAAAACTCTGGCAGGAGCTTTGGAGGAAGCTAAGGAGGCAAGTGCAGCAAAATCAAGTTTCTTAAGTAATATGTCGCATGACTTAAGAACACCTATGAATGCAATTACGGGATTTACCAAGATGGCGCAAAAGCATATAGATGATAAATCAAAGGTGTCGGACTGCCTGGACAAAATTGCAATATCCGGCGAACATATGACGAAACTTATAAATGATGTTCTTGATATGTCAAGAATAGAAGAGGGGCTTATTGAGCTTACAATCGAGCCGACGGATATAGTTAATCAGATGGAAGCTGTAAGCACTTTGTGTAAGGAAAATGCTCAAAATAAGGGTGTAGAATTTAACTTTATTCTGGGTGAGATGCAAAATCGACTTGTATATGCAGACATTCTTCATGTGAATCAGATTGTACTTAACATTATTTCAAATGCCATTAAGTACACTCCCGGGGGTGGAAAAGTAGAGTATACACTTTGTCAGTTACCGCCTGTAAGCGATGGATGCGGTCTGTACAGAATGGAAGTTAAGGATACCGGTGTGGGAATGAGCCCGGAATTCCTTAAGCATGTATATGATACATTCGCAAGAGAAAAGAGTACTACCATAAGCGGAGTGGAAGGTACGGGACTTGGAATGTCTATTGTTAAGCGTCTTGTTGATGCCATGGACGGTATGATTGAAATCAAGTCTGAAATTAATGAGGGTACGAAAGTTACAGTGGATATTCCTCTTAAAATGCAGCCTGTCGGCAAGGATAATATAAATGATTCTAAACCTGTTACGGACAATTTCGGTGAAAATAATGTTAATTTACTGGCCGGACTTAGAGTTTTGCTTGTAGAAGATAATGAAATGAACCGTGAAATTGCCTGTGACATGCTTCAAGATCAGGATATGATAGTGGAAGAGGCGGATGACGGTGACGTGGCGGTTTCCAAGGTTGAAGAAATGATAGGCCGTATGGAGTCCGAAAGGTTTGATTTCATTCTGATGGATATTCAGATGCCAAGAATGGATGGGTATGCGGCAACTAAGGAAATAAGGCAGCTTCTGGCAGATGCGGATATGCGAATCCCGATTATAGCACTTAGTGCCAATGCGTTTGAGGAAGATAAGAAGAAGTCACTGGATGCGGGAATGGATGCACATCTTGCAAAACCGATTGAAATAGAGTGCCTTTATGATACATTGTGTCAGTTTATAAGATAAAAAAGGTTGCTGTTGGGTAGATTAAACTACCAGCAAGCAACCTTTAGCATCAGGATATTCCGCACGGAATTCGTTTATTGCTTCTTCATGGGAACTGCCGATTGAACAGAAGATACGTTTGCGATCGCCGTTCCACCAGGAAAAAGCATATACATCCCTGTTATAATATGAAATTCTATGTCTTGTGAGTTTAATCTCTACTCCTTTGAAATTATCTTTACCCATTGACTCCACCTCCATAATTTGAATTGTGCCAACTTTTGCTCTATTATGCTATGAAAACGTTTTACTTTCTATCAAGATGTTTGGCAAAATTAACAATATATTGCTTGAGTGAAAAAACGAGATGTTTTGTGTTAAAATTAAAATATGATAGAATCCC
The DNA here is from genome assembly GCA_045629045.1 of Lachnospiraceae bacterium. Taxonomy (GTDB): domain Bacteria; phylum Bacillota; class Clostridia; order Lachnospirales; family Lachnospiraceae; genus JAILLW01. Next base: position 52,749 of record JAZQQM010000003.1, read on the forward strand.
TTATTTCCATTAAGTCTGTAACAATTTTATTCTTTGTGATTGTCATTATTATGGCAATATTGGTTTATCGTCCCGGACGCAATAAAAGAAAAATAAAGGCTCTTTCGAAGAGTGTTATAGAAATGACACCGGAGGAGTTTTTCTGGGTGCGAAATTATAAGGTGGAAAACAATAAGAATCTTGCAAGTACCTACGAATTTGAGGGAGTTTATATACTTTATAACGAAACCAAGAATATGTATTATGTGGGCCAGGGAACGAGAGTAATGTTTAGAATTAATCAGCATTTTACGGGCCATGGCAACGGTGATGTTTATGCCGATTATAAATACGGCGATTCTTTTAAGATAAGGGCAATCAGGTTAAGAAAGAGCGGATTTGCCACACTTAATTCCTTGGAAAAGCACACTATTAAGACCTATGAGGCATTTTCACAGGGATATAACAAAACCAGAGGAAATAATGGTTAAGTTTATCAGAAGTTTTTGTGGTGGATTACCGCAGGATCAATACCTTTGACACCGGTAGAACCGGTACGGGCAAGGATACTTCTTAATTCTTCATTAAGTTCATTTATGCGATTGCATACGCCGTCGCTTCCGTCTTTTAGGGCATCCATAAGATTACGTCCGACACATACACTGTCTGCGCCTAAAGCAAGGCACTTAAATACATCCATTCCGCTTTCGATTCCGCAATCAACAATAACACGCAACGCGCCTTTGGTTACCTTTAGAATTTCGGGTAAAGCCATAAGAGGTGGTATTGAATAGGGCATTATTCCATGATGATGAGAGACAATAATTGCGCTTGCTCCCATTTTTACCGACATTTCGGCATCGTAAGGGCTGAGCACGCCCTTAACCACGAAGGGAACTTTGGCTGCGGAAACGAATTCTTTCATTTCTTCCGAAGTCTTTGGCTTCATGGGAAGTCCGCATACAACATCATATTTACCGTTGGCGGCATAGGAATGGTCTATATCCATGCCTACGGCTATTGCCCCTTTTGATACGGCGTGCTCGATTTTATGAAAAATCACGTTATTGTCTTCGTGGGGCTTAATTATTTTGATCATCTTGGCACCGGTTTGAAGCATTTCGTCAAGGTCTTCATCCTCACCCATTCCGACGAAACAGGCAGCGTTTGCCTTATACGCACCGAGTGCAAATTCGCTCATTCCGTTGGGACATACATTATGAAGATGGGAGAGGGCGGCAGTCATAATGGGAGTTGCGAATGTATAACCGAAAAGTGTAGTTTCGGTAGAAGGTAAATCGGAATTAATGTATCTTGTTTCTACCAGAAGTGAATCGAAATATTCGCGCGTTATTATGTTTGAATCTGAAGTATAGCTCATACGACCTCCTATAAAACTGACGGTTGCGTCATAATTATAACAATTTATTTTATTAAGCTCTGAACATAGTGTACCGAATCAATATATTCCTCGTCCGTGTCAAGATGCTCGATAATAAGTGGTATATCGGGATCGATTTCATTTAGTTTACTGATATATCTTGGAATGTCGAGAATGCCTTCGCCACAACCGCATTCTTTAAGCATAAAGGTATAATCCTGAAGCAAAAGGATATCTTTAAGATGGGCGGAACGGATTCTCTTTCCCAATTTTTCCAGACATTCGTCCATAAAATCATTTAAGAAAAAGTATCGCTTAGGTGAAGTAACCATGTTGATTAAATCAAGGTGAACCCCGAATTCGTCTCTTTGGACTTCATCAATAAGTTTAAGATAATCATCAGGATCGGTGGGAACCATCCAGGGCATGGGTTCAACCGTGAATTTGGTATATTTGGGCTTGACCTCATCGATTATGGTCTGAATCATTTTTATTATATCTTTGCGGGTATCGGGACTGAAATTTGCGGCATAACCGCCGTCCCAGCGGGGGCCGTGAGGCGTGCCTACAACATTGACGCAGCATCTTGCTTTTAGGGAATCTGCGAGGTCAAGCTGTCTTATTGCATAATCCATCATAGCATTACGCTCTGTGGGGTCGGAAGACAATGTGTTACGCCAAATGCCCACCTCGGCAATGCATATGCCTAAGTCTGAAGCAGCTTTTTTATATGAAGCGATATCCGACTCGGAATCATTACAGCTAAGAGGAAAGACAACGGATTTAAGCCCCAGTGAAGCGTGCTTGTTAATCCAGTCGGTTGCATTCTTGTGATTAAATGAAGTAGATACGCCAAGTTTCATAAGTTCTCCCTAACAATAAACGGATAAGTTTTAAGTTGCCTATAAAGCCAATATATATGCGTGAAACATATTTTTCAATATAAGGAGAGGTGTTTTGAATTATACTTACATAACTGTGAAGAATACTTGTAGAAAGATATACGAAGCAAAACTATTATAAACTTATGGAGGATGAACCTATGGTTGATATAAAAGGAAGATGGGTGCTTGTTACAGGCGCCTCAAGAGGAATAGGATTACTTACGGCACGATTTTTGGCTAAGAACGGCGCGAATATAATACTGCACAGCAGAGATATTTCCCATACGAAGAAATTGTGCGATGAAATAGAAGCAATGGGAGTTGAAGCGTACCAGATAGCAGCTGAACTTTCTGATTTAAACCAGGTTGAGTCTATGCTTCAAAAGATAGACGAACTTGGAATAAATGTGGAATTCATTTCGAATAATGCGGGTGTTCAAATCGCATACAGAGATGAATATCTTAAGACACCGAAGGAAGATTATGAAGTAAGTTTTAGAATCAATACGATTGCACCGATGATGATTTGCTATCATTTTTTGCCTAAGATGATTGCAAACGGATTCGGAAGAATATTGAATACGACCAGCGGAATCACTCTTGATCCGCAGCAGGCAGGTTATTCTGCAAGTAAGGCGGCTCTGGATAAAGTTACAATTGATATAGGAAGTAAGATACAAGGAACCAATGTATGTATTAATCTTACGGACCCGGGGTGGTGCAGAACGGATTTGGGCGGAAGCAAGGCACCCAACGATCCCAAGAGCACAATACCCGGTATCGTAGTAGGATTATTCGTTGATGATAAGAAGTCCGGTAGGTGTTTCCCGGCTCAGGATTTTAAAGATATGAGCCTTGCAGAAGCGGTAAATAAGGCTCAGACATATTCGTCACCATATTAAATTATTATCCTTCTGTATCAAGAGAAGTTTGGACCCATAACTGGAGAGAACTGATTGCAGCGGACATATCGTTTAGCGTGGCTTGGATTCTTTCAAAATCCGGGCGTTCGCTTTCGGAAATTACGCCATCAACCGCAATTTCGACGAGCCTGTCTTTTTCTTTGGCTAATGAGTTAAGAGTTGCCAGCATTTCGAGAGTAATCTGGTTAAGCTCTTTTACGGAAACTTCGGGAACGTATAGTTTGCCGATTTCGCACTCGTGGGTGCAGTAGTAATTACACAGCGAAGGCTTCTTATACACTTTTGACATGGCTAAAACCTCGTCCGGATAGGGTGTTTTTTCGTTCTCGATTTTGTAAAGTCTGTCCGGGGAAACGGTCTCTAACAGTTCTGAAGCTTTTTCTCTTGTAAGTTCGCATTCCTCACGACATTCCTGGTATATGTTTTTAGATTCTTTAACAGATTTCTTACCCATACTGACTCCTAAAAATACTTAGTTTTATTTATATTAGTGGATTTTGGAGGTTGTTTCAAGTTCCATTATAATATTGTAAAAGATTAGCGAAATATTTTGGTATATTCGATGATGACAGAAGAAGATAATTAGTCCCATGAGTAATTCAAACAATACTAAACACATAGACGAAAAAACACCCTTGATGCTCCTTGTGGGGCCGATGTTCATAGAACTGTTGCTTAACATTATTATTAATAATGTTGACCAGGTTATGCTGAGCCGGTACTCGGATACGGCCTCCGGCGCGGTAGGCAATGCCAATCAGACCATGTTTCTTATGATTATTATGTTTAATGTCATAGCGACGTCAACGTCTATTGTGGTTGCCCAATACCTGGGGGCACAAAAATATGAGATTATGAATACGATTTATACTCTGGCCATGGCGGTGAACCTGGTGGTGGGTATTGTTCTTAGTTCGGCACTTGTTTTATGCAGGAATTCCATTATGTCACTGCTTAAGGTTCCGGAATCCATGAGAGGGGACTGCGGAATTTATATAGTTATTGTAGGTGGTGGATTGTTCCTGCAAGCCTGCTACAATGTTATGCTTCAGATTCTTAGGTGTAACGGATTTCCCAAGGTTGGAATGTATATTTCCATTACGATTAATATTATCAATATCATAGGAAATTATATCTTCCTGTACGGACCTCTTAAATATTTGAATCTTGGCGTCGCAGGTGTCGGCATTTCTACAGTTGCTGCAAGAACAATAGCTTTAATAGCTGCGATTGTTTATTTCTATTATAAAAAGATAGGTCATCTGGCACTTCGGTATATAAGACCGTTCCCGGGCAAAATGCTTGCTGATATGGTAAAAATCGGTCTGCCTTCGGCGGGAGAGAATCTTTCGTATAATTTGTACCAGTTGGTATTGCTTTCCTTTATTAACAGCATGGGGGAGGCAGCTACGAATGCGAAGGTGTTCTGCGGAAGTATTATGTCCTTTGCAATGGTATTTTCAAATAGTGCCGCTATGGCAACTCAGATAATAGTAGGCCATCTGGTGGGAGCCGGTAAGGAGGATGCGGCCTACAAAAGAACCTTTAGTACCCTTAAACTTACGATGCCTATTACAATATGCCTGGCTACCGCTAACTGGCTTTTGTGTCCGTATACGTTAAAGATATTGTTTGCGCCGTCACAGGAAGTGCTTGATCTTGCCTACTATATTATGGCGGTTGATATTATTATTGAGATAGGAAGATGTCTTAACATGACGTTTGTTAACAGCTTAAAGGCTGCGGGAGATTATTTGTTTCCTCTGATTGTGGGAATGATTACCATGTGGGGACTGGGCGTTACTGTAGGATATACCATGGGAATCGTATCGGGAATAGGTATTGCGGGTATATATTTCGGAACTGCCACGGATGAGTTTATAAGAGGCCTTATCGTAATGCGACGATGGCGAAAGAAGAAGTGGTTGGGAAAAGCAATTGTTAAGAAAGAATAGATAGAGAATGGGGTGACTGCAATGCAGTCACCCCATTTCCGCTAATTGATTGTTAAATATGGGAAATACAGTCTTGCCATTTCGGCGGGACCATAATATTTAGCTGAAACATCTATACTCGTACCTGCGGGAAGGTTGAAATATCTTCCATATCAAGGACTACCGTTGAACCGTAAGGTGCATTTTTGATTTTCTATATCGCCGCCCTTGACAACGCGCTGTTCCCGCGGTAGGAATTCGTCGTCTGCAAATGAAACAGAATCTAGTACCCCAATAAGTAATAAGGCAGATAATAAAACACTAACGACTTTAAAACATTTCCTCATATTTTTCCTCATAAGTCTGCCTCCTATATGAAATTGTAACCCTAAATACAGTATTATTTAGAAATATATTGATGTAAAGAGAAAAATGATATTTTTTTGATAATTGGCGTATATATTTTTAGTATCATAAAAATATTGCTAAAATAGGGCCATATACTGATTTTATAATAGTTTTTAATTGATTTTATTTACCATACAATTCAAACAAAATACACAAAATATAACAATATATTGAATGCCATACCAAAGTACCAGGAGATATAAATGTGTAATACAAAACTTAGTGACAGAACATAAAATTGGTACCCACATTTGGTACCACCATTTGGTACCTTGGGTGATTTTTATGTGTGTAGTATAATTATTTGTGGTTATGGATTATTAATATCACGACATTACGGTGATTGATTTAGTTGGAGAATATATATGAAAAAAGTAATTATAGGAGTGCTGGCTATGGGAATTATATTTTTGCTTGCAGGATGTAATAATACGACAGATAACACAGATAAGGTAAAAGAGACAAAATCAAAAGAAGCAATTGTGATTGATTATGATAAAATGCCGGAGAACTTCATGGTTCAGCTTCTGCCGGATCAAAAATACACTTTGAAAAATAACGGGACCGAAACAGAGTTTTCGGCAAGGACACATACGATATTAAAGAGTAAACAGATTCTCACATACGGCGAACTGAAATACGATTTGTCAAGTACGGTATATTACAGAAAGACCGAGCCTGTGCTGATTCGTTATAATGATAAGGATTATATATGGGTGTGCGAAGAAGATGATAGCGGTGAACTTATAAGTGCTTCGTTCTTTTATATAACGGAATACAATTCCTTTGGCAGTGATAGCGGCTATGTTAATATGAAGATTGGGGATGAGGTCCTTGATCCTGCCGATTTTGTAATGAATAAAAACGTAAACTGCTTCGGTTATGTAACGTCTAAGGTACATTATGAAATAAATGAACTGGGTAAACCTGCAGAACTGGAAAGTGATGATGAATATTATTATTTGGAACCACCTTATACAGAAGAACTGCTTAGATTGGATGATGATATTCATACATGGGTATATGCAGATGAAAACGCCACCGAGTCAACGGTAGAAGATGTACCTGCAGGAACGACATTCCACAGACTGAGAATTCCCAAAAATGCTGAATACAGTTATGTTGAAGCTATTTTGGAAGACGGTCGCGTAATGCGAGTTGTTGAAGAGTACTGGTTCAGTGAACCCGAAGCTTACCAGGCAATGCTTGATAAGGATGCAAATCAGTTCGATTATTCTACGGTTCAGGTCGAATAAGAATTTAAATATGCGAAGATATGTATGGAAGTACTGTAAGGGTACTTCCATTTTTTAGATTGACAGACTGAACACTGTTCAGTTATACTAAAAACTGAACATGGTTCAGTTTTGAAAAATGTGAGGAAGTATATGAATCAAAAAGAGAAAATCATAGCTGTTACAACTGAATTGATTAATGAAAATCAGGGAGACCTTAACATGGTAACCGCACGAAAAATTGCGGACAGGGCCAAGGTCGGGCTTGGACTTATTAATTATCATTTCGGAAGTAAGGAAAGATTAATTACGGAATGCGTTCAGAAGATAATAAACGAACAAATCAGGATGTTTACACCCAATGATACAGACGGGGGAACATCGGTTGAGGATGACGAAAGGCGCCTTAGAAATTGGGCAAAACAGGTATTTGAATTTTTTTATGATAACAGAAGCGTTTCTATCGTATCCATATTGGAAGATATGAAGAGCAATCAGCCGGTTTCGAATACTCTGTATACGCAAAAAGGTTTTGAAAGGGCTTTTTATTCGGATATGGAGGATAAAAAGAAAAAACTGCTTATTTTTACGCTGACTTCAACTATGGAAAGCGCCTTCCTGCAGGATGAACTTGTGAGGAACCGGTTGGGCTTTGATCTGTCCAAGAAGAAGGAACGGGAAAAATATATAGATTCACTGATTGATATTTTGTTTTAGAAATTATTAAGAGAATTATTAAGGAGATTCAGATAAATGTTTGAGATTTCATATTTACAGATGTTCATTATTATTACCGTTTTATGGATTGCGGTAAGAGGTATTATTGCTTATAAGAATAAAAGTATATCTTTGGCCCAAGAGGCGAAGATGATACTGGTATATATCTGTCTTGTTGTAATCGCAAGGATGGTGTACTTCCCATTCGGGCTTGTTGACGGTCATATCGGCAAACTCGAATTTGATGGGGCAAAGATTATGCCTTTGTGGCTTAATGTGATTCCGATAGTTCATCTTTTTGATATTTACGACGGATGGCAGATAAACATAATCGGAAATATTACAATGTTTATTCCGGTGGGAATTGTATGGCCGGTTTGTTTTAAGAAACTTGACACTATCGGCAAAACTGTTTTGGCCGGAGCCGGATTTACGCTGCTTATAGAGATTACGCAGCTGCCGTTTTATGACAGATGCAGTGATATTGATGATATTATTCTTAATACGACAGGGGTTTTGATTGGTGCACTTATATACTTTGGATGTACTAAGAAAAAAAGAAAGACTGTAGGATTGATGCTGCTGTCACTTATGCTGATAGGATGCGGAAATACAAAACCGGTACAGGATACGGAGGATATTGCCCTAACCGAAGCTCCTATGGAAGAGGAGCAGGTTTCGCCTGAGGAGAAGACCTTTGATTCCCTTGTTAAACTGGACGAAGGAATTTACATGATGGATTGTTACACGGACTATTTGGTTGATGAGTATCTGGCCGAAAATATTACGGAAACAGAACAACTTGATGTGTGGTTTACCGAGAATCTGACACGGGGTGTGCCGACGGGAGATATTCCCGATACCGGATGCAGTTCATTTGCTATATGCGACGGTGATGGGAATCACTTGTTTGGAAGAAATTATGATATGGTAAGCGGAGAGGCTTTGATATTAAGAACTATGCCTGAAAAAGGATATAAGTCGATAGGCATTGTAGATCTGATGCATTTAAATATCGGTTCCCACGGTGATTATGACCTTAATGATGAGGCTGCAAAGCCGCTTCTTCTTGCGGCTCCCTGGTGCATATGCGACGGAATTAATGAAAAGGGACTTGGCGTTTCTCTGCTTGAATTAAATGATAAGCATATGGTAGAAGATACGGAAAAAGATAATCTGTTAATCTATACGGCGCTTCGCGTAATTCTTGACAGATGTGCCACAATTGACGAAGCTGTGGAATTGCTCAATAGTTATGATATGTATTCGCCGCGTCCCAATACATATCATATATTTATTACCGATTTAAGCGGACAATCCGTTGTGGCAGAGTGGGATAATAATGAGATGTATGTGGTAGAAGACAAGGCAGCGACGAATTATATGCTTTATAAGGAAAGAACCACATTTACAGGAGACAACAGATATAAAAAGATACACGAAACCATTGATAATGCAGATAGTATGAGTGCGGATGAGGCAATGGAACTGCTTGACAGTGTTCACCAGATGACCCGCTGGTCGGCAGTATATAATTTGGAGAAATTAAGTGTTGATGTATGCTTTAATGAAAACTATGATAAAAAGTGGACCGAGGGACTGTAAAGAGAGTATCAGGGTGGCAATATGACTGAATTACAAGGCACATTGATTGAAAGACTGGAGCAGGCTGTTAAGCTGGTATGTTCGGAAGTGACAGATGAAGAAACGGAGCGTTTTTATGAGATATATGAAGATGCAGGAATAAAGCCGTCGTTAGCAGCTGTGGAGTTTTTTAAAAAGTATGGCGGCGCTTATCGTGATAATTATATTATGCTACCTGATCCTAAGCGTAATAGTGATATCTTTTTTAAATGTTATGGTAAGTATGATGACGGAGACTTAGAATATGCAGCGCAGTATTCGGATGTAATAAAGGAAGTGGCAAAACAGGATGTCTGCCCCGTTGCATTAATAGGTTATCAGTCTCCGGCGGATGTTTTTATTGGCGAAAACGGGTTGCTGTATTGCATGTATGAGTTTAAAGAAGAAATCGATGTTTTTAAGACGCCTGCGGAAATATTGGAGTTGTATCTTAGAAACGATGTCCCGATAGGAGTCGGAAAAAAGAGCAAATAGATGAAAGCATTGAGCGAGTATCTGGATAGATATCGGTGCAGAAGGGAAAATTGAAGCGGTGTTGTGTATGACGCATGAAGAAAGAGCATTAAAAATAGCATATTGTCTTAACAGCGGAATGCGAAAAGGGGAAGTATGCGGAGCTTGTTCAGGCGCATTACTTGTACTCGGAATGAAATACGGACAGATGTCCTAAATGGTGGCTTCGGCTGTGAAGATTTTAGAGGAGATGGAATGATATTAGGTTACACTCTATCCTAAATGGTACGTTAAATTACAGTTTGTAGGAATGATAAAAATCCTTATTTTGTGGACGATAATAAATTATAATGCTGAAGGAGTAAGTATGAATATAACAGTATATTTAGGAGCAAACCAAGGTAATCACAATAAATTTAAGAAGGCAGTAGAAGAACTTGGTTCATTCATTGGGAATAGTGGTAACACGCTAGTTTATGGCGGATCAAAAACGGGACTCATGGGGACTCTTGCTGATAGTGTACTTGCTTCTAAGGGTTATGTTATTGGTGTTGAACCGCAGATGTTTATAAATCAGCAGTACCAGCATGACTCGCTCTCCAAATTGATTATTACTAAGGATATGCCTGAACGTAAAGCAAAAATGATTGAACTTGGAGATGCATTTATTGCATTTCCGGGAGGAACTGGAACACTGGAAGAAATTGCTGAGATAATGTCACTGGTTTCATTAAATCAAATTGATTCACCTTGCATTTTGTATAACCTTGATGGCTACTATGATGGCTTAAAAGAACTTCTTGCTACAATGATTTTTTATGGTCTTTCGTCAGAAAATCGCCAAGAAAATATTTATTTTGCAAGTAATCTTTCGGACATAGAAAAAATACTACTTACACTACAATAATGATTTTAGTTTATTCTTTCTATGTGACCATCAAAAATAAAACCTCTGTGTGGCGTTATCACGTAACCGTTTGGGGAATAATCCAAATCCGGTTCGTAATAATCGCACACAGGGGCTTTTTATTTTGCTATAATCGAAGAGGTTAAGGAAAAACAAAATGCACATAGTCGGCAAAGTGCCGTAAAACTCGGCATTTCACGGCATTACTTGACAGGAGAAAATGATGATTCGAGTACTTTTTATATGCCACGGCAGAATCGAGGGCATGAGATATAAAGTTCGGCATACTTCGGCAAAGCTCGGCATAATTCGGTGTCTGTAAAATACTGATACTACGCTCTTACTACGTTTGACGCTAGGAAAAAAGCCGAAATGTACTGTAATCGTTCGGTGGTAGATGGTTGGCTACCGTCATGAATGTGTGCGGATTACCGAAGATAACACCTCATGTCTGCAGACACACATATTGCAGCAACATGGCTCGCTCCGGAATGAACCCCAAGACCCTGCAATACTTAATGGGACATTCGGATATTTCAGTAACCATGAACACTTACACGCATCTTGGACTTGATGATGCCAAGGAAGAAATGATAAGGATGGAAGAACTGAATCAAGCAAGGAAGGAACTTGAGAAGGGGCAGATTGATAAAGCGGTCACGCAAAAACAATTCAAAGTAGTATAAGTAATAAGAGATATATGAACCTCGGCATAATTGCCGGGGTTTTTCAGTATAAAGGGCTAAAGTTTGCAAAGGTATGATATAATGACTTAAATTCATATTTTCTTATTGAGAGGAATGAAAAATATATGTTGAAATACGTATTGTTTATAGCATTTATTGGTCATATATTATGTGGCATTTGCGACTGTCTGATAAGTTACTCACCTAGTGGGCGATTAGATTTAAAAGGCGCAGTAAAAGATGCAAATAAAATGAGAATGGTATTTAGTGATTTGCCATTAAATTGGCCACTCATATCTATTGTTTTAGGTGTATATGCAATTACGACTTTCGGATTTGGATATTTAGGGTTGAGTCAATGGATGAGTGATTTTTCAAAAATAGCATCTATTATTATGTATATATCTGCTGTTATATTCTTAATATCGATAGTTGTACATCACATCATATGTGGATTAGTAGAATGGTTATACATTAGACTTGGGAGAACTGATGAAGCCAGGGAGGCTGCGTTGGAATTTCAAGCTAAAACTATAATTACTATGATTATAGGATATTTGGGATTAGCAGGTTTTCTTATTACATTATTTATAATGATTGTGATGGGAAAAACAACTCTTCCACAGTGGTCGTGTATATTTAACACGCTACCAATAATGCTTTTATTATTGCCAACAAAACTTCCGGCACAGGGTAATATTGCTGGTGCAATAATGTATTTGGCATTATTTGTTCTTTTATAGAAATTCCAGTTTACTGATATGATACCTGAAATGGAGGTAGAATAAATGGATGCAAAGAACGTTATATTAGAACTTCGAACAAAGAAGGGACTGTCTCAGGATGAGCTGGCTGAGAAGGTTATGGTTACCAGGCAAGCTGTATCGCGTTGGGAAAACGGTGAAACAGTTCCCAATACCGAAACACTGAAACTTTTGTCTAAGGAATTTAAGAAGTAAAGCGGGAATTCTCGGTTCTTCAAGTGCCGAGATGAAAGCGTAGGAATATTTTTATAAAAAGTCAAAGATGAATATCTAACGTAAATCTAATTTAAATTCATCTCCAGATCTAAGGCTTTCATATTGACAAAAGAACACGTGTTCGATATGATAAAAGCATGAATAAAGCTATCAAATATCGAATTTATCCAACAACAGAACAAGAGATTATGTTTGCCAAAACATTTGGCTGTTGTCGTAAGATTTATAACCTGATGCTCGCAGATAAGATCAAATCTTATGAGGCAACTAAGTCATTTGGAAAACAGACACCTGCAATGTATAAGAAGGATTATCCGTTTCTAAAAGAAGTGGATAGTCTTGCGCTTGCAAATGTTCAACTGAATCTGCAGGGTGCAATAAAAAACTGTTTTGACAAAAAACGAAAGAAACAAAACGGTTTTCCAAAATTCAAATCTGCAAAGCATAACCGAAAATCTTATACAACGAATAATCAAAAGGGTACTGTTGCAATCATAGAAGATAAATATGTAAAATTACCTAAAATTGGAAAAGTGAAAGCAGTAATTCACCGAAAACCTGAAGAAGAATGGAATATAAAATCAGCCACAGTTTCAAGGGACAGTGACGGAAAGTATTATGTATCAATACTGTTTGAATATGATAAGTTAATCCCGGTTGTTTCCATGTCGGAAAAAGCTATCGGCTTGGATTACAAATCGGACGGCTTGTATATGGACAGCAATGGTTACTGCCCGTCAGGCCCCAAATATTATCGAGAAAATCAGGAAAAGCTGGCGAAGGCTCAACGTAAGTTGAAACATAAGAGAATAGGTTCAAATAATTATAAAAAGCAACAAAAACGGATAGCCAAAATTCAAAAACATACATCAAATCAGAGAACAGATTATCTGCACAAAGAAAGTACGAAGATAGCCAATTTGTATGATATAGTATGTGTAGAAAATCTTGATATGAGGGCTATGTCAAATAAGGGTTTTGGAAACGGTAAAGCAACATTAGATAACGGATATGGAAAGTTCCTGAATATGCTACAGTATAAACTTGCAGATCGTGGAAAGCAATTAGTAAAAGTAGATAAGTGGTATCCTTCAACACAACTTTGCAGTTGTTGTGGAAAACAAAAGAAACTAAAGCTTACAGATAGAATATATAAATGCGAGTGTGGTCAAACAATAGACCGAGATCAAAATGCTGCTATCAACATAAAGAAGGAAGGACTGCGCATAGTAAAATCTGCGTAGACCAAGAAATATGGTAGGCTGGGAACCAGCCGAACCTAACGCTTGCGGACATTGTGTAAGACATTGATTGTTATTGTGACAATCAATGCAGTAGTGGTTGAAGCAAGAAGCTCGTATATTCAATGTACGAGAGGTTCACTATTAGTTGGTATTTGATATAATAACGCTATAACTATTTGATATTTTTTTGAAAATTACGATAACTGATATTTTTGCCGTTTGCTTCCACAAGATATACAGTGCACAATACTGACAAATCCGGATAAATAATGACAGGCATTGGATGATTGACGGAATTGAAGAACAACTTCAGTTGATGGCGGAAGAGAAGCAGGGGATTACAATGGTGATGTAAAAAATGCATTTTATACCAGAAGTATAATGACAAACTAAATATGTTATGGTATTCTGTCGATAACAAAGAAAGAATAAGCGGATCCGAATGTGATCCAAAGAAAGGAAAACAGACATGACAACAATGAATCGTTTTGATTATCTCTATAGTGAACATCTTCAGTCAGCAGCACTCTACAGTGAAATAGAGTGGAGCTTAGGTTTTATGTGTTCATCTGAGATAAAGCAAAAACGAGGATATTGTGTTAATAGATGCAGTTAGAAACTGTAAGAAACAATTGATAAATGTTTTCGGTATGCCGCTTACTCAGATGGGTAGGCGGCATTTTGTTTGCGCGCCATGGGCGCGCTCTAACGGGTGAAAGTCCCGAACACGCCTAGGCAACGAGGAAGTGTATAGCTGAACAGCAAGGGTGTCCATTGCGAGGTGGAATCTGAAGGAAGCTGTAGGCAAACTCTTGGTCCGACGGACAGAAATCACATACAAGGCTCGGAAATACGGATAAGTCTGCAAAAGAAGATGAAGTCCAAAAGTTGCTGGAAGTACGAGTAAATGTGGCGGATATATGAGAGGAAAGAGCGTGCACCTTAAGCGTGGAGGTCTCACAGAGGTTCCATTAGCCTAGTAACAACGAACTGTGAGAAGTCAGCCGAACCCATAGTAGTGAAGAAGTCTCTGTAATGGAGATGGAGCGAAGGGGTGAACAATCAATAAGTTTGAGTATGTCTCGTATTGCAGAAGAGATAACATCTGCCGTAACCAATCGGATAAAGGGTGGTCAAAACAAGCGAGGCGGAAAGGAAAGAACGCATGGACACAAGTAGTCTAATGGAGCAGATACTATCTAGACAATATGTAATGACCTCCGTTTTGTAGCAACGTGGATTTACCTGTATAATGGTAGTTGCTAAAACAAACCAGGTAACAGGGATTACCGCATACAAAAGGAGGTCATCAAATGAATAATAACACAATTTACGTAGG
>JAZQQM010000004.1:0-276211 GCA_045629045.1 Lachnospiraceae bacterium
ATAATCCTCTCCCAGATGTTTTAGGTTAATACTCTGATTTACTTCATAAACTTGTTTGGTGGAGTGGGTATTGATAACAACTATCTTCTTGTCGGGATTATGAACCAGGATTCTAAGTGCCAGTTCAGGCTTACCGTTTACTGTGACGTTAGTTCTTTGATATCCACGAACCTCGCCAACAATATACTGACCGTAAAGCTTAACTTTGTTGGTTCTTATGGCGCGTTTTACTTCCCGTATCAAAGGAACTGCCCCTATAATAATGAAGATTGATATAAATAAAACTAGAAATACGGCTATTTTCTTAGCATCGGGATCCGATTTGAATAATGGAATAAATGATAATAAGACAACGAATCCAACCACGAAGAAAATTCCGCCGAACATAATATTAAATATGCTGGGTTTTCCACAATTGGATTTAATAATGGGAAGATGGGCCTCATCTGAATTAAGTGCAGATTCATAAGTATCAATATCGCCGAAATCGCTTATATCAACGTTTTCAACCGACTTAACCAATGAACCTCCGCACTGGGGACAAACCTTGCCGTTAACTTCCGCTCCACACAGCGGACACTTATCGTAATAATAGATTATCTGATCTTTGCTCATATTTTTCCTCTTGTGAATATCCTCTTCTGTATTTAGGCTTCAATGTAGTCGCTTCTGTACTTTGGCTGCAATGTATTCGCTTCTGTACTTCGGCTTCAATGTAGTCGCTTCTGTACTTGTTTCTGTATACCAGCTTCTATATGTCTATTTATATTCCCTATCTTATTCCAATTAAGTTCTTCACGTCAAGGCGCTACGTGGATTACGGATAAATGAGTCAACCAGGAAGCTATATCCGTAAAACAGCTGAGCTCGGTCGCCCGGATTACGGATAAATGAGTCAACCAGGAAGTTAATATCCGTAAAATCGCTGAGCCCGGTTGCTCGGATTACGGATAAATGAGTCAACCAGGAAGCTATATCCGTAAATTAAACGGAGCAGTAGTAAAAAATCCAAAAAAGCACTAGTAGAATCAAGAAAACCGGAAACGACCAGTAAAAGAAGTGTGAAACCGAGAAATATACAGGTGAATTATGATATAATAATATATTAGTGTCGTCGATTGTTGGCGCGCTGCCAAACAAAGGCTTTTCAAAAACCGGGAGATAAAAATGTACATTATAGTAGGACTTGGGAACCCAACTAAAGAATATGATAAAACACGTCATAACATCGGCTTCATGCTGATTGATGAGCTTGCTGACAGATTTAATATTCATGTGACGACCATTCAACATAAGGCGCTTGTGGGCAAAGGTATAATTAATGGGCAGAAAGTCCTTCTGGCTAAGCCCCAGACCTATATGAACCTGTCCGGAGAATCTGTTAAGGAACTGGTAGATTATTATAAGGTTGATCCGGAATCGGAGCTTATTATTATTTCAGATGATATTGATTTACCTCCGGGATATATAAGAGTGCGCCCTAAGGGTTCGGCAGGCGGCCATAACGGTCTTAAGAATATCATTGCTCTTACAGGAACTCAGGAATTCAACCGTGTAAGAATCGGCGTGGGTAAGAAGCCTCCCAAGATGGATTTGGCTGATTATGTTCTTGGTCATTTTAAGGAAGAAGATAAGGAACCCATGAAAAATGGTATAAACGATGCCATTGATGCAATAGAGATGCTTCTTGAAGATAAAATTGATGAAGCAATGAACAAGCACAATAAAAAAGTAGTGATTAATACAATTAATAAAGACAATCAATAACGACAATCAATAACTGCCTTTAAATGTACGAAGCAAATGCTGAAATTAAGATTCAAAGAAGAGGAATAGATTGAAAAAGATATGTGTAATTTTTACAGGCGGAACAATCGGTTCTACAGTAAAAGATGGATATGTGAGTATTAATAACAAATGCAGCAGTATGCTGGTTGACGGATACTTCAGAATAGTTCCTAACGGGTGCGGTGAAGTTGAATTTACGGAAGTTCATCCCGTTAATATGTTAAGTGAAAATGTATCAACCAAGGATATTCTTAAGATAATAGAATCTGTAAAGGAAGCCCTTGACTCACAAAAATATGATGGAATAGTTGTTACACACGGAACAGATACCTTAAGCTTTACGGCGAATGTATTAAGTCAGGTGTATAGCAATACCAAAACTCCCATAGTAATGGTATCTGCATTACTGCCACTTGATGATCCTATGACGAATGGCTATAACAATTTCATTTCAGCTATTGATTTTATTAAGACCGGAATTCCCGGAGTATTTGTTTCGTTCCAAAACAGGGATAATGAATGCAAAATACACGATGCATCCCGGATTCTGGCTGCAGATCAGATTAATGGTTACATGCATTCTTTATTTTCGCAGGCTTATGGCGTTATTAAAGATGGAAGGTTCCTGCTAAATGATGATTATTCGCCTACAGAAATTAGCAATGAAGATTATGAGAAGTTCTACAGCAAGGGATTAATCAGTAATGAGATTGTGGTAATAAGGTCAAGAGCGTTGTTAAACTACAACTATTACAGATTTACCGAATCAAATAAACCCAAGGCTGTACTGATTGAGCTATATCACAGTGGTACATTATGTTCTGCGGGGGACGATACGAACGCCCTTAGGTTTGTTGAGTATTGTAAGTCTCTTGGAATAATTGTTGTTATCGGTCCGGTTAAGCATGGCGATAATGTGTATGCAAGTATGAAAGAAATTAATGAAGACTGCATTATTGCTTATGATATCAGCTTTGAGCTTATTCTTGCCCGGGTATCTTTAGCCCTTGGGGCAGGTGCCAAAGAAAATGAACTTCGTAATCTTCTAAGGTAGAGTACTAAATAGATGAATACATTAAAGACAATTCTTCATGAAATAGGCGAGTTCGATGATCTTGCCAAGAAACTTCATAAAGATAAGGCAGTCGTTAGTTTATCCGGCTGCATGGAAGCATCTAAGCTCCACACAATCTACGGATTGAGTGAGGGCTTTAAAAATGTTCTTATCGTTACTCACAATGATATGCGTCTTAAGGAAATACTGGAGGATTACAAGCTTTATGACAGGAATGTCATGTCTTATCCTGCCAAGGACCTTATTTTTTATCAGGCAGATATTCACGGAAATCAGCTTACTACCGAAAGAATGCAGGTAATAAGACGAATTCTTGAGGGTGCTCCGGTAACTTTGGTTACTACCTTTGACGCTCTTATGACACCGCAGGTGCCTCTTGAAGTATTCGAAAATAATATACTTTCTCTTTCCGTTAAGGCTGTTGCGGAAGAAAAGGCTATAGCTCACAAGCTTACCCAGATGGGATATCAAAGAGCTTACCAGGTTGAAGCTCCCGGACAGTTTAGTATTCGTGGCGGCATTATAGATATCTTTGATCTTACGGAAGAGAACCCATACAGAATCGAACTTTGGGGCGATGAGATAGATTCCATAAGAAGCTTCGATATCCAGTCTCAAAGGTCAATCGAGAAATTAAGCAGTATCGAAATATATCCTGCGACAGAAATTATTCTGACCGATAAACAGCTAAAAGACGGTATAGATAAAATTACAGAAGAGGCCAAAAGCGTCGAAGAAAAGTTCAGAAAAGACATGCTTACCGAAGAAGCTCACAGAGTATCGGTTACGGCCAGAGAATTGAAAGAACAGATTCTTGAGTTCAGAAACACAATGAATCTTGATTCATATATTAACTATTTTTTTACTGAAGATGAAACCGATTCGTTACTTGGATTATTCAATACTGACAACACTGTCATTTTTATGGATGAACCTTCCAGAATTGAGGAACATGCCAAAGCAATTGAAACGGAATTTCGCGAGAGTATGTCACACAGAGCCGAAAAGGGCTATATTCTTCCGGGACAGATGAATATTCTATACTCTTTGGAAGAAACTATGGCCAAAGTTGCCGGATATCATACTTCATATGTTTCATCTCTTGAAATGAAAAATTCCATTACGGGAAATCTTCTTAAACCTACGAATAAGCTTGAGATTACCGTTAAGGGAATTCCCAGCTATAATAACAGCTTCGAGGCATTGACCAAGGATCTTCAGCGTTTTAAAACAGCAGGATACAGAGTTCTTCTGCTGTCAGGTTCCCGTTCCAGGGCTGCACGTCTTGCCCAGGATCTCCGGGAATATGATCTTAATGCTTTTTATACGGAAGACCCTGAAAGAGTGCTTCAGCCAAGAGAAATCCAGACCTACTACGGACATATTTCAAGGGGCTTTGAGTACCCGCTTCTTAAGTTTGCGGTTATTTCGGAAACTGATATCTTTGGAGCCGAAAAGAAAAAGAAGCGTAAGAAAAAGATATACGAAGGTCAGAAAATTCAGGACTTTAACGAGCTTAATATAGGGGACTATGTGGTTCATGAAAGCCATGGACTTGGTATTTATCGCGGAATCGAAAAGATAGAAGTAGATCATGTTATTAAGGACTACATTAAGATAGAGTATCGTGACGGTGGTAATTTATACGTTTTGGCCACAGGTCTTAACGTGCTTCAAAAGTATGCATCGGCAGATGCAAAGCATCCCAAGCTTAACAAACTCGGAAGCAAGGAATGGAGTACTACCAAAGCTAAAGTTAAGGTTGCAACGGAAGAAATTGCCAAAGACCTGGTGGAATTATACGCTTTGCGCGAGAATACGAAGGGATATCAATACGGCAAGGATACAGTCTGGCAGAAGGAATTTGAGGAAATGTTCCCCTTCGATGAAACGGAAGACCAGATTAATGCCATTGAAGATACCAAAAAAGATATGGAGTCTGCCAAAATTATGGACAGACTTATTTGTGGTGATGTGGGTTACGGCAAGACGGAAATTGCAATCCGCGCGGCATTTAAGGCAGTTCAGGAGGGTAAGCAGGTAGTATACCTGGTGCCCACAACGATTTTGGCACAGCAGCATTACAACACCTTTGTTCAAAGAATGAAGGATTTCCCCGTAAGAATTGATTTGCTTTCAAGATTCAGGACCGCATCTGAGATTAAGAAGTCCATAAGCGATTTAAAAAAGGGCTTCGTGGATATAGTAATCGGAACCCACAGAGTGCTGTCTGCGGATGTTGAATTTAAGGATTTGGGACTTCTTATTATTGATGAAGAGCAGCGCTTCGGTGTGGCACATAAAGAAAAGATTAAGAAGATGAAGGAGACGGTTGATGTTCTTACACTTACCGCCACCCCGATTCCCCGTACGCTTCACATGTCACTTATAGGAATTCGTGACATGTCCGTTCTTGATGAGGCGCCTAATGACAGGCTTCCTGTGCAGACCTATGTCATGGAATATAACGAAGAAATGGTTCGTGAGGCTATAGTACGTGAGCTTAGCCGTGACGGACAGGTTTATTACGTATACAACAGAGTAAGCAATATAGCGGATGTTGCTGCAAGAATTCAGGGGCTCGTTCCGGAGGCCAGGGTTGAGTTTGCCCATGGTCAGATGAGCGAAAAAGACCTGGAAAATATTATGTATGATTTCATTAATCATGAGATAGATGTTCTTGTTTCTACGACCATTATCGAGACAGGCCTTGATATTTCAAACGTCAATACCATGATTATTCATGATTCAGACAGAATGGGCTTATCGCAGCTTTATCAGCTTCGCGGACGTGTAGGTCGAAGCAACAGAACCGCATACGCTTTTCTTATGTACAAAAGAGATAAACTTCTTAAGGAAGAGGCCGAGAAACGTCTCAGTGCCATTAAGGAATTCACCGACCTTGGTTCCGGTTTTAAGATTGCCATGAAGGACTTAGAGATTCGAGGCGCCGGCAATCTGCTTGGCAAATCTCAGCACGGCCATATGCAGGCGGTGGGATACGATTTGTACTGTAAAATGCTTAATGAGGCGGTTAAAAATCTTAAAGGAATCGAAACAACGGAGGATTTCGTTACCACAATAGACCTTGATGTGGATGCCTATATTCCGGCCGAATATATAGTAAACGAAGTTCAGAAGCTTGATATATACAAGCGAATTGCAGGGGTTGAGAACAACGAAGAGTGCAATGATATGTATGAGGAACTTCTTGACAGATTCGGTGCGGTTCCGGAGTCTGCCAATAATCTTCTTCGTATATCTTTGCTCAGGGTCAAAGCGCATAAACTGTTTATGACGGATGTTAAGGGCAAAAACGGTGAAATTACGTTTATTATAAGGCCCGATGCCAAGATTAATCCGGAGGGAATTCCCGAACTTGTAAAACGCTTTGAAAAACTAAGCTTTAATCCTAAAATGCTTAAATTCGTCTACCATTACTATAGAAGCGGTATGGCGGAAAAAGATACACGTACTTTGCTTAAGGCTACCGAAGATATTATAGACACAATGACAGAGTTGTTACTATAATATGTAGGGTAATAATTTAGTATTCCCGAAAGGAAAAGATATGAATAATAAATTTACATTAAAGAAGTTACTTATTCCGGCTGTGGCGCTGATAATTATGATTATCGGAGTTATAGTATATCCTTTTAACAATAGACTCGAAGTTTCAATGATTTACGGCGACGTTATGAATGGAAGCGGACTGCGGGTTTATTATGATGCAGGTACAGGCATTACTCCCGAAAAGAGTAAGTTCGGTGAAGTTGCAGACTTTGGTGCACATATTTTGCTTAAATCGGGAACCGGCAAAATAACACAGCTTGGTATTGCACCTACGGATATTCAGGAAGTATGTACAATCAGAAATGTGGCAATGACGGTTAATGAAGATGAAAAAATAGAAATACCGGCATCGACCTTTGATTCATGTTTTACCGCGGTTAATGCTAACGGATATTATGATGAAGCTACGGACCAGTATTATTTCCTGCCGACCGGTGATATGGCATATTTGAGTTTTGATGCTGCACAGATTGGTGATAAAATCGCGCCTGTATTTGATAAAAATAATACGGATGCGTTACGTACCAGAATCACTTTATGCTTCCTTATCGTAATTATACTTACATTGATTTTCTGGAATTTTGATAAGCTTGAAAAAATGCTCGATGATATTTTTGATACGTCAAAGGGCGTTTTGGTCCCCATTGCGGTTGTAGCATTTGTTATAGTAACCATTACGGTTATGCTTATTGCTTTTAGGACTGATTTGGGTGGTCGCCATCCGGATGAATATGATGTGCTTGAGTGCCTGAAGTATGGAATGAATCATTTGATTCCGCCTGATGTTCGTGATCCCGAAGTTGCGAATACATTTAGCGGTTATGGATATACTAAACTTGAGAATGGTACATATTACTTCCTGATTGCAGGTAAGATTGCCGCTTTGGCGAAATTATTATGGGCCACCGGTAACTGGTGGAGAGTTCCCAATGTACTTCTGTTCCTGGGAATGGCTATCATATTCTTCAAGAATATCCGCAAGAAAAACTGGCTTGTTCTGACCCTGGGAATCAGTGTACAGGCCTGGTATATCTTTAGCTACACCACAGCGGATGCTCTTGACTTCTTCTTCTCGTTCCTGGTACTTATGCTTCTTACGGATGAGGAGAGTATGTTGAATAAGCTTATTCGAGACGGTATTTCGTCCAAAAATATAATTAAGGCAATTCTGGTAGGCGTACTGTTCGGAATGGTGTTTATCGGAAAACAGAATTACTGGGCAGTTTTACTTCTTGCATTTGTGGCTTTGTTATTTAAGCTTCTTGATGCATCCAAAGAAGAACGTGGCAAAATTTGGAAAACTTATATCTTTATACTTGCTGTATTTATTGTGACAGTGGGAACCAGATATGCCTTTGATTTTGCGCATTACGGAATGAACGGTAGTCAGATAAAGGATGAACTTATTGTACAGTATTCTGCTTATGACCGTAATCCTACGACTCCTGTGGAGGACCTTGTTGTATCGTGGAAAATGTATGCTCACGGATATTCAATATCGGATTTCTTCGCAGAGGTTCCGACATGGTTTACCAATTCTTTCCACAGCTTCTGCGGATTGCTTGATGATTTTGAAACAAGTCAGGTTTACTATAGTTTTATAGGGTTCCTGTATTGCTTCATTATAATCGTGCTGGCAGGAATTACTGCCCGTAAGGACGCACCTTTACGTGCAAAGATAGAAGTATTCGTCTGTATGGGAATTATGGCACTTAGTGTAATTGTTTCTATAGGAAACTCCTACTTCGTTGATTCACAGTATCAGGGAAGATATCTTCTTCCTATGGTGATTACCTTAGGATATATCGGATATAAAACTCCTGAAGCATTTGAAAAGAAATATTTCAAAGCTGCGGTTATTATTTTGAATGTTCTTTGTGTATGGTATTTTGCCACAAGAGCAATTACACTGCTTGATGTACCGACACTTGTAATTAAGTAATCATGTATAGATACGTGGTGATTAGCGAATACATGACACGTATGTCATAAACTATAATTGAGGAGATGTTATGACAATTTTTAATTTGCTTACCTTTGTTGGTGGGCTTGCGTTATTTCTTTACGGAATTAACGTAATGGGAGACGGCCTTAAGAAAACCTCGGGCGGTAAGCTCGAAGGAATTTTGGCTAAGCTTACTTCAAATAAAATTACTGCTGTACTAATAGGTGCGCTGGTTACTGCGCTTATGCAGTCTTCTTCGGCTACAACCGTAATGATAGTCGGTTTCGTTAACTCCGGACTTATGGAACTCGGTAAATCCGTGCATGTTATAATGGGTGCCAATATCGGTGCTACCATTACTCCCTGGGTAATGTCCTTATCGGCCTTGGGAAACGGCGGAACGTCTATCTTTTTACAGTTATTAAAGCCTACAAGCTTTGCTCCGGTTCTGGCCATTATCGGAGTATTCATAATTATTATTTCAAAGAACACCAAAAAGAAAAATATAGCGCTTATCTTTGTGGGATTTGCCGTATTGATGTTTGGAATGGAAACCATGTCGGATGCCGTTAAACCCCTTGCCGATTCCACGGAATTTGCAAAGGTAATGATGATGTTTTCGAATCCTGTTCTTGGTACGCTGGTGGGCGTAGTATTAACGGGAATCATTCAGTCCTCATCTGCTACGGTCGGTATGGTTCAGGTTCTTTCGACCTCGGGACTTATTACATACGGAAGTGCGATTCCGCTTATGATAGGTGCCAATATCGGAACTTGTGCCACCGCGCTTTTATCAAGTATAGGAACATCAAGAAATGCCCGCCGCAGTGCCTTGGTTCATTTGTTCTATAATATAGTTCGCGGTGTATTGTTTATAGTTGTATTCTATGGACTTGATATGTTTATACACTTTGCATTCCTAAATGAGCATGCAAGCGCCGTCGGAATAGCATTCTTCTATACATGCTTAAGTATTGCTTCGGCAATTGTACTTTTCCCGGTCAGCAGAATGTTTGAAAAACTTGCCGTATGGGCTCTTCCCGTTACTGAGGAAGAAAAAGAGCTTAAGGGTATGGCTGCCAAGAAAAATATTACTCTTCTTGATGACCGATTCTTAGCATCTCCGGGACTTGCCGTTAAGCAGTGCAAGCAGGTGGCCGTTGACATGGCTAACTATACAAGAGAGGCTTTATTTACAGCTATAGGACTCTTTGATGAATTCAAAGAAAAGAAAGCCAAAAAGGTTGTTGATTTGGAGGATGTAATCGACCATTATGAGGATCAGTTAGGTAATTATCTTGTTAAAGTAAGTGCTGAACAATTATCTGAAGAGGCATCAAAAGAGCTTTCGATAATTCTTCACAGTATCGGTGACTTCGAAAGAATATCGGATCATGCCTGCAATATAGTTGCTTCCGCAGAAGAGATGCATGAGAAAAAACTGGAATTCAGCAAAAAAGCTGTCGAGGAGATTACTGTTTTTACCCATGCACTTAAAGACATAGTTGATTATGCTTTTGATTCCTTTATTGAAAATAATAAAGATAAGGCTACGCAGGTTGAACCGATTGAAGAAATAATAGATGATCTTCAACTGGAGATTAAAAATCGTCATATTAAGCGTTTGCGTAAGGGTAAATGTTCAATAGAACTTGGTTTTATACTGTCGGATTTGTTGACGAATTATGAGCGTGTTTCCGATCACTGCTCCAACATAGCAATTTCGGTTCTTCAGCAGGATGAAATGGTTGGTGCACACGAGTATGAACGTGAGATTGAAAGCAAGAGCAATGAAGAATTTACGCGCCTTATGAAATTATATAGCGAAAAATACAGTCTTCCGAAGAAAAACAGTGACAGTGAAGATAATAAATAGTTTAATATAGGCCGGACGAGAATATCCGGAAAATTTAAATAAAGCATAAATAAGTGAGGCATGAAAATGAACGGATTAAATAATAAACCTGCAATTGAGGGTGGAGTACCGGTAAGAGAAACTCCCATTTACTACGGCCATCAGTATATTGATGATGCGGACATTCAGGCGGTGGTTGATGTTCTTAAATCAGACTACTTAACCTGCGGCCCAAAGATTGGTGAACTTGAATCTAAACTTTGCAAAATGACAGGTGCAAAATACGCCGTTGTATGTTCTAACGGTACTGCAGCACTTCATATTGCATGTCTGGCAGCAGGTGTTACAACAGGTGATGAAGTAATAACAACGCCTATAACCTTTGCGGCTTCTGCCAACTGTGTATTGTATTGCGGGGCAAAGCCTGTTTTTGCAGACATTAATCCATCTACATATAATATCGATCCTGCTTCAATAAAAGCATGTACTACATCAAAAACAAAGGCAATTGTTGCTGTAGATTATACAGGCCAATCTGTTGAACTTGATGAAATAATTGCCCATGCCCATGCTAACGGAATAACAGTAATTGAAGACGGCGCTCATGTTATAGGAACACGATATAACGGCAAATGGAACGGTTCCATAGCAGATATGACAACCTTTAGTTTTCATCCTGTTAAGACAGTTACCGGCGGTGAAGGAGGTGCGGTATTAACAAATGATGAGAAACTGTATCAAAGGTTATGCCTTTATCGTGCTCACGGAATCACGAGAGACCCTTCACTTATGGAACACGAGGTTGATGGCCCCTGGTATTATGAGCAGATTGAGTTGGGATATAACTACAGAATGACAGATATGCAGGCTGCGCTTATTATTTCACAACTTGATAAGCTTTCTATGTTCAGCGCTCGCCGTAAGGAAATTGTTGCCAAGTATAATGCTGCATTTGAGTCGGTGGAGTCTATCTTTGTACAAAAAGAAATTCCTGAATCGGATACCACAAGACATTTGTATATTCTTCGTATCGTTCCGGAGAAACTGTCAATTGACAGAGCGAAGTTCTTCGAGGCACTTAAGGCCGAAAATGTATGTTGTAATGTACATTATATTCCGACTTATTACTTCCCTTACTACGAGAAACTCGGTTACAAGAAGGGACTTTGCCCCAATGCCGAAAAACTGTATTCGGAAATGATTTCACTTCCGCTGTATTACGGCATGAGCGATGCGGATGTTGATTCGGTAATTGTAGCTGTGAAGAAAATCTGCGAGTATTATGCGGTGTAAAAACCGCATTGATGAATTATATTAATGGATTACGGTTAATACCCGGATGGGTGAGTTGCGTTAATGAATTACATTAATGTTCGGGCTAGTGAGTTGTGTTAATGAATCATATTAATGTTCGGGCTAGTGAGTTGTGTTAATGAATCACATTAATATATCGCGGTAATGAGATTGCACTTTACGGACTTTACATACCTGTTGTGATAGAAGTAGTAGTCGGTATGTAAATAATGAAGACTTTTTGGTCAAGATACATACTAAAGAGCAGTATAGGTTTTATATGGCATGTAATCTTAATCATATATATGCTCTCAATACATACCATATACTGTTAAACGATGCTTATAGTATGTAATGCTAATAAAAACATGAATTGAACGCCTTAAATACAGTCGATGTAGTGAACCAATACACATCGAATGTCTCAAATATAGTCAATATAATGAGTCAATACACATCGAACGCCTCAAATACAGTCAGTATAATGAGTCAATACACATCGAACACCTCAAATACAGTCAATATAATGAGTCAATGCACATCGAACGCCTCAATATAGTCAATATAGTGAACCAATAAGATTAACTCACATAGACAGTCTCATTAAAAAGTTTAAAACAAAAGACCCTAATGAACATATTTTTATGAGGCCGTATGAAAAATTCTCTGATTATACTAATAGTGTCTACAATAAGTATCGTTCTATAAATGAGTCAACTGTCTTTGTATTAAGTTTTTTTTCTTCACATTCAAAAGTTACAATTAAACCATTTCCGTAATGGTATCCATAAAATTCATACATTTCGCTGCGTTCACAGAAATCTGTAGCATATCTATAACTTGTAATTAGTCCTGCATGATCCCATATCCAAGTTTTTCTGGTCCGCCGATTTAAACATGTAAAGTCGGGATAGTGATTGCGCCCTTTATATTTCATGTTACATTCATATCTGAAAGGGACATTATATTTTATTAGTGCATCAGCAATATTTTTTTCGGATTTTGACCTGACAGGATCACCATTAACGGTATAAGTATCGTCTGTAAACTCGTAAGAATTTTGATAATCGGGATGAGCTAAAATCCATTTATCTAAAAAAGTGTCATCGGATTCTATTATTGGAATAACCAGCTTTTTTCTTTCATAATAAAGAGTTGAATATATGTCTTCAAATTGGATTTTAGGATACTCTTTTTCAAAATGATTGATTGCCAGAAGTTCTTTGTCAATGCTATTAAGAAGTTCCATATAATAATTGGATTGCAAATGTTCAGAAGCAATGGAAAGGTCCTTTTTTTTGATGTAAGTACCGTTTGAAGACCCCTGCGGGGTGACAAAATAATATTGTGCATTACCGTGACAATGAATAATTCTGATTTTTCCGCTTGTCGGGTGCGATTTGATATATTCTTCGGCCTGTTTTCTTACTTTGGCTAATTGTAATTTTCGAGTGTTGATTAATTCTTGTAATTGATTATTCGTAATATACCTCCTTGAAAATATAAAAACTTAAAAGTGTTGTGAAAATGTAACTAATTGTTACAAAGAAAAAAGAAACTCTAGATAGAAATTGTGAGTTTGATTATAGATGTCAGCCATAAAATAGTCAAACAGAAAAATGTTTAAAAACCCGGTATTTTTAGGCAAAAATTATACAATGCACAGAAAAAATCCTAGGGAAATCATATATATATGTCAGTGGGGAGTATCAGAATGATCCATAATTAATACTGTTTTTGTGGGAAAGATAATGGTCATTACATACTTAAAGGGATAAAAATGGTAGTAAGTATGTAAATATTAATGAATTCAAATATTAATTACATACGCAAAGACGTAAAAGGTATAAATAGTATGTATGTAAGTTGATGAATGAGAAAAAATTACATACCGTGATTGGTAGGAAGACAGTATTAATATGTAATTGTGAAGGCTGAGGGTAGCAACACAACTCAAGATATATTGGCAATAAAGAGGAAAAAGTATAAATGTGAAAATAAAAAGCATATTTCTACATTTATACGGGAAAAACCACCCCCAAAATTTGCTATATCCCCCCAAAAGTAGTAAAATAATACGGATTATGGATTACTGTGTCTTGCTGTGCAAATTCATGGGAAAACATTGAAAAATCATGAATAAAGTAGACCGGTGCAATAAAGGAAATACGATGTCAAAAATACTTAAAAAATTGATGGTTATACTGGACAGGAAACAGAAGCGCATCATGGTGGGTTTGGTATTTATGATGCTCATCGGTGCAGTGCTTGAAACTCTTGGAGTTTCAATGATCTTGCCGGTTATGAATGTTGTCCTTGAGGAGGATGCTGTTAACCAGCATATATATCTTCAGTGGATTTGTAATATTTTTAAGATTGGCTATGACGATACGAAGACTCTCATGATAGTGGTTATGCTGGGTCTTATTGTGATGTTTGCGGTCAAGAACATCTTCCTGTTCCTGCAACTTAAGGTACAGATGAAGTTCGTATATACAAATCAGTTCGCAACTTCGAGACGAATGATGATTAACTTCATGAAACGTCCTTATGAATATTATCTCGGTGCAGACACGTCCGTTATACAAAGACAGATCACATCGGATGTTAACAATATGTACGGAATGATTCTTTCAATCCTGCAGTTAACGTCAGAGGCTATTGTTTTTGTTTGTTTAATCGGAGTTTCCTTCCTGGCTGACGTGAAGATGACGGTTACGGTTGCGATTCTTCTTATAGCGGTACTTTTAATCATTAAGTGCATTTTAAAGCCGATTATGACCAAGGCCGGTATTGAAAATCAGGATTACTATTCAGGCCTTTATAAGTGGATTAATCAGGCGGTTACCGGAATTAAGGAAATTAAGATTGCAAATAAAGAGAGTTACTTTATTAATGAGTATTCTGCCTGTGGCGCAGGCTATGTGGGTGCCGTACAAAAATATAATTTGTTCAATGCAGCACCGCGTCTTCTTATTGAGACGATAGCTATTGCCGGTATGATTATTTATTTGATGATTTGCCTTCTTAACGGTGAACAGGTTATGGATATTATGCCGCAGCTTACTTTGCTGGCTCTTGTTGCTATGCGGCTTATACCCTGTGCCAACAGAATTAATAACTATTTGACTTCAATCGCATATTTTGAACCCTTCCTGTGGAACGTATCGGATTCTCTTCAGGATGAGATTCGTGACGAATCGATTGATTATTCGGCTACCGCATATATTAAGACACCCGAAGTTACTAAAATGTCGATTAATAAGAGTCTTGAATTAAAAGATATTTCTTACAAATATCCGAATACCGACAAGTATATCTTTGACCATGCATCAATGGATATTCCAATCGGCAAGTCGGTGGGAATCGTGGGAACTTCAGGTGCCGGCAAGACTACGGTTGTTGATATTCTGCTTGGTCTTCTTAATCTCGAAAGCGGTCAGATTCTTGCCGACGGCAAGGAAACCAAAGACAATTATCAGTCATTCCTTAAGAATGTGGGATACATTCCGCAGACTATTTTTATGATTGATTCGACTATACGTAAGAATGTTGCATTCGGAATTCCGGATGAAGACATAGATGATGAAAAGGTATGGCATGCTCTTAAAGAAGCGCAGCTTGATGAATTCGTTAAGTCACTTCCCGATGGACTTGATACAGGTATAGGTGAGAGGGGAATAAGAATTTCCGGTGGTCAAAGACAAAGAATCGGTATTGCCAGAGCTTTGTTTGAAGACCCTGAGGTGCTCGTCCTTGACGAAGCAACTTCTGCTCTTGATAACGAGACCGAAGCAGCCATTATGGAATCAATCAATTTCCTTCACGGAAAGAAAACGCTTATCATCATCGCACACAGATTACAGACTATTGAGAAGTGTGACATGGTTTATCGTATAGAGAATGGCAGGATTTCGGTAGAAAGATAGTTTGGGGTTCATGAACACAATTATTAAGAAGGGTTACAAATTAAGTAAATATATCCTTTTTCCATTGATGCTTTTAATATTTCCGTTGGTAAAGGTAACCAGAGGCGTTGATTTGACAGATACGGCATATAGTCTGGGCAATTATGTTTTTTTGGACGGTTCAAAGGATGTATGGTTTTTACTTACATACATTTCAAATGTGGTTGGCCATTTGTTTACTTGTCTGCCTTTCGGACATACCATGGTTGGCATGAAAATATATGGAAGCTTGGTGGTAAGTGTAATGGCACTTTTCAGTTACCGTTTCTTTATGACGAAGATGCCGGCATGGTTGGCATTTCTGGCAGAGGTTCTTGCTATCGGAATGTGCTGGGCACCTGCTACGATTTTGTATCACTATTTGTCCTATGCATTCCTATTGGGTGCATGCGTAATGCTCTTTAGAGGATTGGCCGGAACAAACAGGTCCGGATGTTTGGTTATAGCGGGAATTCTTCTTGGAATTAATACCTTTGTGCGGTTCCCGGGAAACGGGCTTGAAGTACTACTTGTTTTTGCACTTTGGTATTACGGAGTTATGCAAAAAAAAGACTTTTCGGAAGTGTTTAAGCAGACAATGCTGTGCCTTCTCGGATATGTTATTTCTTTTGGCCTTATTCTTCTTATCCTTTCCGTTAGCTGCGGAACAGGGACCTTTGGACGGATGATTAACGGAGTAATAGGCATTTCGGGATCTAACAGTGAATATACTTTTGGACAAATGCTTCTTGCTATTATGGATGCGTACTGGCATGGATTTAAGTGGGCGATATATATGATTATATGTGTCCTTCCGGGAATTCCTTTTATGGTTTTATGGCCGGGCAAATATATGAGATTGCGCAAAGCGGTTTATTGCGCTTGTATAGGATTCCTTTTCTTTGCTTTGTATAAATGGGGAATGTATAACTTTAAATATTATCAAAAAGAATCAGCCCTTCAGTGGGGAGCAATTTTCTTGTTGATATCGATAGTATGTAATATTTGGATGATGGCTTCCAAAGCCATGAATTATGACTGGAAATTAATTGGGGCAATCTCACTTATAGTAATATTGATTACCCCGCTTGGTTCCAACAATTATATTTGGCCGGCTTTGAATAATTTGTTCTTTGTTGCACCTGTAACATTCTGGATAGTTTACCGGTTAGTTCGATGGGGAAGAAGTTATCTTGATATTACCCAAAAGGTTCCGCTTTTTGCACCGAAAGCTATGCTGGCAGCAGTGCTTATTGCTTTCTTTATTCAGGCAGTAGGTGTGGGAACTCGATATATCTTTTTGGATGGTGAAGACGGTACGAAGCTTAACACACTTGTAACGAATAATGCAGTGCTTAAAGGCTCCAGAACAACTATGGATAATGCATACGCTTTGTCCGAGATTTCGGAGTACTTTATGGTTAATAATCTGACTGAGGACAGAAGTTTAATACTGTATGGAGACATTCCCGGACTTAGTTACTATCTTGATATGCCGTCAGCGTTAAATACCAGTTGGTCCGATCTTGGTTCCAACCCGGTGGAGACTATGGAAACATCAATCAGGAGCATTGATGCAGGTAATACCAAGACCCGTCCGATAGTTGTTTTATCAAGAAAAATTTACGAGGTTCCGGACAATTCGGTTAAGCTTAATCTGGTAAATCAGTATATAAATGATAATAATTATCAGACCACATTTATGAATGACAGATTTGTGGTGTTTGAATAGGAGAAATAGATGATTCGATTTAATGTTCCGCCTTTTACGGGCAAAGAAACAGAATATGTTAAACAGGCTATTGATAATATGCACATTTGCGGTGATGGAGAATTTACCAAGAAGTGTAATGAATGGCTTGAAAAGAAAACTGGAACCGCAAAAGCCCTGTTAACTACTTCATGTACCCATGCTCTTGAAATGGCAGCACTTTTGTGTGACGTCAAAGAAGGTGATGAGGTTATTATGCCGTCCTATACTTTCGTATCAACGGCGGATGCCTTCGTACTTCGCGGAGCTGTTCCTGTGTTTGTGGATATTAATCCCAAGACAATGAATATTGATGAAAATCTTATTGAAGATGCAATAACAGATAAGACTAAGGTTATAGCGGTAGTTCATTATGCGGGTGTATCTCCTGACATGGATGTCATAATGGACATCGCCAAGCGTCATAATCTTCTTGTGGTTGAAGACGATGCACAGGGGATTATGAGCACCTATAAAGGAAAACCTCTGGGAACTTTCGGTGATTACGGATGTCTTTCTTTCCATGAGACCAAGAATTATTCCATGGGTGAAGGCGGTGCACTCCTTATTAAGGACTCCGATAAAATAGTCGATGCCGAAATTTTAAGAGAAAAGGGTACCAACAGAAGCCAGTTTTACAGAGGTCAGGTAGATAAATACAGATGGATGAATTACGGTTCTTCTTATCTTCCTTCAGATATGAATGCAGCCTATCTTTGGGCACAACTTGAGATAGCGGATGAAATTAACGATACCAGATTATCAAGATGGAACCAGTATTACGAAGGTCTTGGTGACCTGGCTTTAGCAGGAAAAATAGAACTTCCCTATATTCCTGATTATGCAACTCACAATGGTCACATGTTCTATATTAAGTGTAAGAATTTAGAAGAAAGAACGGCATTCATTGATTTTATGAAAGCCAATGATATTTTGACGGTGTTCCATTATGTTCCTCTTCATACTGCACCTGCAGGTGAGAAGTTTGGCCGATTCCACGGCGAAGACAAATACACAACCGTGGAATCCGAAAGACTGGTCAGACTTCCGATGTTCTATTCACTGACTAAGGAACAGACGGATTATATTATTGAAAAGGTTCATGAGTTTTATAAATAGGAACCAAAGCGACTGATTAATGAAACAGAACAAGAAGGAAGCATTACTTAACTTAATAATTGCACTTGCTCCTGTCGTTATTATTGCAACGGTATTCAGTGTTTTCTTTGACTATTACTATGAACTTAATGATGATGTTTTGATGAAGGATATTCTGTCGGGAATGTACGATGGAATCCCTAACGGACATAATATACAGATGCTTTGGCCTATTGGTGCGCTTGTTGCTTTGCTATACAGATTATGCAATTGCGGATGCTGGTACGGTTTAATGCTGTTGCTGTTCCAATACGGTTCGCTTGTAATAATTAATTATAATCTTACAAAGCGTATAAACAGTATCTTAAACAAGATTGTGACAGCGCTGTCAGTTACAATATTACTTGCTTCATATATGATTTTTCATATGACCATTGTTCAGTATACCGTTACGGTATCTATGATGGCCGGAGCTGCTGTATCAATATTGGCAACTTCCGATGACGGTAATGGCTCAAAAACATTTCTTAAAAGTAATATTCCGACCATTATCATTCTTGCGCTGGGTTTTATGCTAAGAAGTGAAATGATGCTTCTTATGATGCCCTTTGTATGTGCGATTGCTGTATTTAAATGGAGTTTTAACAGGAATCCTTTTGACGGGAAAGTGATATCAGGATATATAAGTACGCTTTTGGTAATAACGGGTTCTTTCATGATTTTGTTGGCGGCGGATCGCCTGGCATACAGCGGTAACGGTTGGCCGGAATTCGTGGATTTGTTTAATGCAAGAACCGAACTTTATGATTATCAGGTGCCGCCACAGTATGAAGGCAATGAGAAGTTTTATGATGAGCTTGGATTTACCAAAGAAGAGGCAGTACTTTTTGAAAACTATAATTACGGAATAGACACCAAGGTTGATAACGACCTTATGTGGCAGGTTGCGGATTATGCCGGAAGTATTAATGAAAGCGGTCGCTCGACAACGGCCAAGCTGTCCGAAAAGATTAAAATATATGCTTATGAGTTTACTCATGTATGGGATACTCCGGGCAGCGATTATCCATGGAATATAGTTGTTATCGGATTGTATATCCTATGCGCGATAATCATCGTACTAAATAAGGATTATTTGGGAATCTGGCGCTTAATAGCTTTATTTGTCGGCAGAAGTGCAATTTGGATTTATATGCTTATGGGGGAGAGAACTCCGAACAGAATAACAGATTCACTTTATTTTGTTGAAACGGTTGTACTTATTTTCCTGCTTATGATGTGTCTTAAGAGTATAGAAGCCAAGAAAGCAATCAGGATATTTTCTGAAGCTGCAGCCCTAATACTCGGAATTGTATATCTTTGTCAGGCAGTACCTAATCTTAAATATGAGCAGGCACTCAAAGAAGAAGCCAACGGACCGTATTTGGAGTTTTATGAATATATACTGAATAATCCGGATAACTTTTACCTGATGGATACATATTCTTCGGTCGCGTATTCGGAGAAGATGTTTGATAAAATCTCAAAGGTTGATAAATCAAACTTAAATATACTTGGCGGATGGGCAGCCCTTAGCCCTATAGAAAGTAATAAATTATCCGGCCATGGCATAAGCAATATGGCTGACGGACTGCTTAAGGATAATGTTTATTTTGTTAAGAAGCAGGATATTGACAGTAGCTGGCTGCCTGAGTTTTATGAGGCAATGGGAAATTCGGTAGAGATGATAAAAGAAGATACGGTATCTTCTTTTGAAATATACAAAGTAACTTCAAAATGATTTTGGGAGAACAGTAAATGAAAATTAGTTTTGTTATTCCATGTTACAGATCAACTAAAACACTTCCTTCGGTAGTTACGGAAGTCAAAGAAACTATGAAAAATCTCGGTGAGTACACCTATGAGATGATTCTTGTTAACGACTGCTCGCCGGATGATACATTTGAGACAATCAAAAAGTTAGCCTCTGAAAATGATAATATTAAAGGTCTTAGCCTGGCTAAGAATTTCGGTCAGCACGGAGCATTAATGGCAGGCTTTCATGAAGTTACAGGAGATATTGTTGTATGTCTTGATGATGACGGTCAGACACCTGCCGATGAAGTCGGCAAGTTGCTTGATGGAATTAAGAATGGTGCAGATGTTGTTTATGCCGGCTATTCCGATAAGAAACACTCGCCTTTTAGAAATTTCGGTTCATGGATTAACGACAAGATGGCATGCAGAATGCTCGGTAAGCCGAAGGAACTTAAGGTTTCAAGCTATTTTGCAGCCAAGAGATACGTACTTGATGAAATGGTTAAGTACACAGGTGCATTTCCTTACGTTATCGGACTTGTGCTTCGCACCACAAAGAATATAATTAACGTTCCCGTTAAACATCGTAACAGAGAAATCGGTGAATCGGGATACACCCTGGGTAAGTTACTCGGATTGTGGTTTAACGGATTTACCTCTTTTTCTATTAAGCCCTTAAGAGTTGCTACCACAATCGGCGGAATTAGTGCGGTTGTAGGATTCCTGTATGGAATATATACAATTATTAAAAAGATATGGCTTAGGCCCGAAACTTTGGTAATCGGTTTTTCGGCCTTAATGTCCGTTCTTGTGTTTATGGGCGGAATGATACTTCTTATGTTGGGACTTGTAGGTGAATATTTGGGAAGAACATACCTTAATCTTAATAATTCACCACAGTTTGTCGTGGCCGAAAAGACAGATTCCGATAAGTGATTTGTCGTATATAGCATATGAGTTTATTAAAGGGATTTAAACCTGTTAATTTCATATTCGGATTGCTTTATTCACTTGCAATAGTATTTGGTTTTCAGTGTGAATATTTCGGACAGATAGATGTTAAATCTCCGAAGCCGTATATCTTTTTTCTGCTGATATTTATTGTTGCCACGGTCTTTAGCAAGGTTATATGGGACTTAATCCGTGAGCGTATGGTCGATAAGTGCCCTGAACAGAAAATATCGGTTAATAAGGACAGAACATGGCTTATATCCTCAATAATAATCTGGATTGGGTACTTCATCGTGTTTTTAGGTGAGTATCCGGGATTTTTCGTATATGATGCTCTGGATGAACTAAATGAAGTTGTAACCAGAACTTTTAATAATCAGTATCCGATACTGCATGTTCTTTCGCTTGGCGGAACGATTCAGGCAGTACATAAGGTGACGGATAATTACAACATTTCGATAGCGGTTTTTATCCTATTGCAGATGAGCCTTATAGCAGTTGCACTGGGATATATGGTCAAGATTCTCAAAGAGGACGGTCTTGGCAGAACCGGCGCAATTATATTCAGTATATATTTGGGAGTATTCCCGGTGCTTAGTATGTTTGCGTTATGTTCATCAAAGGACGGAGTGTTCGGCGCGGCACTTCTTGTTACTGTAATATATCTTCGCAAAATGTTGCTTGATAATACATTTTGGATGAGTTTTAAAAACGTGGCAATTATGACAATCGCGTCAGTTTTGATGATGCTTCTTAGAAGTAACGGAGTCTATGCCTTTGGAGTATTTGCAGTCATAATGCTCATATATTTGGCTAAAAAGTGTATGAAAATTGCCAGATATGAAAATACATTAAAGAGGGTTTTGATATATATTGTTGTTTCGATAGTGGTATTCTTTGCTGTTAATAAAGGATTACTGGCTGTAACGAATGCTTCAAGTGTAGGTCATAGAGAAATACTCACTGTACCTATACAACAACTGTCAAGAGTATATTGTTACGATAGTGCGTCTTTGACAGCTGATGAAAAACAGACTGTTGAAAAATATATTCCAAAGAAAGCACTTATGCGATATACACCTAAGTGCTCCGACAGAGTTAAGATTGATTTTAATGAACAGGAATTTTTAAATAACAAAGCAGAGTTTTTTAAGATATGGCTTAAAATCGGAAGCCGTCATCCGGTGGCATATCTGGATGCATTATGCATGACCGGATACGGAATGTGGTATCCCCAGGCTACATTGGACGGATATAAAGGCTATGAAGTATACACATATACATATGATGATGTTTCATATTTCGGATATGAGGTTGAACCTCCCGGAACAAGAAATCCCATAATCCCCGGAATTGACAAATTTTACCGCTGGCTGTCACTTGACGGAACTGTTCATGGTACTCCCGTAATACGTTTTATTTTTTCACCGGGATTTTGGCTGTGGATGTATATCTTTGTAATAGGATATTTCATTTATACCGGGCAGGGTAAAAAGGCGCTTGCGTATTCACTTCCGCTGATGGTTGTCCTTACATGTTTCATCGGGCCTATGAGTCTGGTAAGATATGCTTTTTATCTATGGTATTTCGTGCCAATGGCAATAATTGATATGAGATTAGGAAAAAGAAAATATGCGTAATACAGTTGTTAAAAGCAAGGCAATTAAATACATAATCGGAATAATCGGTGTACTGATGATTTTATCGGTATTTCCCCTTAGAATGTGGACTGAGGATGTGACACAGGGAACCCGAAACGTATCATTTGTTAAGACTGATGTTGTTAATTACCGTAATACCTTTATGGAGGTATTTGTAGCCGGTGAAACACATCTTCAAAGTGTAGACATTTATCTTGCAGAAGGAACATACCCTGATGAATTTCAAGTGGAGCTGACTGACGGAAACGGTAAACATATGGCAAGCGAAACCGTGATGCCCGGTGAAATTCCCGGATATGTGAACGTACTTATGGATGTTGATACAACTCCCGGTGAATTATACATTTTGAAATTCAGCGCGCTTCGTTCCGTATATTTCGGACTGGAGGATTTTGATCCGGCTTCGGGCCTTATAGTGATGCCTTATTATAATGATGTTGTGCTTGAAAATAAAAGCATGGTTATAGATTTTAATTATCGTGTTCCTTTAGGGCTTGGCAAGAGCCTGATTGTTTTAGGAATAATCATTGCTGTTGCGGCTATTTTGTTTATTTTAACAAATGTGATTTTTAGTAAGAAAAAGGATTCACTTCTTACTGTTGAAACAGTTATGAAGTGGGTATGTAATCCCGTGGCGGGCATTCTTATAATAATATGTCTTGTATCCATTTTCACAGGCAAGGTAAGTTCTTTCCTTCCGGATAATGCATTTGCCGTAATAGCAACTTTACTTCTTAGTTTTGTGTTGTTCTACGGAATTAATCATAGGAGAGACGGCAATGCAGTTATTACAAAAGAATACATATGGAGTCATATGGGAGATTTCGTACAGTCTCTGGGAATAGCATATGCTGTACATGGCTGCTGTGCTTATGTGTCAGGTTTGTATGATATCAATCATGCTGTTGCAGAGCGTAAGGAAATGATAGGTTTTGCAATCGCAATAGTAGCGATGTTCGGTTTTGCGGAAATTGTTAATGTATACAATATAATTTGGCTGATAGCAGGTATTATAGGCGGTGTTATTTATTACAGGAATGAAGTAACAAAACTGACAACGATGTCAGCTAATATAACTGCGGATGATTTGTTTGTACTAAAAGCAAATGCAATTATAGCAGTGCTGTTGGGAATAATTTTGATTAGAACAATTAAGTGTCTGTTTGTTAAGAAGATGGCAAAACCCAATGTGCTGCTTAGCCCAGTGACACTTGCTTATTTCATACTCATAATTGTGTTTAGGAATACAAGATGGTGGACAGTGGCACTTGTTGTCAGTTTCCTTTTATTGTTTATTAATTATGGTGTCTGGAATAAAAAGGAAAATTTTCTTACAAATGTGGTTCGGGGAGTTGTAATTCAATTTATTATGAGTACTGCCTGGTGCCTTTTGCACAGACCCTATACATCTTACGGAAACGCCAGATATACCCACTATTTCCATACGGAAACCATTACGGCAACATATATGACTATGGTACTTTGTGTGGTTGGAACAATGGTTGTTACCAAATTAACTTCATTCCTTTCGGATAAAAAAGAATCAGAGGGTGTCAGGGTATCCCTGATTTCTTACTTATGGAAGGAACTGGTTTTGTTTGGCATTGTTGCTTCTTATCTGATATTTACATTATCAAGAACTGCTTTTGTATCAACCATAGTTGCGTTTGTATTTTTGTTTATTGTGACCGCAGTCAGATTAAAGGGTCATATGACCACATTATTAAAAACATTATTTGCTTTAATTATTTCCGTGCTGGTAATGCTCCCCATAATGTTTGAAGCTCAAAGAACAATTCCCTGTCTGGTTTCGAAGCCTCAAACATATGATATTGAAGGATATTCCGAAAAGGTTATGAGGGGAAGACATTTGAATTCTACCGATTATATGCTTGTCGGTAGATTTGGAAATTTATTCTGTGAAAAAATACTGGGGCTTAGCGAAGATACTATACCGACTTATTATATAGAAGAAAGCACTTATAATGAGTACCAGGCGCCTAAGAAAGATATATATTATGCGTATGATGGTTACAAGTTCCTGGAATTTGATATATCCGATGAGGAATGGGATGAACCTATGACAGAAGCAGAGACTGATGCGTATATAGTCAGATTTGCACCAAGGGATGAGAATGGCAATGTAATAGAAGAATTTAGTGAAGAGACAAGTGAAGATACGGTGGAAAGTACAGAAAATACCGAAAGTGTAGAAGAAGCTTCGGATTACACCAACGGCCGTATCGATATATTTAAATCATATATTGAACAGCTTAATATGACAGGTCATGATACTATGGGTGCCACCCTGAAGGATGGCGAGATAGCTACACATGCTCATGATGTATACCTTCAAGCAGCATATGATCACGGCATCCCAACAGCAGTATTGTTCGTGATTTTCGGAATTACGCTTCTTGTTACGGGAATTATCTTCTTTATGAGAAATTCAGATAAATATGATGCATTAACGATGACAATTGTGGTAGCCTTCGCAGTGGCCGGAGTGGTTGAGTGGGTATTCCACTTATCCCATCCCATGGCATTTGTGATGTTGTTATGTGCTACGCCACTCATGTTTATGAACAAACGGAGTTCCTAAATATATCTCCCATTCGCTCGGGCAGTCCTCGTGGCTAAAAAGCAGCCACTGCGGAACTCGCTCGGTGGAAGACATATTTCGTAACTCCCGTATATACATAAGGGAATATTGTGATGAAAAAAGTTTTTAATGTAAAGAAATTTTATAGAAGAACCGCGCTTATTATATACGACATAATAAGTGTAATCGCAGCAAGCTATGTTGCTTTGTTGATGAGGTACAACTTCTCGATAGCAACGATTCCGTATTATTTTATTAAACCGATTACCAATTTCCTGCCTATAAGCGTAGTTGCTACGATTCTTATTCTGTATTTGTTCCATATGTACAGTTCTTTGTGGGCGTTTGCAGGAGAAACCGAATTACAGAATATTGTTATTTCCAGTGTTATTTCTACTCTTGTTCAAGCCGGAGGACTTCAGTTATTTAAGGTTGGTAATTATAAGGCGGTTCCCAGCAGTTACTACTTCCTTTATATGTTCTGCCTGCTTAGTTTATTGTTTATAAGCAGGTTCTCATATAGATTTCTTCGGTCCCTTAAACATAGGAATCAGAACAGTAAGAATTCCATTTCTGTAATGGTAATAGGCGCAGGTGATGCAGCAAATGCCATTATTAAAGAGATAGTCAATTCAAATTTCTCGACTATGATAGTGCGCTGCATCATAGATGATGACAAAGGCAAGTGGGGAAGATTTATTCAGGGAATCAAGGTTGTCGGCGGAAGAGATAAGATTATTGAATGTGCCGAACTTTATGATATTGATGAGATAATCGTTGCAATGCCGTCGGCATCACGAACAACTATTTCCGAACTCCTTGATATTTGTAAAGAAACGAATTGTAAGCTTCGTTCACTTCCGGGAATGTATCAGCTCGTTAACGGTGAGGTATCCGTTGCAAAACTTCGTGACGTTGAAG
Organism: Lachnospiraceae bacterium; assembly: GCA_045629045.1. Classification (GTDB taxonomy): domain Bacteria; phylum Bacillota; class Clostridia; order Lachnospirales; family Lachnospiraceae; genus JAILLW01. The sequence continues at coordinate 26,257 of JAZQQM010000004.1, forward strand.
TAGAAGACTTACTCGGCAGGGAACCCATCGAAGTAGATCTTGATTCGATTTTAGGATACGTTAACGGCAAAAAGGTTCTTGTTACAGGCGGAGGAGGATCAATAGGTTCCGAACTTTGCCGACAGATTGCATCTCACGGTCCAAGCCAGCTTATTTTAGTAGATATTTATGAAAACAGTACTTATGACGTACAACAGGAACTTATTACGAAATACCCGAATCTTAATCTTGTAGTACTTATTGCATCTGTTCGTAATACAAACAGAATCAACAATATTTTTGAAACATACAAGCCGGATATTGTTTATCATGCGGCTGCCCATAAGCATGTTCCGCTTATGGAGACATCGCCTAACGAGGCAATTAAGAATAATGTCTTCGGTACATGGAAGACAGCGCAGGCTGCAGCAATGAACGGCACCAAGCGTTTCGTTATGATTAGTACCGATAAGGCTGTTAATCCCACTAATATAATGGGTGCCTCCAAGCGTATATGTGAGATGATTGTTCAGACCTTTAACAGACATTTTGATACGGAGTTTGTAGCTGTAAGATTTGGTAATGTTCTTGGTTCCAACGGCTCTGTTATTCCGCTTTTTAAGAAGCAGATTATGGCAGGGGGCCCGGTTACGGTTACGCATCCTGATATTATAAGATACTTCATGACTATACCGGAGGCTGTATCTTTGGTGCTGCAGGCAGGAGCTTATGCCAAGGGCGGTGAAATATTTGTTCTCGATATGGGCAAACCTGTTAAGATTCTTGATTTGGCCAAGAACCTGATTAAACTTTCGGGATACAGAGTAGATGAAGATATAAAGATAGAATTTACAGGTCTTCGTCCGGGAGAGAAGCTGTATGAGGAGCTGCTTATGGATGAAGAGGGACTTACGGAAACAGCTAATAAGTCAATTTATATAGGCAAGCCTATTGAACTTGACGAGGACGAATTCTTCAAAGATCTTAAGATGCTAAAAGAAGAATCCAAGAATGAGTCAAAGGATATACGTCCTTTGGTTAAAAAAATAGTCAGTACATACAATTATAAAGAATAGAAGGCGATAATTATGAAAAGAATTTATCTTTCTTCTCCTACTATGCATGGAGAAGAGCAAAAATTCGTGCAAGAAGCGTTTGATACCAACTGGGTAGCGCCACTTGGCCCCAATGTTACGGCACTCGAAATTGAGATGGCAGAATATATGGGTGAAGGAATCCACGCAAGTGCACTTTCTGCCGGCACGGCAGCACTTCATATGGCACTTAAATGTATAGGTGTTAAGAGAGGAGATATAGTATTTGCTCCGACCCTTACATTTAGCGCAACAGTTAATCCCATCACTTATGAAGGTGCCACTCCCGTATTTATTGATTCCGAATCTGATACCTGGAATATGGACCCTGATGCTCTTCGCAAGGCCTTTGAGAAATATCCCAATCCTAAGGCGGTTATGGTAGTTCACTTATATGGAACTCCGGCTAAGATAGATGAAATTCTTGATATTTGCAATGAACATAATGTGCCTCTTATTGAGGATGCTGCGGAGTCGTTATCTACCACTTACAAAGGCCGTCAGACAGGTACTTTCGGTAAGATAGGTATTATATCTTTTAACGGAAACAAAATTATTACTACTTCTGGCGGCGGAATGATGCTGTCAAAAAATGAAGAATATACTAAGAAGGCCACATTCCTGTCAACTCAGGCCCGTGATCCTGCCCGTCATTATCAGCACTCAAATATCGGATATAACTATCGTATGTCCAATATAGTTGCCGGTGTGGGCCGTGGCCAGTTACTCCATCTTGAAGAGCATAAGGCACTTAAGAAAAAGATATACGCGACCTATAAGGAGGCGTTCAAAGATATACCGGATATTACTATGAACCCCATGAATCCGGATGCGGACGCTAACTGTTGGCTAAGCTGTATTCAGATAAAACCGGGATCAAAGGTTACTCCCAATATGGTTATGGATGCACTTGAAGAAAAGTGTAATGCAGAGTCACGTCCTATTTGGAAACCCATGCATCTTCAACCTGTATTTGACGGTTGTGATTTTATCAAGGCAGAGGATAGGGATGTAGCGTCATATATCTTTGACAATGGTGTATGTCTTCCTTCGGATATTAAGAATACGGATGAGGATATGGAACTTATTATCAAAACTATTAAAGAGTTATTCGCGTGAAAAAGTATATATATTTATTGATAATTTCATTATTTTTGGAAGTGTTTGTATTCAATTTTTCTTCCTGGAAATCTGTTACTAATGTTCCGATAGATTTGACAGAGAAGATGTACTGTGAGGGTACGACTGTATACATTTCGGAAATCGATAATAAAATCACAAATTTGTTTATTGATACCGAAGTGCAACCGAATGCTCCTATTGGTTTCAAACTTAATGCAACCGATGAAGGTAACTACTATGAATATCCCCTCGGAAACGACGTAATTGTATCATCTGTTGCCGCATCACATTATATTAATGTGAATGCATACGGAAATGTCAAAAGCCTTATATTCTACTTTGAAGGTGAGAATCAACCTAATTTTGAATTTTTGTCGATAAAGGCTAATGTAAGGAGACCCTTGTTCTTTAGCATAGGCAGAGTGATTCTGGTTTATTTGGTCATGTTGTTTCTGGTACTGATAAGTCCTAAGAACAAGATTTCCAAGTTAATGTTTACTTCGAGTATTGATTCTGCAAAAGATAAATTGCAGCAGCTTGTTACTGTCGGAGTGATAGTGATATGGATTCTTTTGGGACTCTATTGGTCATCATCGCATATGCTGTTTAATGAGGCCTCAAAACCTCATCACGAACAGTATAAGGAATTGGCAGCTGCATTAAAGGAAGGTCATGCAGAACTGTCGATAACACCGTCAGAGGGGCTTATTAATGCGGATAATCCTTATGACACAATATATCTTCAGGCAAACGGAATTGATTATAAGGCCGATTATGCTTTTTACAATAATAAGTATTTTGTATATTTTGGAATAACGCCGGAAATATTGCTGTATTATCCCTACTATTTGATTTCGGGCCGCGGATTCCCTAATCATGCTGCGACATTTGTTTTCTATTCATTATTTGTTTTGGGAACATTTATGTTGCTAAGGGAAATAATTAATCGTTATTTTAAGAACATATCATATGTATCTTATTTGCTTATTGCATCGGGAACAGTTACATGTGGCAGTTTGACATATTTAATTTTTACGGCGGACCTTTACTGCGTTCCTGTTATGGCGGCTATGGGGCTTACTGCTGTGGGTCTATGGTTATGGATGTGGGCAGCCGGAATAATGAAACAGGTTTCTGAAAATGAAAATTCAAAGGTTTCATTTAAGGGCATCATTGTTTTGATTTTGGGATCTGTTTGCATGGCCCTTGTGGCCGGATGCCGTCCACAGATGCTTTTATTTAGTTTTCTTGCGATTCCTATATTTAGAGAGGTTGTAATAGAAAACCATATTCTTTGTAAAAAGAAGAATGTAATTTATATTGGTCTATTTTGTGTACCCTTTATTATGTGCGCTATTGGAATTATGTACTATAACTATGTCAGATTCGGTTCAGTCATTGATTTTGGTGCAACGTATTCTTTAACTAATAACGATATGAATTTAAGGGGATTCAGTGTGTCAAGAATGCTTCAGGGCTTGACCGCTTTTCTGTTCCAAATACCCTATATCAACAATGTATTCCCGTTTCTTCATACAGTGGAATTAAAATTTGATTATATGGGTAAGATAGTTACAGAACATTATTTTGGTGGAATTATTTCCTGTAATGTGATGACCTGGTCACTTTTTTTGACAGGGTATTATCGTAAAAATATAAAAGACAAAAAATTAGTATTATATATGGGCATATTGATTGTTTCATCAATTATAATCGGGCTGCTTGATGCCAACTCGGCAGGAGTCTTAGTCAGATATGCATCGGATATGTCATTTGGAATTATTATGGGTGCAGCCATAATGCTTCTGATTTTGACGGAAAACAGCTCAGTTACCGACCGGGGATTTGCTATTGGATTTAATCTCATTAAAGTTGGATTTTTACTAACGTTTATTTATGGAATGATGATAATATTCAATGTTAATTCAGGTATTACACTTATTAAGTATAACCCGGAGCTATTTTACAAAATCGCTTGGTTATTTAGGTTTTAATCAGTATGGAAAATAAAAACATCGCATTTATTTCAAAAAACACTTCCGATTTTTTGCGTGGAATTGCCATCCTAATGGTTATAGCTTCGCATTATTTTGAATTTGCAATAAATGAAGTAAATAATAAGGAAGTAGCAGAGTTTATCATGCAACTTGGAGATTGGGGAGTAGGTATATTCTTTTTTCTGTCAGGTTATGCTCTGTATCTAAAATACGGAATAGCGAATACGGATAGGAAATACATAGTAGGACGATTTAAAAATACGTATTTACCATATTTAATAATTGCCACGACAATTAGTCTGATTAGTCATTCGATTGATTCTTTAAAATCGGTAATCAGGTTGCTTATAGGTGCGGATTATTGGTTTATTGAGGAAATTTTGCTGATTTATATAGTTTTTTATCTGGTGGGTAAGCTGCCCGGTAAATGCAGAGTCTTCATAATGAGTATATTTATAATTGCCATATCCTTATGGTTTTATATAAGAGGTTATCAGGACTTTTGGTATACGGCAACCTGGGCATTTGCCCTGGGAATGATTGTGTCAAAATATGTGCGAAAAATAAGATTTATTCATGATGATTTTTCGATTGATATTAACGAGCCTGTAATTAGTTTTTTAGGAAAAAGATCAATATATATTTATTTGCTTCATAGTTATATATATATTTTGGTTATTAACAGTCAGGCAATGGAAAATGTTAATTGGTTTTTGAAAATGTGTATCAGCACATTAATTACCGTAGCGATTTCGTATTTGCTGGATTTAATATGCAAATTAATTTTTAGGAGAAAACAATGATTAAAGAGGCGCCTGTTTTATATTTAATACTACCCTGCTATAACGAAGAGGATACCCTTGATTATTCTATAGAAAAGATAAAGGAAAAACTGGGAAGACTCGTTAGCGAAAATAAGATATCGGTAAAATCAAAGGCATTGTTTGTTAATGACGGAAGTAAAGATAAGACATTATTGCGTCTGCATGAAGAAGCCTCAAAAGATAATAGGATAGCAGTGGTTTCTCTGGCATCTAACAGGGGACATCAGAATGCAATAATGGCCGGAATGATGGTGGCGAAGGAGTATTGTGATATTGCCATTACTATTGATGTGGACCTTCAGCAGGATATTGAAGCTCTTGATGAGTTTATCAAAAAATATAACGAGGGTTCGGAAATAGTTTATGGTATAAGAAATGATCGAAAATCCGACGGCTTTATGAAAAAAGCTACGGCATCAATGTATTATAAGCTTATGCATGCCCTGGGAGCAAATGTAATGACCAATCATGCAGATTACAGATTAATGAGCAAAAAAGCCCTTGATATGTTATCAAAGTACGAAGAAACCAATCTTTTCCTGCGCGGATTGATACCAACTATGGGATTTAATTCCGATATAGTATATTTTGATGTTAAGGAAAGAGAATTCGGGAAATCAAAGTATACCGTAAAGAAAATGTTTACTCTTGCGCTGGACGGAATAACCTCCATGAGCGTTCGCCCCTTGCATATGATTTCTGTATTAGGTTTTTTGGTATTTTTGTTTAGTGTGGTGATGGGAATAATTACATTGGTTGATTATTTTAGGGGTAATAATGTTCAAGGTTATACAACCAGCATAATCGTATCGCTACTTATCGGCGGTGTTACACTTCTGTCCCTGGGAGTTATAGGTGAATATATAGGCAAAGTGTATATGGAGGCCAAACATCGTCCGAGATATATGATTGATTCGGTAGTTATTAAGGATATTGATGAAAATAAACTTTATTAATGAAGGAATGTAATATGAAAAGATTAATTGTTGGGACAATAGCAATTTTGGTTGCTGTTGCTGTATTGGGAAGTGATATTGTTGCTGTTCGGCCATATGCCGCAACAAAAAGCGCTGAAGAAAAGGAACTTGATGCGCTTATTAAGTACAGAGATGGTTTGGTTAAATCAGGTGCAGCCGAGGCGGATATTGCATTTGCCAATCAGGCTATTGAATGTCAACAGCAGCTAATTGCCAATAAGCAAGCCCAGGATGCTGCAGATAAAGCTCAAGAAGCAGCATTAAAAGCTCAGGAAGAGGCCGCTAAGGCAGCAGCCAAGGCGCAGGAAGATATGCTTAAACAATATGAAGCAGCTCTTAAGAAAGCCGGAATTCCGCTTGCCAACGGAGTGATTTTTGTAGGTGATTCAAGATTTGTACAGATGCATGAGGCAATGGGAGAGACAGGTGCCAAGTACTTTGCGCAGAATTCTCAGGGGTACAAATGGTTTAGTGAAACGGCCGTTCCCAATGTTGATAAATGTGTCGGTAAGGGAATCAAGATTGTAATTAATCTTGGTGTTAACGATCCGGGAAATGCAGATAAATATGTTGCTCTTGTTAATGCAAAAGCAGCAGAATGGACTGCCAAGGGTGCCAAAGTATACTATGCTACGGTAAATCCGGTTTGGGATAATCCATATACCTCGGAAGAACAGGTAGTAATGATTAACAGCAAATTAATTGCCGGACTTCAAGGTGTGAAAGTTATCGATACGCATACATACTTGATGAATAGCGGATATAAATTGCGTGATGGTCTTCATTATGATGTACCGACATATCAGAGAATATATACATATATTGTTAATAATCTATAATATGTACAAAAATATAATTAAACGTTTTTTTGACATTTTAATATCGGCGTTGGTTCTTATTTTGTTTTGCTGGCTTTTTGCCATATTGGCGCTTCTTGTGAGAACAAAGCTGGGAAGCCCTGTTATCTTTACTCAACAGCGCCCGGGTAAAATCGATTCCAAAACAGGAAAAGAAAGAATATTCAAGCTATGTAAATTCAGAACAATGACGGATGAACGGGATGAAAACGGCAATCTTCTTCCGGATAAGGACAGACTTACCAAATTCGGTAAACTGCTTCGAAGCACCAGCCTTGACGAACTTCCGGAGTTTTGGAATATTCTTAAGGGTGATATGAGTTTTATCGGCCCCAGACCTTTGCTTGTAAGCTATCTTCCCTGGTATACGGAAAGGGAACGACTTCGTCATACCGTAAGACCGGGATTGACAGGTTTGGCACAAATTAGCGGACGAAATAATCTTGCATGGGATCAAAGATTTGAAACAGATGTTAAATATGTTGAGAATCTTACCTTTGCCATGGATGTTAAAATAGTGTTTACAACTGTTAAGAAGATATTTGTCAAAGAAGATGTTGCCGAAGATACCAGCGTATCCGAGGGTAATTTTGCCGAGATTCGTAAAGCACAGTCAGAGGCCGGAAAACTTAAACAGAATTCTTAAAAACAGAAATTAAAATACTTCAGTGGGAGTAGGATATGATTAACATTTTGATTCTTTCCGCCGGAACCAGAAACAAAGTGGTTCAGGCCTTCAAAAAAGCATTGGGCGACAGAGGACAGGTTATAGCTACGGATTGTTCTAATCTGGCACCTGCAGTGTATGATGCAGACAAATTCATTTTGGTACCGAGAATAAACGCACCGGGATATATTGACAGAATTCTTGAAATTTGTAAGCAGGAGCAAATCACGGGAGTGTTTTCACTTATCGATCCGGAATTAAGCATGCTAGCCAAAGAAAGGGACAGATTCCTTGAAATAGGTACGATGCCTGTAATTTCGCCTTATGATTTGGTCGAAACCTGCTTTGACAAATATAGGTTCTATCAGCTTATGCTTGAATACGGAATTCCCACAGCCAAATGTTACATTACAAAAGAGAGCTTTTACGAGGCCAAAGAGCGTGGAGAAGTTAGCTATCCCGTATTTGCAAAACCAATATGCGGTTCGGCTTCCATTAATATCAATAAAGTCGCTTCCGATAATGAGATTGATGTACTGTTTGAGATCTATGATGATTTAATGATTCAGGAATATATGTCCGGTCAGGAATATGGGGCTGATGTATATATTGATATGATTACAGGAAAATGTGTTTCTGTCTTTATTAAGAAAAAGATTAAGATGCGTGCCGGAGAGACAGACAAATCAGTTTCGGTTAAAATCCCCAAATTATTCGATCAGATTAAGACTTTTGTGGAAAGAGCCGGTTTTAGAGGAATGATAGATATTGATATCTTTCATGATGAAACGACTGATACATTTTATTTTTCGGAGGTTAATCCAAGGTTTGGCGGCGGATATCCTCATGCTTATGCCTGTGGGGTAGATACACCGACCAACGTAATAAACAATCTTCAGGGTATTGAGAATAAGCCGGTTATCGGTGAATATTCCGAAGGCGTATGTATGATGAAATATAACGAAATTTGTATTAAGAACATAGACGAAAAAGATATCATATGAAAAAAGTATTAATTCTTGCAAATTCATCTTCCGGTCTGTATGATTTCAGAAATGATTTGATTAAGTCCTTATTAACTGAACATGAAGTGGTGGTATCTTTGCCGGATGATATGAAGATCAGAGAACTTTCTGACGAAGGTGTCAGAATTGTACACACAGATATTAATCGTCGTGGGGTTAATCCAAAGGAAGATATTAAACTATATAAAGAGTATAAGAAACTTATCAAATCAGAAAAACCTGATATGATATTGACTTATACCATTAAACCCAATATATATGGTGGATACGCTGCAAGAAGACTTAAGGTACCGTATATAAGTACGATTACCGGACTTGGCTCGGCTTTCCAAAAGGAAGGCATATTCAAAAAGTTGATTGTTATCATGTACAGGACAGCATTTAAGAGAGCTTCCTGTGTGTTCTTTCAGAATTCCGAGAATATGAGAATTTTCAGGGAATGTGGTATTACCAAAGACTCTATACAGACAGTTCTTGTAAACGGTTCGGGTGTGGATTTTGCTATGCACAGTGTCCTTGAGTATCCTGATGAAACTAATGGGGTACAACTTCTTTATGTGGGCCGTAATATGAAAGAAAAAGGCACGGATGAACTTCTTGAGGCGGCAAAGTATTTTGGCGAACATAAGAATCTTTATCATGATAAGATTACTTTTAAACTCCTTGGATATTCAGATGAAAATTATGATGAAATTCTAAAAGAATATGAGAATAAGGGATATATAGTTACACATCCTTTTGATACGGACGTAACGAAACATCTTAAGGAGTGTAGCGGGGTTATTCTTCCTACTTATCACGAGGGAATGAGCAATGTCCTGCAGGAAGCGGCCGCAACGGGAAGACCGGTCATTGCAACCAATATTCCGGGATGTCGTGAGATTTTTGAGGATAATGTTACGGGAATCGGCTGCGAACCCAGATCGGCATTAAGCTTGATTGAAGCGGTGAACAGATTTGTTGCCATGTCGCGTAACGAGAGAATTGAAATGGGCCTTAGGGGACGTGCTAAGGTCGAAAATGAGTTTGACAGAAAAAAGATAACGGAAGCATATATTAACGTTATTAAGAAAATTGAGGATAGTAAATAATGTCGCAGTTTATAGAAAAGAACCGAAAAAGGATATTTTATCTAATATTGGTGCTTACTTATTTGTGCATATTTGCATATATTTTTCTGACACCATATCTTTCCGATGATTATATATATATGGCTGAGCTTAGAGATAACGGGACCGGTAGTATCGGTGATGTATTCAGATTAGCTTTCACGGAATATTTTCAGCATGGCGGAAGACTGGTTCACTATACAAATTTCAGACTGTTTCTTTTTGCACCCTCAAAGCATGTTTATGATTTTGTAGGAAGTATATACTTTGTAATACTCGGAATGTTGGTATATGCCAATGTAGACGGTAAGAAAAAGTATGATATCGGTGTTTTAATAGCAGCCTTTCTGGGTATATGGATTTTTGCAGTGAGACCCGGTCAGACAATATTGCAGATAACAGGCGGAGCGGTATATCTTTTAGCGACGGTTTATATAATCGGTTCAATTACATATTACAGACACTTATTAAAGAGGGAAAGTATTAAAAATCCGATAGCGGCTTCGGTTATAATGTTTATTCTTGCTTTGTTTGCGGGAAACTCTTCGGAAAATAATTCTGCTGCTGTTATATTAATGTACTTGATTATTACAATAACCGAGTACTGTGTTATTAGGAAGAACTCCCCCGATTCGAATCTGCCGATTAAATCCTTTGTAAAACCATATATGATAACTGCTTTTGCAGGCTATATTATCGGATACGGAATTTTGATTTTAAGCCCCGGAGCCTGGAACAGAGTTGATTTTGCTTCTGATGATAATTATGAAGGTATTTTGGGAATGCTTTCACATATTTATAAAATTACGGTAGCCTTAAAGGAATTATTCCTTCCGCTTTTGATAGTTGTGGGCGTTCTGCTAACGATACTTGTAATAGCCGGTAAATTCAGAAGCTTTGCGGATATTATACGAAATACGTCGGTGTTGTATTTAATAGTCTTTTTTGCGGGCAGTTATGCGCTATTTATAATCAGCATTCCTGAGTACAGGGTATTCTTTGGAGCATCGATTTTCCTTATTGTTGCGATTATACAACTGCTTCAGGACGTAGCCACGGTAGCCGCAGATATGTCATTACCCAAGGCGGGAAGTATTCTTAAATATGCTATTGTTGTAAGTTTGTGTATTGTATTTACATTTACTTATATGGAAAATCTTGTTAATCTGGCACGTATTAATCGCGAGAAGAAGGAGCAGGTAGAAATAATAGAAAACGCAGTAAGCTCCGGTAATACGGAATATGTTGAAATTCCACAGCTTCACGAACCCTTTGATAATAAGTATACTATGGCATATTATCCTCAGCTTAATCAGGATCCGAATTTCTGGTTGAATATTTATTATGAAAGCTGGTTCTGCGTTGACCAAATAAGCGCTGTTCCAAGAGACGTCTGGGATGAAAATCATTAGCAAATGTGGTATAATATTACGATTTGAATGACTCTATTAAGGAGACTAAATATATGGGTTTATATGAAGATATTGTTGCAGGAAAAGAAAAGCTTTCACTCGTTGGCTTAGGTTATGTAGGAATGCCCATTGCGGTTGCCTTTGCCAAAAAGATTAATGTAGTAGGCTTTGATCTTAATGAAGCTAAAATCAATCTTTATAAGAATGGTATTGATCCTACCAACGAAGTCGGAAATGATGTTATTAAGAATACTAAGGTGGATTTTACAGCGGATCCGACGAAATTGCGTGAAGCAAAGTTCCATATCGTTGCTGTTCCTACACCTGTAAATAATGACCACACACCTGATTTAACACCTGTTGAGGGTGCATCGAGGATTTTAGGTCAGAACTTAACCAGGGGCTCTGTTGTTGTATTTGAGTCCACAGTATATCCGGGAGTTACAGAGGATGTATGTGTTCCTATTCTTGAGAAGGAATCCGGCCTTAAGTGCGGCGTGGATTTTAAGATTGGTTATTCTCCCGAGAGAATTAATCCCGGTGATAAAGTTCACAGATTAGAGACTATTACCAAGATCGTTTCAGGTATGGATGAAGAGACGCTTGATACTGTTGCCAAAGTGTATGAACTTGTTGTAGAAGCAGGTGTATACAGAGCGGACAGTATTAAGGTTGCGGAAGCTGCCAAGGTAATTGAGAATTCTCAAAGAGATATTAATATAGCTTTTATGAATGAACTTTCAATAATCTTTAACAAGATGGGAATTGATACAAAGTCGGTTCTTGAGGCAGCAGGTACCAAGTGGAATTTCCTTAAGTTTGCTCCCGGTCTTGTAGGCGGTCACTGTATCGGTGTTGACCCCTATTACTTAACATACAAGGCCGAAGAGCTGGGTTATCATAGCCAGATTATTCTTTCGGGCCGTAGAATTAACGATGATATGGGTAAGTATGTTGCCGAGTCACTTGTTAAGAATCTTATTAAAGCCAATATCCCTGTTCAGGGTGCCAAGATAGCAATTCTCGGATTTACCTTTAAGGAAAACTGTCCTGATACCCGTAATACCAAGGTTATTGATATATATAACGAATTAGCTGAATATGGGATTACTCCTATTGTAGTTGATCCTGCTGCAGATGCAGATGAAGCTAAGCGTTTATATGGAATTGAATTCCAGACTATGGATGATGTTAAGAACATGGATGCTGTTGTAATGGCTGTTGCACATACACAGTTCCTGGATTTTAAGAAGTCAGACATCAGCGGATTCTTTAACCCTTCTCATTCCAAGAAAGTATTTATGGATATTAAGGGATTATTCGACCGTAAGGAATTCGATACAGAAGACTATATTTATTGGAGACTATAATGAGTTACAAAGATATCAAATTTCCCGAAAACAGTGTTTTTCTTGTTACGGGAGGAGCCGGATTTATCGGCTCAAATATATGTGAAGCAATACTGAATTTAGGATATACCGTAAGATGTCTTGATAATCTTTCTACAGGCAAAAGAGAGAATATTGAGCCTTTTATGAGTAATCCAAAATTTACTTTTTTAGAATACGATATTCGTAATCTGGATCAGTGTATGGAAGCAACCAAAGGCGTAGATTATGTTCTTAATGAAGCTGCATGGGGCTCCGTTCCACGTTCCATCGAAATGCCGCTTTTGTATGAAGAAATTAATATAAGAGGCACTCTTAATATGATGGAAGCGTCCCGTCAGAACGGTGTTAAGAAGTTCGTATATGCTTCTTCATCTTCTGTTTATGGGGATCATCCCGTACTTCCCAAGAAGGAAGGCGCCGAAGGAAAGCTCCTTAGTCCATACGCTTTGACAAAGCGTGTCGATGAGGAATACGGAAGACTTTATAAGGGTTTATATGGTCTTGATACATACGGCCTTAGATATTTTAACGTGTTCGGACGCAGACAAGACCCTGATGGAGCTTATGCTGCTGTTATTCCTAAGTTTATCAAACAGCTTAAGAATGGTGAGGTTCCTACTATTAACGGTGACGGACGTCAGTCAAGAGATTTTACTTATGTGGAGAATGTAGTTGAGGCTAACCTTAAAGCATGTCTTGCATCTTCCGAAGCAGGCGGTGAAGCCTTTAATATAGGTGCCGGCGGAAGAGAGTACCTGATAGATGTATATAATGATATTTGCGATGCATTGGGGGTTAAGGTTGAACCAATATTCGGACCTCCTCGTAAGGGAGACATCAGAGACTCGAACGCAGATATTTCCAAAGCGCGTGAATTACTTGGATATGATCCGGAGTATGATTTTGCCAAGGGCATTAAGCTTGCAATTGACTGGTATATGGAGAATCTATGAGTACATTAAAAGCAAGATTCGTTTCGATAGTAAATAGATGCTATATAGAAGTGCTAATTATAGCTTTTTTGCTTTATAGATTACTTATCACGCTAAATGATACACTTTGTGGATACGTTTCCTTATGGTATGCGCTTGACTATTCTTATGGATTTGGTTCGCGGTTATTAATTGGTACTATTCTACGACTTTTGAATCGGGGAGGGTACATACAAGAGGAATTCGCATATGCATTTGTTATTATCGCAAACATCCTTTTATGTGTAATTTTAGGCATACTTCTTGGTAAAGTGCTACGTAAGGCCCTGACATATGGCAATGATGTTTTTTTTGCAGTGTCAGCGTTGGTTGTATTGTATTTGGCCTCACCGGCTAACCCTGAGTATTTGTGGAACGGAGCCAATTTAGGAAGACTCGATACCTTTTTGATAATTAATATGATGATTATCATATTAATTTCATTTAAAGTAAAGAACAGAGTTATCAGATACATAAGTTTTTTGTCAATTGCATTGATTAGCATATTGATACATCAGATTTATTTCTTTCTTTTCTTTCCGTCTTTACTTGTGATTTATATTTGCGACACATGGAAGTATGGAGTAGATGAAAAGGATAAAAAGCAGTACCTGATTGCAATAGGATCTGTAACTGTAATATTTCTGGCATTTTGCTTTATGCAGTTTTGCTCCGGGGTTTATTATGATGATCTTGATAAATTATATAATGATCTTTGTGCATCAACCTCTGTATATGTTGATATAGCTCCTTTAAAAGCTGAATATTTTTGGTCAATTAAAGATCACTTTGTTACCAATATGCTTCCTGATATGAAGGAGCGATTACGATTTGCACCGCTTACAGTTATTATGTTGGCGCCAATGTGGGTAATATATACTAAAATATGGAATATGGTAATAAAGTCCGCAAAGGACAGAGTTCAAAAGTGGAAATATATTTTGATTCGATTGACATATATATTATATATTCCCGTATTTGCTCTGATGAATGATTACGGAAGATGGTTTGCAGCATTATTTATTATGATGCTAATGAATCTGTTGGTTCTTATATTTAATAAGGATGAACTTGTAGTTGATGCAGTTGCAAAATGTGGTGCTTTTTTTAAGAAGTATCCGATAGTTCCGTTGATGATAATAGTATATATTGCCGGTTTTGAAAAGTTTTGGGCTTTGCATTGGATTCAAGAGGTACAAGATTTCTTCTATGCATCGTATGATTTATTTGCGATGTTCTTTAGGTGATAATTATTGAAGATAGCAATTAGAATTGATGATATAACTGCAAACATGGATTGGCCGAAGTTCCTTAAATTTAAGGGACTTCTTGACGTTTATGGAATAAAGCCGTTAATAGGTGTAATTCCTGATAATATGGACACATCCCTTGACGGTAATCTTGACGGAGCACCTGAAAACTTTTGGGAATATGTTAAAGAACTTAAAAATGACGGATATGTCATTTCTATGCACGGAATGAGCCATGTATATACCACGTCAAAGCCGGGATTGTTTCCCCTTAATAAGTTTAGCGAGTTTGCAGGACTTTCTTATGATGAACAGTTAGAGCTTCTTTCTTACGGTGTTGATATTTTTAACGAGCATGAATTGGATACTGATATTTTTATGGCTCCGGGGCACAGCTTCGACAGGAATACATTAATGGCTCTTAAAGAACTTGGATTTACGAAAATAACCGATGGATTTGGTAATAGGCCTTATGTGTACGATGGTATAACTTTTTATCCAATATCGGCTAACAGAAAAACTGTTCTAAAAAATAAATCAAAAAAAGGATTTACCACATTCGTTTACCATATTAATACTATGAATGATGCTGATTTTGATTCTTTTGAAAAATTGCTTAAGGAATATGAAGTAGTTTCATATTCTGAGTATTTGAAACTGACACCGACAAAAAGAGGAGCATTGGGCCACTTTAAGGAAAAACTTATGGCTGATACGAAACGTGTTCTTGTATCTTTAAGATAAGACTGAGAAAAGTTGCTTTAAAAGATAATTGTTTGAGGATGATTAATGATTAGGATCTTGCATGTTTTTGGACAACTTAATGTTGGCGGAGCAGAAAGCAGAATAATGGATTTATATCGAAATATAGACAGAACTGAGATTCAGTTTGATTTCGTGGTTCATTCTACTGAACGGGGATTCTTCGAAGATGAAGTGGCATCCTTAGGCGGCAGGGTATTTAGAATACCCAGATACAAAGTTGTTAATCAAATTGAATATGAGCGTGCCTGGAAAGAGTTTTTTCAAGAGCATAAAGACGAATTTAAGATGATCCAAGGTCATATGACAAGCACGGCTTCAATCTATCTTCCGATAGCCAAATCGATGGGGGTAGGAGTTACTATAGCTCATGTACGTTCTGCAGGTGTGGATCCCGGTGTTAAGGGTGTTATGACCAGGCTACTTAGAGCTAATCTTGCTAAGAAAGCAGATTATCTATTTGCGTGCTCTGAGGCGGCTGCAATATCTGCATACGGCAAGAAGGCATTTGAACAGGGAATGACAACATTTATTCCCAACGCTATAAACACTGAGCAGTTTAAGTTTAGTCAGGCCTTGAGAGAACAGGTTAGAGAAGAACTTGGAATTTCGGATAAGTATGTGATAGGTCACGTGGGAAGATTCCATTATGCTAAGAATCATGAGTATTTACTTGGTATATTTAAGGAGATTTTAAATAAAAAAGATGCCGGTGAAACAAAGCTTAATCCTGTTCTTTTACTGATTGGTGCAGGCCACAGAATGGATGAGATGAAGGAACTGGCTACGAAACTTCAGATAGACGATAAAGTGCTGTTTATTGGTAATAAATCAGATGTTTACAGGTATTATAATGCAATGGACTGTTTCGTATATCCTTCAAGATATGAAGGTCTCCCGGGTACTGTTGTGGAAGCACAGGCCAGCGGCCTTAGATGTTTGATATCCGACAGAATATGTTATGAAGTATATGTTACCGATGCAATTATGGGGATGAATATAGATGCTCCTGAATGCATATGGGCTGATAAGACTTTAGAGTGTGAATTTAAGGCACCAAACGACAGAGAAAAATATGCCAAAATAGTAGCTGATGCAGGATTTGATGTTAAAACACAGGCAGCTAAAATGATGCAGTTTTATAGAACCGGTGTGTTAGGAGCTCTTCAGGATGGAAATACAGAAACTGGTAAATAAATCCACCAATTTAATGTTCAATTATCCTAAGATATCTACGGTACAAAAGGGTAAAAATCTTCTTAAGAAATGTCTTGGCAGAAGTGTTTATGTCCCCAATTGTATAGGATGGCCCAATGGATTGTGTGCTCTTGGGTTAATTGAGCAGATAAAATCCAATTCTGATGTTGCACTAAAACGTCGTGATGCCAAGAACCTTATTTCATATTATGAGACATGGATACGAAAAGGAATGAAGGTGTCTCGAGTTGAGGATTTTATCAGTGGTTATGTCTTAATGGAATTAATGGAATTGCTTGATGAACTCAAGATAACGTATTCTGAGGACTTTGATAAGGCAGTTCATGTTATGTACGAGTATCTAAAAGGTGCACGCACAGATTCACAGGGTGCATTCGTATATAATCCAAATCAAAAGGAAAATTATATTTTTGCAGACATGATAGGAATGGTATGTCCTTTCCTGGCAAAGTATGGTGCAAAGTATGATGATGCCCGGGCAGTTGACCTATGCATGAAACAGATAGATTTGTTTATGGCCAATTCCCTTGATAATGTAAGTAAGCTGCCTTTTCATGTTTATGAGTATCATGATGATAAGACAGTTAATCAGCTCGGACTTCTTGCCTGGGGAAGAGCGGTTGGATGGATAATGATGGGGTTATCAGGTGCAAGAAATGTACTTATGACTAATGAAGATAAGTTTAGCAATGAGCTTAAATTATTAACCGAAAAGCTGATAGATTACGGAAATATATTAAAGCCGTACCAAAGAGAAGACGGTTTGTTTGGTTGGCATATTGTTGATAGAGAAGGTCCTTCTGATACCTCGGCAACTTCTATGATTCTTTATTCTCTTGTGGGAATAAAGGATGAGGGTTCAATCAAAGAAATTTTTGACAGTGCATTATATGGATTATTAGCATATGTGGCTGAGGATGGAAATGTTTTTCAGGGTCAGGCAGAGTGTCTTGGAATTGGAATTCATCCCATGAAATTCGGCAGTTATCCATGGACTGTAGGCCCAACTTTGGCGTTACTATCGGTTTTGGATTCTAAATAATAAGGAATACTATGTCATTTACATCTCTTGGCTTTGCCATTTGTTTTCCAATTGTATTATTGATATATTATGCCGTTCCCGAAAGGATTAAGAAATTCTTTCTTATTTTTTGTTCCGTTTTTTTCTATATACTATTTGATTATAGGTTTATTTTTGTCTTGTTATTGATAACATTGTTTTCGTATGTTTTTGGACGTCTTTTATCAAAAAAGAAGATACCGGTCATTTTGGTGATTGGAGTAATCGGATCGATACTACCGCTTATATTACTTAAATATCTGACAGTATATGAGAATCTTGCAGCAGTTACGGGAATATCATTTTATACATTGCAGGCAGTAAGTTATATGGTGGACTGTTATAAAGACAATACGAAATGTAATGCTTCATTTTGGAATTATGTGTTGTTTATGAGTTTCTTTCCGACTATTGTTTCGGGTCCGATTAAAAGATTTTCTTCTTTCTCCAAGCAGACTGATATTTCGCATACCTTTGAATATTTAAAGGTACGCCGCGGCTTATATATGATGGCCCTTGGTTACATCGAAAAATTAATGCTGGCTGATTGCGCAGCCAAGCTGGTTACGTCAGTATTTGACGGTACTACGGATTGCTCGGGATCTATGATAGTACTTGCGACAGTTACTTTCGGACTGCAACTGTATTTTGATTTTGCAGGATACAGTTATATGGCAATCGGTGCATCACTGATTTTGGGATATTCCATACCGGATAATTTCCTTCAGCCGTATTTTGCTGTGTCAATTAAGGAATTCTGGAGAAGATGGCATATTAGCCTGTCAGAGTTTTTGAAGGATTATGTGTATATCCCCCTTGGTGGTAACAGACATGGAAATATACGAAAATATATCAATTTAATGGTTACTTTTCTTGTTTCCGGAATATGGCATGGTGTTGGCCTTAATTTCGTCTTTTGGGGTGCGCTCCATGGTATATATCAGATTATTGGTGACATTAAAAATCGAATATTTCACACTAATAAGAATAATATACTGTTAAGAGTCCTAAAGAGTATTCTGGTCTTTGGCTTGGTGGACTATGCATGGCTGTTTTTTAGAGTGAATTCATTATCGCAGGGATTTGAATTTACCAAGAATATTTTTACCAAATTTGATATTTCGGTACTTTCTTCAAGGTGGGTGTTTGATGCGGGAATGAATAAGATACAGCTGCTTTTCTATATAATAGTGGCAATACTGGTATTTGTCTTTGATGTTTATATGTACAAAAATATAGATTTGTTCGAAAAACTGGGCAATTGTAAAACCTACATACGTTGGATTATATATTTTGTTATCATAGGAATTATTATTGTTGGTGCATTGTCGGGAATTGGCAGGAATGCAGGAGCATTTATTTACGGTGGATTTTAGATAATGAAGAAATTAGTGGGCAAGGGATTGATAGTCCTGTTAATGATAATCTTCATATTGGGAGTATTGGTGATAGCATCTGCTAATCCGTTATTTTCAGACAAACTCAATTTGCTGACCGATTCGGGGGGATATGCAGATTTCGGGACAGATGAAGTGGCGAGCGTTTTGGAAATTATTGATAATGATACAGAAGCCACCAAATTGATTATAGGGGATAGTGTTGCAGCTCAGTTATTCGTTTCCCAGGCTCCGCAGGACTATTTGGTGGCGACAGGTAATCAGGCAATGACCTTCATGTGGCAATACTTTTTTACCGAAAGATTTATTAATACTCACCCCAATGCCGATGATGTATACATAGTAGTAACTCCCGATTCTTTAACTACATTGTGGGATAGCGCATTAAGCTACCAGTATGTTGTAATGCCACTTGTAAGGTTCGGATATTACGATCGACTTGATGCAACTTCAAAAGATGAGTTGTTAAAGATATATGGCAAAGAGTTTATGGAAAAGTCCGTAGTTTCTTTTATTGACAGATCTGGAATTAACAGAAAATTGTTTCTTAACGGTTTGGATAAAATTTACTTTGACAAAGAACCTTATATTAAGGATTCCACTAAAGTATCAAAGATTGCAAAGGAGTATTTGTTAAAGACCTATAAGCTTTGTGAAGAAAATGGGGTGCAGATGCATTTTATTTGTTGCCCTGTTAAAGATACGTCGGAAATTCGCAGTAACATAGAAGAATTGGCTAAGGATTACTTGTCATCTGAAATAGGGGGGCTGTTTCCTAAATTCTTTGACGGAATAATGTACTATTCGTCTGATTTATTTAAGGATGACATCCATTTTAAGGATAATGTTTTGACGCATGAGTTTAAACGTGAAATAATAGAAAAGATTAAAGAAAACACAGGAGAATTTTCCGGTTTATGAGTAAGATAATGTTTCACCTTAACACATTGGAACATGGTGGTGCCGAAAGAGTGGTGTCAAACCTGGCCAATGAGTTTTGCAAGGGTGATGATGAGATAATAGTAGCAACGGAGTGGTTCGGTGAAGAAGAATTTGAACTGGCCCCGAGGGTTAAGCGTATTCATGTGGGCTTACGCAGTAACGATGAGAAAAAGGGAAGAGTTGCGAAAATTCTTCTTAGGAATAAATATCTTAAACAGGCAATAAAGGAAGAAAAACCTGATGTAGTAATTGCATTTGCCCAAAAGGCAATTTACAGAACACTAATGGTAGGTGCCGGAATTAAGGCTAAGATTATTGTGTGTGTGCGAATAGATCCGGTGGCTTTCTATTCTAAACCTATAGATAAGATAATGATTAGGCTGTTTAATCATCGAGCTGACGGGGCTGTATTTCAGACTCCGCAACAAAGAGATTTTTTCCCGAAGCATCTTAGAAAGATATCTACGGTGATAGTTAATCCTGTACATGATAAGTATCACTTAAAGAATGAATATGAAACTATTGCTACAATAACACCTAAATCTAAGAGCATAGTTACTCATTCAAGGTTAGTGGATTTTAAGAATCATTTACTGCTTATTGACGGTTTCATGAAGGTTCATGAAACATATCCCGAATATGAGCTTAAGATATTCGGACCGGATTCCTTTGATGGAACTAAAGAAATTATCGAAAATAAAATAGAAGAATATAACGCATCTTCTTTCATTCATCTGATGGGTGGAAGCGATACTATCGAAAGAGATGTGCCCAAAAGCGCAATATACGTAATGTCCTCCGACTATGAAGGAATGCCTAATTCCCTTGTTGAGGCTATGTGCATGGGAATGAGTATTGTTGCTACGGATTGCCCTCCGGGTGCTTCACGCATACTTATGGGAGAGCCTGATGAGACCTTTGGCAAACTGATGCTTACTTCACGTGGTATTCTGGTTCCTATCAAAAATGCCGATGCTATCGCTGAAGGAATTGAGTATCTTATTGAAAATCCCGAATATGCAAAGGAAGCAGGCTTTAATGCGGCCAAAGTATATGAAGAAACTAATACAACCTATATTGTATGTAAGTGGAAAGAATATATAACGAGAGTTATTGAAGGAAATAATTGATGGAAAATAAAGAAAAACTCTTTCTTGTGTCACCAATGCTACATCAGGGCGGATTCGAAAGAGTATGTGTTACAACCGCAAAATTGCTGGAAAATGAATTTGATATTACAATTGTTATTTTTGACGATGCAGATATAGCATATGATATAGAAGGCTTAAAAATAGTTAATTTGAATTGTCCGGTAAAGGGTTCCGTACTTGGTAAAGTCCTAAATTCTCTTAAGAGAAGCCATAAACTAAAAAGGTTAAAGAAGATTGAGAAACCCGGTATTTGCTACAGCTTTGGTCTTACAGCCAATCTGGTTAACTGTCTTAGTACTGTTCCGGAAGTAAAGACCTGGACAGGTCTTCGCAGCTATGGAGATGTATATAACGAACGTTACATTAAACTTTTTATGAAAAAGTCAGATCTGGTTGTATGCTGTGCCAAAGAAATTGAAAAAGAATTGGCACAAAAGTACGATTATAATAAAACAGCAACCTTATATAATCTGTACAATTTAGATCTAATCAAAAAGGAATCAGCTAAACCTATTGAAAATTGGCCGTTTGTTAATGATGCGGATGAGTCCGGAAATAATAAGTTGAGATATCTTATTTCAATGGGACGGGATGATGATTCCAAGGGATTTTGGCATATGGTAAAAGCTTTTTATCATATTCATAAAGCAGTTCCCGAAACACGGCTTATTATTCTAGGTGACGGTACTTTTGGGGAAAGCATAACACTCGCTACTAAACTTGGAATAAGAGACAGTATATATTTTGCCGGAATGTGTAAAGAACCATATAAATATCTTAAAAAGGCTGAGATATACCTTCTTACTTCCTGTGTTGAGGGCTTCCCTAATGCACTTGTTGAGGGAATGTCCTTAGGTTTGGCGTCTGTTGCAACTGACTGTTTATCAGGTCCACGCGAGATATTATGCCCTGACGATAGCAGATGTTATGGCATTTTGTTAAATAATATGACTAAAGAAAAAAACTATAATGCGGAGGATACTAGCGAAGAGCGTGAATACGCCGATGCAGTTATTGATCTTCTTACAAATAATGAAAAACTGAAGAAATATCAGATGCTTGCGGTACAGCGTGCTGCTGATTTTTCTTATGAGAGTTACAAAGAAAGGTTTATTGAACTTACGAAACTATGAGAATTGCACTATATACCTCAAAAATGAATGACGGCGGTGTTGAACGTACCATGGCAAATATTGCCAATTATATGGTTTCCTGCGGACATGAGGTTCTTGTAGTTACAACATACCTTAATGATGATGAGTATGAGCTTGATAATCGCATTAAACGTATTATTTCGGAACCCTCAAAGGAACTGCTTACAGGTAACAGAATTCACAATTTTGTAACCAGATTTACCACCCTGCGTAATATATGGAAAGCTGAAAAACCGGACGTTATCTTTTCTTATTTGGGAAAAAATAATCTTATGGCTGTGGCAACTTCGCGATGGCTTAATATTCCGACAGGGGTTGGCGTAGTTGCTACTCCTTCGGAAGAATACTACACACCGATTCTGGCGTTTTTGGCGAAGTTTTTGTTTAGATTTGCTGCAGGAATTGTACTTCAAACTAAAGAAAGCAAGGGCTTCTTTCCTAATGCTGTGCTTAAAAAGGCAGTAATTCTTAAAAATCCTACTTCAGAGGAATTTGATATGGCTCGATATGAGGGTGAAAGGGAAAAAGTTATTGTTTCTGTAGGAAGAGTGGATGCGAACAAGAATCATGAATTGATAATAGATGCTTTTGGAAATATCGCAAGGGATTATCCTGACTACAAATTGGTCATTTATGGTGATGGAGAATTAAGACAATCATTAATTAACAAGGTTGAGCGGATGGGACTTTCTGCTCAAATCGAACTGCCCGGAAGAATAAATAATGTGGCAGACACTATTAAAAAAGCGACTGTTTTTGTATTATCGTCACAGACTGAAGGTAGTCCTAACGTACTAATTGAAGCTATGATGTTGGGCCTTCCTGTCATATCAACCGACTGTCCCTGCGGTGGACCGGCCGAATTAATAACGAATGGTGTGAATGGAGTGCTCACACCGGTAAATGACGTCGAAAAAATGCAAGATAACTTGCAAAAAATATTGAGCGACTTGCAGTTCGCGGAGCGAATTGGACGTGCTGCGAGCAGTACACGCGCTATTTATTCACCGAAAATTGTGCTAAACGAATGGAAACAGTTTCTCGAAGGCCTTGTAAATACTGAAAAAGGCAAAAATAGCGGACGATTTTTTACAAAGAAATAATTGTCTGACAATTTCTGCAATTATCTCGAATTTATAATTGTATCAAAAAGAGAGACAATTTGCTGTTTTTTCTGCAAGTTTATGCGCAAGTAAGGTGTGAGTGACAATTAGTTCTTGTGGTGTTATTTATTGACATACAACATATGGTAGAGAAAGGTAACAATAACATATGTGTGGAATATCGGGCTTTTGCAGTGATATACTCGACCATAAAAAGAATATCGAAATTATGATGAATCGTATGATACATCGCGGACCTGACAGCGGCGGTTACATTACGATGGAAGATGCAGGTCTTACAATGGGTCATCGCAGATTGTCGATTATTGATGTTTCAAATAACGGTAATCAGCCAATGCTATCGCATAACGGGAGATATGTAATAGTATTTAACGGCGAAATATATAATTACAGAGAACTTAAGGAAAAGCTTATTGCAACAGAGGCACTTAATATAAGTACGTCTGACTTTAACGGGACCTCCGATACCGAGGTGCTGTTGGAGTTAATTGCTTCTTATGGTGTTAAGGAAGCTGTTACGGAATGTAAGGGAATGTTTGCTTTTGCTCTGTACGACAAAAAAGAACGTGTGTTATACCTGTGCCGCGACAGAATAGGTGAAAAACCTTTATATTATGGAAAAGTGGGAGAAACTTTTGCATTTGCTTCGGATATCGGATCTATTTCGGCTCTGGATGGTTTTGATAATGAAATAAATGAAGATATTTTAGATACATATTTTATTCATGGTTACATCCCGTCACCATACACAATATATAAGGATATTTATAAGTTGTGTCCGGGTACAATACTGAAAGTTAATTTACCGTTTGATTTAAACGCGGATGTTATTATTGAACCCTATTGGAATATGTCGGAAGTCGCCTGCTATGGACAGGCCAACTTGTTTAAAGGAAGTTTTGAAGATGCAGTGGAGGAATTGGATAAACGCCTTAGAAATTCCATAAGAGGACAATTAATAGCAGATGTTCCGCTTGGCGCATTTCTATCTGCAGGCATTGATTCAACAACGGTCGTTTCTTTAATGCAACAGATATCGGATAAAAAAGTTAAGACTTTTACAATCGGTATGGAAGATGCTGCTTTTAATGAGGCAGCCTATGCAAAGGATATAGCTAATCATTTAGGAACAGAACATACTGAATTATATATTACGGAGGATGATGCAAAACAGGTTATACCGAAATTGTCATATATTTTTGCGGAACCTTTTGCGGATAGTTCGCAGATACCTACTTATCTTGTATCAAAGCTGACCCGTGAGCATGTTACGGTATCTCTTTCGGGAGACGGCGGCGATGAACTGTTTTGCGGGTATACTTCCTATAAATCCGTTACAGATGCATGGAATAAAATAAATAACATACCATATCTAATTCGAAGACCTATAAGCTCTATAGTTTTGCATAGTCCGATTGCAAAAAATCGTAATAATCTTATCAGAGCTAATCTGCTTAAGGCTGCAAATACGAAAGAACTTTATAATTTGTCCAGAAATTGCGATCCGTTGATTACTAAGATTGCTTTATGTAATGGAAAATTAAAAAATAATAACGATAGTTTCGCTTCGAATTGTACCGGTGAAGCTCATCATGATATTATGTTGATGGACATGCTTATGTATCATCCGGATGATATTCTTGCTAAAGTTGACAGGTGTGCAATGGCGGTGTCTTTGGAAACCAGAGTTCCGATGTTGGATAAAGATGTTGTGGAGTTTGCATGGTCTCTTCCTATTGATTATTTGTATGATAGTAACAGTGGAATCGGCAAGAAGGTTTTACGGGAAGTATTATACAAATATGTACCAAAGGAATTAATGGACAGACCTAAAAAAGGATTTTCTATTCCGATAGAAAAATGGATAAAATATGATCCGAAATTACGTGAATGGGCAGAAAACCTGATTAATCCGATGAAAATTGCTTTACAGGGATATCTTAATTCAGAAGTTGTATCTTATTTGTGGAAGAATTACATTGAAAATGATGTGTGGTGCGTTCAAATTTGGTATATTTTGATGTTCCAGGCTTGGCTTGAACAGGAAGGCAGATGAGGAAATGAATATTATCCGAATGTCAGGCGGTCTTGAGAGGCAGATGTTTCAATATGCATTTTATTTGAAGCTTCTTAGTTTGGGCCGTGAAGTTAAATTTGATGATATTAATGAATACAGAGACGAGTTAACTCGTCCTATTATGTTGTCTGTTTTTAATATTGATTATCCCAGAGCCACTTGGGATGAAATTATTTCTTTTACCGACCAGTCCAGAGATATTAAGGATAGATTTCGCCGTTTCTTCGGTAATGTTAGACGTAATGTAATTAAAGAGCAGGGTTTTTATGATCCGTCAATAATGGAACGGGACAATGTATATATTGACGGGAAATTTATGAGTCAGAAATATTTCGAGGATATACTTCCGGAAGTCAGAAAAACATATACTTTTCCGGATATCGAAAATCTTAGCCTGCCGCCAAAGGCAAATGCTAATTTCTTAATTTATTATGATGAAATAACCAAATGTGATTCTGTTGGGATACATATCAGACGAAGTGATTCAAGATATAATGAGGAATTATATAAGGATATATGTACCAAAGAATATTACGGAGCCGCTATTAAATATGTTGTTGAGCGTTATCCCGATGCCAGGTTCTTTGTATTCAGTAATGAGCCAAAGTGGATTAAAGGATGGCTTAAAGATATAGTTATGACTCAGATTAGCGAAGGAATGACTCGCGAAGAGATTACAGAACTTCGTAAAAAATTCGTTTTGGTTGAGGCTAATGACGAGTATACATCATATCTTGATATGTTTTTGCTTAGTAAATGTAAGCACAATATAATGTCAAATTCCAGCTTCAGTTGGTGGGGTTCCTGGATTAATGATAATCCGGACAAGATTCAGATTGCCCCTGCACAATGGCTTAACGGAGTTGATTGTTCCGATATTTATACGGAGGGAATGGTTCTTATCAATTCCAAGGGAAGAGTTGATAAGAGAATCAAATAGGATTGATGATTTATGGAAAGATATATTAACGGTCGACTCCAACTGCCGGAAGTTACTCTGATGGCAATGACATCAGTCAAAGTTATGGAGACGGTTAAGGCAATGAAATACAGTATGAAGAATATTGACTTTGGTGATGCGGTTTTTATTTCTGATAAGAAACCTGTATATTTGCCCAAAGATATTCGTTTTGCCAAAACCACCAGATTGAATTGCATAGATGATTTTAACTACAAAATGATATATGAACTTACAGATTATATTCATACGGATTATGTTATGATAGTCCATTATGACGGTTTTGTGGTGCATCCAGAGCTCTGGAGAGAAGAGTTTCTGGATTATGATTACATAGGAGCTCCCTGGCCGGATCCCCATGATGATTTTACATATCGTGATATTAACGGTAATCTTCAGAGGGTCGGCAACAGTGTGGGAATTAGGTCTAAGAGACTTTTGGACTTCCCTAATGAGGCTAATCTTCCCTTTGAAGCCGATCACGGATATTTTCATGAAGATGGATTTTTGTGTGTCAAGAACAGACATCTTGTTGAGGCTGCAGGAATGAAGATAGCACCCTTGGAAGTTGCTAAGTATTTTTCCCATGAAACGATGATTCCCGAAGTAGAGGGAATTACGCCCTTTGCTTTTCATAAATGGGCAGGAACAAATGCCGATTATCCCAAGTTTAAGGGTAAGCCGGAATTATTGCTTAGAATAGAGCGGAAAATAAAAAAGTCACGAGTTAGGAGTTAATGTGAAAGTATCGATTTGCATTCCTGCATATGGAAATTCCGATGGGGTCAAGCGACTGCTTGATTCTGTTCGTGTACAAAAATATACGGATTATGAAGTGATTATAACCGATGATTCTCCGGATGATTCCGTTAAAGAAGTTGTTGGCGGTTATGAGAGCATTGACAAAGAATTTGCCGAAAAAATCATATACGGTAGAAATATAGAACGCCTTGGGGCTTCTGGAAACTGGAATCATTCAATAGATATTTCCAAGGGTGATTATATTAAGATAATGCATCACGATGATTGGTTTTCTGATGAAAATTCACTTGGTGAATTTGTAAAAATGCTTGATGAGAATCCTAAGGCAGTGTTGGCTTTTTCGGGAACATATCAGGTAGATATGGATACAAACGATTCATATTCAAGAGCTATTTTACCCAATGACCTTGAAGAACTTAAAAAGGATTACAGATATCTGTATATTGCGCAGGTTATAGGCGCCCCCAGCGCAACAATATACCGAAAAACCGATTTAAGGTTTGCAAAAGAGCTTTCATGGCTTGTTGATGCTGAATTTTACATGAAGGTATTTAGAAAAGCTGCAGCTGATAATAATGGTTATTCGGAAGAACTTTTTGCCTATAGTCTCGAGCCTCTTATAAGTATCGGAGTAAGTGAAACTCAGCTTACGGAATCGGTTCGTGATGACATGAAACTGAATCTTTATGAATACGATTTTGTTATGAAGGAGTTCGGATTGGAGGACGAGGAACCCTTTGCTTCCAAAATGCAGAGTGTCAAATACAAAGCAAGCCGGAAGTATAAATTTACTGCGCCGATACAGATGACAAAAGATAAAGTAAAGGCAATGGACCTTAAGTATATAGGAAAACTGAGCTTCTATATCGGACTTACAATAGAACTTCTGATTCTTATTCTTGAGAAGAGTTCCTACATTAATCCCTATGAATCCTGGATGTTCAGGATAGCATTTGGATTCTTTATTATTAAGTGTTTGTGTACGCGTTATTCTTTACGAGATTTCATAATTATAGGAATTTTGGGCGTTACGTCTGTGATAGGATACAAGATTAATCATAAGGATGAACTAGTCAGGATTGCGGTATTTGTAGTTGCGATGAAAGATATGGACCTAAAGCGAACCTTAAAGTATGTCTTTGGGGTGACTATGACTGGAATGGGAATCCTGATATTACTTTCCCTCACAGGACTTTTGGGAACCGTGTTTGATATTGGCGAAGGCTTTGGAAGTAAAGCAGGTGTAACAAGACTGTGCCTTGGATTGGGAAGTGCCAATACGCTTTCGATTATGGTATGGGTACTTATGACGTTGGGAATATACCTGTATCACGAAAAATTAGAGATATGGCATTATGCTGTATTGGGAGTGTTATCTGTGGTTGTATATTTAATTACAGTTACAAGAACGTCCCTGTTATTATCCATATTGACGATTGCTTTGGCTGTTTTATTTACTAAAGTTAAAGTACTTCAAAAATCAAAGATATGTTATGCTTTGGGCGCTCTGGAAATTCTGGGATGTACAGCTGCTTCAATATGGGCAGCCAAGGTATCGGCGTGGCATGAATTTATGACGCCTTTTCAGAATAAAGTAGACCGTTTGCTTACCGGAAGAATACAGTCTCTGTATGCTTATGTAGACGGTGGCGGGCGTATTGAAAACTGGTTACCGTTCTCGAATCCCAATTTTGAAGATTATTTTGATATGGGATATGTGAAGATGTTTTACTGGTTTGGAATAATTCCGGCCACTTTGGCATTGATTATACTTTTGTACATGATATATCAAAGCTATAAGAGAAGTGATTATATGGGACTTGTTGTTATTATGGTCGTCTCATTGTTCACACTTGTTGAAGCACATTTTGTATCTGTTTATATTGCAAGAAATTATCTGCTATTTATGGCGGGAGCTTATATTTTTACAACTCGATCAGTTTCTTCGCGTAAGGGATTTTCGAAATAATCCATGATGCTATTATTGAAACCAGGGTAATTATTCCCCACAGTGCTACGGCCTGTGGGGTTGTTTTTGCTGTAACGACAACCTCGGAAGCCTTGAGAAATAGCGGATGTACGATAAATATTCCCAATGTAAGATTGCTAAACTTAAGAATGCAAGAGTTAAGTTTGAGGGAAATCGGAAGTTTGATAAAGAAGATGAAAATACACAGGCACCATATTATAACGGTAATTTCATCATAAAAATATTCTGCGGCCCTTAAATTGTAGCCATAGTAGCCCAAATGCTTTTGGCCGTAATTGCATATAATTCCAAATACCAATACTGCTGTAAATAATGGGATAATTGATACTTTTTTAAAGAAATTACAGTCTTTTAAGCGGAATATGAGACCGCCTGCAAGGTAATAGAATAGGGAAACCCATAATCGTAAACTTTGCGGTACAAAAGCGCACATGGGATAATGTGAAAAATACGAATATACAGTATTACCAATGCAAAGCATAAGAAGTATTGTTAATAGAACAATATGAGTCGCTAATCCGTATTTTGGATGGTTGAGGAGTTTATGCAATGGTACAAGTAAAATATATAAAATAAGCAGAGCACCGAAAAACCAAAAGTGCCATAAATAGCCCTGCTGAATAAGGCTTTTACATATTTGCGTCAGGGGGTTGATAAACTTGTGACGAAGAATCATCATTGGAAGGGTAATAATAAGATTCCATATAATGATGATGCGCAGCAGTGACAACACCTTAGTGCAGGCATATTTTAGGGTGACTGCGGGCTTGCTAAACATTAAGTATCCGTTCACCATAAAGAATATAGGTACAGCAAATGTGCAGATATAATAAAGTGTATAGTTGACATATCCGATACAGTGAAGACCGAGAATGCCCAAACAAGCTATGGATTTTAATAAATCTAAATTGGTATTACGTTTGCTCATTATAGATAATCCTATTGTCTAAAATAATTATCAATTTAGTATAGCACAATATTAAATAGTGAAATGACGTTTTTTTTGTTATAATATCAAGTGGGTTTTTGTAAGTATATATTAAAAAGAGAGGATTATAAAGTGAGCGATAAGACAAAAAAATACTGTGATAAAGTATTTGGAATAATAATGATAATCGGCATTCTTGCCATTGTTCTGGTACTGCTTTTGGCAGTGAGCTATTCCTATTTATGCGCAGATGATTTTAGCTGGCTCTGTGGAACCAGAGATATGATTGAACATTATGGGGATAATCATCTTACTGCGGCAATAAGAGGAACTGTTGCGTATTATAAATACAATGAAGGATCATACTTTGCCAATTTTCTTTCCTATTTTGCCAATCCGTATGAGAAAATGGGACTTATCGGTTTTCACGGTGTAATGATAGCTATCCTGCTGTTTTTCTTAGGCTCGCTTTATTACTTAATATGCAGAATAACGGCTAAACTTAATATGAGATTATGCATGTTTTTTAGCATATTGCTTGCGGCTTTTTGTACATATTATTCCTTTGGAAATACAGAATATTTTTTGTGGTTTACGGGGGCATGTTATTACACGGTTGAATTGTCTTTTGCGTTCCTGACGTTAGGATTGTTTATCGGTATGGTCAAAACAAAATCATCTGTACCGATGCTTGTGATTTCGTCTGTCTGCGGATTTTTGGCAAGCGGCGGCAATCTTATAGTTACGGGAGTATCGTGCTCATGGCTGCTGATAGCGATAATTATGAATTGGAATGTTGTTAAGGAAGAAAAGAAATTATTCGTTCCGTTCGGAGTATCATTATTGGGAGCAATAATAAATGTAGTTGCACCGGGAAATTATGCAAGAGCTGATGCTTGGATTAATGAAGGTCATGTTACAATCGGTGATGCTTTAAGAGATACAATTGTATGCTTTTCAAAAGAAGCCGGTGTATTCATTAGAAGTTCCCTGCTGATTTCAGTTTTAATTATATTGTTTTTAGTGGCATTATTCTGGGGCAAGTATATTACCAAAACTAAAATATCAATTTTGTGGATGATTCTTTCCTGGGTTTCGGTATTGGTATTACAGTTTGTTGTTTTATTCCCGGTTATGTACGGAGAGCATACTGATACAATATCCTTTGCCAGACTGTCGCAATCCTATTATTTTGTATCATCAATAATGCTTATGTTTGCCGCTGTTATGACAGGATTATGCATTTCGGCTTATGACTTTGGATTTAAGAAACTACTTATACCTGTCGGCGTGTTGGCGATTATTGTTTTGATGATTATTCCAAAAGGTGAGACGTCTGATATTAAAAACGGGTATGTCAGTAAGATAGTAAGAGATTACAAAAGCGGAAATTTAAGAAGCAATTATCTGATAAGAGATTATGTCCTTAACACATTGGAATTGGCTGAAACAGACAGTGATGTTATTCTCTTCCTGCCTTATTATCCATGCGAATCGACATATTCGATGGGGGTAGATGAGAACCCTGACAGTTTCGTTAATGACTCGGTCAGAAACTGGAAGCGAATTCATTCGCTTACGGTGTACTATAAAGGCTTAAATTATCCGGCAGATTAGGGATTATATGAGTAATAAAAGTAATGATTCAAACAATTCAAAATATAATGATTATGGTAAGCAGATTAAAGACTCTTTGGGTAAGGGCTTAAGCACCGGTGATTTTTCGGGTTTGAATGAGGCAATTACCAATTCTGTTAAGGGTGCCCTTAAAGATGCCGGTGAATCATTTATGGATGAATTTAAACTTCCGGGGAATGATTCATGGAAGTCGACAAATGCCTCAAAAAGAGCTAATAATTATAATTATGCCAACCCCCATGGTAATCCCAATTCTTCCCGGGAATATGCCCAGATGCTTAAGGCTCAGCGTGAAGCCAGGATAAGGGCGCACCAACAGAAGATTAATGTGAATTATCATAGTACGGGACAGTCTCAGAACCGTTCAAGTAACAGTAATTATACAAAGCAGAATACGTCTTCTTCGGGAACAGCACTGTCTTTGTTTGAGAAGAATGAGCTTAATCTTCCTATCAAATTTGAACCTGTGGGTAAGGTTTCGGGTATTGCATGTATAGCAGGTGGAATTGCGGGAATGATTCCATTCGGAATTTTGGCAATTATAGCAGTTGTGGCAGCAGGTGCAGGCGCCGGATTTATTACATTTACCTCTCTTTTTGCGGGTTGCGGAGTGCTTACCCGAGTGGGCATTTCCAAGCGAGAATTATATAACCGCGCCAAGAAATATGCACTTATTGCAGGTAACAATAAATATGCTTCCCTTAATACCCTTAGCGAAGGCATGGGAATTAAGACTAAGAAGGTGGCCAAAGATATCAAGAAGATGCTTAATAAGGGCTTCTTCCCCGAAGGTTATCTTGATGAGGAAGAAACCACGCTTATGCTCTCAACCGACGTGTATAAGCAGTATCAACAGACTAAAAGTTATGCCATACAGGCTTCGGCAGCTCAGACTGCGGCAGAACTTGAAACTAAGGTTAAGAATAAGGAGAAGGTTATCCCTGTATCTGATAAAGCCAAGGCTGCTAAGGCTAAGTTAACGAAAGAACAGCGTCAGGAACTTGATGCTATGGTGGCTGAAGGAACCGACTATATCGTCAAACTTCATGCACTTAATGATGATATTCCGGGTGAACAGATATCAAAGAAACTTGATAATCTGGAAATGACCCTACGTGAGATATTTTTCAGGGTTGAAGAGAATCCCGAGCAGATGGATAGAATGCACAAGCTTATGGAATACTATCTCCCCACCATGCTTAAATTGGTGGAGGCTTATAAAGAATACGATCAGGTGTCATGCCCCGGTGAAGATATATTAAATGCAAAAAAAGAGATTGAGAATACTCTTGATACAATAAACGAGGCTTTTGTTCAATTGCTTAATAACCTGTTCAGAGATTCCGTGTGGGATGTTACAACAGATGCCCAGGTACTTCAGACTATGCTTAAGCAGGAAGGCTTGGCTGCGGATATTACGGTAGAAGCAGATCAGTTAACTAGACTGTCAGATGATATGTTATAGAAATACTAATTAATTTAGGAGGATTATTAAATGGCTGAATTAAATGAAACAGTTGTAGAAGAAACAGTTACGGGGGATGTAATCGAATCAACTATCGAAGAAGCTCCCAAGATGGAACTTACTGTTGAAGAAAAGGAAACAGTTAAGAATTATGTATCTCAGATTGATATTAAGGATACACAGATGGTACTTCAATATGGTGCCGGAGCTCAGCAGAAGATTGCTGACTTTTCGGAAACAGCACTCAATACTGTAAGAACGAAGGATCTTGGCGAAATCGGTTCTGCGCTTACTTCTGTGGTTACTGAACTTAAAGGGTTCGATGTCGCTGAAGAAAAGGGCGGATTTTTGGGACTGTTCAAGAGAAGTTCCAATAGCCTGACAGCTCTTAAAGCAAAATACGATAAGGCTGAAGTTAATATCGATAAGATTTGCAAGGTTATGGAAGGCCATCAGGTAATGCTTCTTAAAGATGTGGCCATGCTTGATAAAATGTATGAGACCAATCTTAGTTATTTTAAGGATTTGACACTTTATATTATGGCCGGCAAAGAAAAACTTGAGGAAGCCAAGAATGTTGAACTTCCCAAGTATCTTGCCAAGGCTCAGGAGACAGGGCTTCCGGAAGACTCTCAGGCAGCCAAGGATTATGCCGCACAGGTAGAGCGTTTCGAAAAGAAGATTTATGACCTTGAATTAACAAGAAACATTTCTATGCAGATGGCTCCTCAAATTAGACTTCTTCAGAATAATGACACTACAATGTCTGAGAAGATTCAGTCTACATTGGTTAATACTATTCCTCTTTGGAAGAGCCAGATGGTTATAGCTGTCGGGATTAATCATTCCGGTGAAGCTGCCAAGGCTCAGAAGGAAGTTACCGATATGACTAATGAACTCCTTAAGCAGAATGCTGAGGCACTTAAGATAGCTACCGTTGAATCTGCCAAGGAATCGGAAAGAGGTATTGTGGATATCGAAACATTAACCCAGACAAATCAGATGCTTATTGATACGCTTGATGAAGTTGTTCAGATTCAGCAGGATGGAAGAACCAAGCGTGCCGAAGCCGAAACAGAACTTCGCAGAATCGAAGACGAGATGAAGAACAAGCTTCTTGAAGTATCAGCTACATCATTACAGAAATAATTATCCAAAAGTATGCTTTTATCTATTATAGTGCCTGTTTATAACATGGCAGCAGACCACAAACTTAATCATTGTTTAGATTCATTAATTAACCAGAACATCGACGACTATGAAATCATAGCCGTCGATGATTGTTCTACCGATGACTCTTTTGATATCATGCAGGAATACAAAACCAGGTATCCCGATAAGTTCCGTGCGATTCATTCTGCCAAAAATCTCCATCAGGGGGGAGCCAAAAACATCGGAATTAAAGAGGCTAAAGGCGAGTGGATAGGATTTATCGATGCAGATGACTGGATTAGCCCCGATATGTATAAGAAATTGATTGACCGGGCCAAAGCCACCGGCGCCGACTGTGTGGGATGCGATTATTCTTTGGTGGATCACTATACGTTTGAGGTAGGTCAGGTTAGCTGTAACAGTAATGATAATCAGGTCGGTATACTGGATGATGATAAGAGACGGAATCTTATCCTTGAGACAGGCTCATTGTGCGTTAAGATTTTTAAAAGGGAAATGATTCTTAAAAACAAGCTTGTTTTTCCCGAAAACATCTTTTATGAAGACAATGCCCTTGCCAACTCGTTTCTTCTTTTGAACAATCATTTTGAATATGTAAAGGAGCCGCTTTACTATTATTATCAGCATGATTCTTCGACTGTTCACACAATTACCGAAAGCCGTTGCAACGATAGAATGCAGGCCGGAAGAATTATGATTGAAGAAGCAAAAAGACATGATTTTTACAGTAAATATACTCCTGAAATTGAGTATATGTTTACGAGATTGTTTTATATAAATACACTCTTTTCGTATATGCCGGGTGTAAAGCATACAAAGGCTTCTTACGTGCGTAAACTGGGAAATGAAATGATTAAGTATTTTCCGGATTTTGAGAAGAACAAATATTATCAAAAATACGTTAATCCCGAGGAAAAGAAACTTATTCATATGCAGCTTGGAAATACCTTGTATTTTATGATTTATTATAAGCTGTTGTGGATGTACAGAAAAATACGTAAAGGATAGCATATACGGTGGGCGTCGTCCCTCCGTTTTTCTTTGATTTATAGCCTGTTTTGTAGTATAATCTTGATATCTATGGAAAAGAAAAATATGCTACAAAAAATCAACTACATATTCGACAAAAAACAGAAGTTAATGTTCCTTGTATTGGGTATTTTAATCTTCATCGGAGGTATACTCGAAACCCTCGGTGTAGGTACTATGATACCTGTAGTTACGGTACTTTTGACTCCTGACAAACTTCAAAGCACTATCGATGGAAATGAAACATTAACTAAGATATGTGCTTTCTTTAATGTTACCAATGCAAGTGACTTAACAACGTTCCTGCTGGTTCTTCTCATGATAGTGTTCGTTGTTAAGAATTTATTCATTTTGTTTCAGGTCAGTGTTCAGACCAAGTTTATCGCACATAATCGTAATAAAATGATTGCCAGAGTAATGGCCGAGTTCCTAAACAGACCTTACGAGGACTATTTGGGCGCGGACATTCCGACTGTATTTCGACTGACGGATGCGGATATTCCAACTACGTTTACATTGCTTACGAATCTTCTTTCGCTTATTTCGGAAGCAATTGTATCGCTGTTCATTTTTATATTCCTCTTGTTCCAGGATACGAAGATGACATTGTTTATTGTTTTGGTGTTCGGAATTCTAACATTGGTAATAACCAAGATTTTCAAACCGAGACTTAACAAAATCGGTGTTAAGAATCAGAACTATCAGTCACGAATTGCCAAGTGGCGTATTCAGGCAACATACGGCCTTAAGGATGTTAAGGTCCTCAATCGTGAGGAATTCTTCGTTCGCAATTATTATGAAACCGGTGAGGTTGGAGCAGAGATAGCCAAAACTTATACGGTTATGAATAATATTCCACGTCTTGCCATAGAAACCGTATTTATGGTTAGTATGCTTTCTTTCATTCTTGTTTTCATCAAGGGTGGCGGTGATGTGACGGCAATGATTACGACGGTTGCAACTTTTGCTGTTGCCGCAGTCAGAGTCCTTCCTTCTGTTAACAGAATCAATACTTATCTGACGGAGATTTCTTATATGCAGCCGTGCCTTGATTTTGTGTATGAGAATCTTCAGGAAGGCATGAAGAATGATGAGATGCTTAAAGCACGTAAAGCCAACAGTATTTCGGAAGCCCTTGTGCTTAAAGATAAGATTGAACTTAACCATATATCTTTTCACTATCCGGATGCAGACAAAAATATATTTACCGATGCTCATATGGTAGTTAAGAAAGGACAGTCGGTAGGTATTATAGGACCTTCAGGGGCAGGAAAATCAACGGTGGTTGATATTCTGCTTGGATTATTGCACGCACAGGAGGGTGAGATTACCTGTGACGGAATTGATATTTTTAAGAATTACGAATCATGGCTTGCCCAGATAGGTTATATTCCGCAGACTATCTATTTGATTGATGAATCGATTAGAGAGAACATTGCCTTTGGTATTGATGCGGATAAGATTGATGAAGACAGGATTTGGGAAGCTCTTGAAGAAGCACAACTTGCGGATTTCGTAAGATCATTGCCGGAAGGCCTTGATGCAAAGATAGGTGACAGAGGTGTTCGAATATCGGGTGGTCAAAGACAGCGTATCGGAATTGCCAGAGCTCTTTACAATAAGCCTGAAATTCTCGTATTTGATGAGGCAACATCGGCACTTGATAATGAAACTGAAGCAGCGGTTATGGATGCGGTCAACAGCTTCCACGGCAAGAAGACTATGGTAATTATTGCCCACAGGTTAAACACTATTGCCAACTGCGATGTAATCTATAAAGTTGATAACGAAAAGCTGGTTGAAACGACATTATGATAGGAACCGTACTTACTAAAGGTCAGGGATTAGGAAATCAATTATTCTGCTATGTGACAACAAGATGCATAGCACTTGATAACGGATATGATTTTAGTATCCTCGGACGCGAAACCATGGCCAACAATATTCATAGTGACTGTGGCCTGTATTTTATGGACCTGGATTATGGCGTAGAGTCTTCTGCCGAGGATTTTGATAGGGAATATCAAGAAAAGGAAGAAAGGCTCTTTGCTCCGAATTCAAAGCATGATGCATTTTTGTACGGCGCCTGTGTGTCACCGACAGATGAGAATATGCGACATATTCCGGATCGAACTTTGATTTCGGGAATTATGCAGTCAGAAGACTATTTTATTCACCATCGTGATGAAATAAAGCAGTGGCTTAAGGTTAAAGATGAGTTCGACTGCTATGAATACAGCAAAGAAAATTTATGTATTATACATGTTCGTTGCGGTGATTATATGGATTCTCCGGAACTTTTTCTAACGAAGAAGTATTGGATTAACGGGATGAAGCATATGCGAACCATTAATCCCAAGATGGAGTTTTTGATAATAACGAATGATGTTAAGGAAGCTAACAAACTTCTTCCGGGGATACCTGCTGTCAGCAATGATTTAGCCAAGGATTATTCAATTATTAAGAATGCGAAATACCTGCTTTCTTCGAATTCTTCCTTTGTGTATTTTCCGGTGCTTACTTCCGAGACGCTTAAATACGTTTTGGCCCCTAAGTATTGGGCCAGACACAATTACTCGGATGGTTACTGGTCTGCGGAACAAAACATATATGAATCGTTCCATTATATGGACAGATGCGGAAAGGTATTTACTTCCGAAGAATGCAGGGCAGAGTTACAAAGATATAAAAACAGGTCGGGTAAATATAAAAGATTAAATCAGCAACCGGGAAAGATTACAATTCTCGGATGGAAGCTAATAGTCAAAATACATTATTTGAATTACAGGATGGACCGTATTGCTCGCGGAGTATTAAGAAGACTGGGACTTAACAAATAATATGAACAGTAAAAACAAAGTCATAATTACATATGGTTTGTGGCTGGCAGATGTGATTTGCATTGTGCTTTCTTTTGTTTTGTCCACCTATATCAGATTCGGTAATTTTGTGGATATGGCCGATAAGCAAAGCCACTTTATGGTGTGCCTCATTTTGGTGATGATTTGTACCATATACAGTTTCTTTATTGCCTGGAACAGTGATTTCATGAATAGGAAGCTGTGGAAGGAAATATATGTGATTACTAAGATGAATGTTGTTATGGTTTTGGTTTCATTGGTGTTTATGTACTTCCTTAAGTGGGCTGACGGTTTTTCACGATGGGTAATGGCATATTTCGTTGTTATTGATATTATTATGCAGCTTCTGTCTCATCTCTTGTTCAGAAAGAGCATGCGTGTATATTACAAATCCGAATCGGTAAAGACCAAGGTTATGGTAGTGACCCAGCCGGATT
Source organism: Lachnospiraceae bacterium (assembly GCA_045629045.1). Lineage (GTDB taxonomy): Bacteria > Bacillota > Clostridia > Lachnospirales > Lachnospiraceae > JAILLW01. The sequence continues at coordinate 65,058 of JAZQQM010000004.1, forward strand.
TACTTGAGGCGGTTAATGAGCAGCTCAAAGAAAATCTTGATCTTAGCTTTCAGGTAGTCAAGACAGTTCTTACGGATGAAATCAATGATGCATTTTATGAAGAGTCTATGCTGATAGCGGTGGATGAAGTATTTATTTATGCACCCGACTGGTCTCAGAAATCCGTGAATAAGTTAATTCATTATTTTTATGACATGGGTGTCAGGTGCGATTACTGTACGGAGCTTCCGGATATGGAATCAAAACGTTCACGAGTAGGACAGTTCGCCGAGTATTCGGTAATATCATATATTCAGGCTCAGGGTAGTTACAAGAAACTTATGGTAAAACGCCTAATCGATATTATAGGCGGGTTAATAGGATGCCTGATTACGGTAATATTTACACCGTTTGTAGCCTTGGCTATTAAGATTGATTCAAAAGGTCCTGTATTCTTTAAACAAGTAAGAATCGGTAGAAACGGTCGAAGATTTAAGATTTTTAAGTTCCGTTCCATGTATATTGATGCCGAAGAACGTAAGAGGGAACTTGAATCAAAGAACGAAGTGGCAGGGCTTATGTTCAAGATGAAAGATGATCCTCGAATTACTAAGGTTGGTAAGTTTATAAGAAAGACCAGTATTGATGAACTACCGCAGTTCTTTAACATAGTTAAGGGCGATATGAGTTTGGTGGGAACAAGACCTCCGACAGAGGATGAGTTTGAAAAATATAACCGGCACTACAGAAGAAGAATTTCTATGACTCCGGGACTTACGGGACTTTGGCAGGTTTCGGGAAGATCAAATGTTGATAATTTTGATGATGTGGTTAAGTATGATCTGGAGTATATAGATAACTGGTCATTGGGGCTTGATTTTAAGATTCTTTTTAAGACAATCGGAGTTGTATTCAGTACGAAGGGCAGTAAATAACTGATGGCTGTAACGGGCGAAACAAACAATAAAATACATGTTTTGATGATTGGCCCGGACAGAAGTGTTCATGGCGGAATATCTGCGGTAGTAAATAATTATTACGAAGCAGGTCTTGATAAGAAGGTTGAACTGGACTATATCGGGACTATGAAAGAGGGCTCCAAAGTATATAAGCTGATGGTGGCTGCTAAGGCTTATGCGGAGTTTGGACATAAGCTTAAGTGGGCTGATGTTGTACATGTAAATGTGGCTTCCGATAACAGTTTCCGACGAAAAATTTATTTTATTAAAAAGGCCAAGAGGTATGGAAAGAAAGTAATTATCCATCAACATGGCGGAGAATGGGACGATTACTATAATTCCTTAAGTTTAAAGCGTAAGGGTCAAACCTGCAGTGTACTTAAAAGTGCGGATAAATTCCTGGTTTTGTCGCCTTACTATAAAGAGTTTTTTGAAAAGACAGTTGGAATAGATGATATAACGGTATTTCCGGATACTCTTAAGATACCCGACAAACCCGTTAAAACCCACGGTACCGGCAGAATTCTATTTTTGGGAAGACTGTGCAGGGAAAAGGGCGTAGCGGAACTGATTGAGGCTGTTATAAGACTTCATAAAGAATATTCCGGTATAGAGCTAAGACTTGGCGGAATATGGGAAGATGAGAGTTTATCAAAGACGATAGTTCCCTATGACTTTATTAATTATCTCGGATGGCTTGATAAAGATAAAAAAACTCGGGAACTTATGGATACTGATATATTTGTAATGCCATCATATTTTGAAGGTCAGTCCCTGGCAATCCTTGAAGCGATGACCATGAACTGTGCAGTAGTAGCGACTGATGTCGGCGGAATTCCGATGATGATTGAAGATGGTAGGACCGGTATTCTGGTTAAGCCAAAGAATGTTGACAGTTTATATAAAGGAATTAAGAAAGTACTGGATGATAAGACGCTTTCGGTTAAGCTTGCGGACGAAGCTTATGATAAAGCAAAAACAGAATTCAGTATTGATAATACGATAAATACGTTAATCGGATTTTATGAGGAATTAGTACATGCCTAATCCTAAGGTATCTATTATTGTACCGGTATTTAACAAAGAAAAATATCTTTCGGAGTGTATTGAGTCACTTATCGGTCAAACCTATGATAATTTGGAAATTATTTTGGTTGATGACGGATCAACAGACCAAAGTGCCCAAATATGTGGTGATTATGCCGCAGTTAATGAGAAAATTACAGTAATCCATAAAGAAAACGGCGGACCTTCTTCTGCCTGGAAAGCGGGATTTGCCAAATCAACAGGAGAATATATTTCTTTCGTTGATTCGGATGATTATGTTGATTCCGTGATGATAGAAGAGATGTCATCAAAACTTAAGGGAGAACCGGGAGAAATGATATCTTCCGATTATGCCATAGTTAAAGAAAACAAAGATACAACATATGTTTATCAGACTCTGGAACCCGGGGAATATACAAAGGATGATATTGCAAAATGTGTTATCCCCAATCTTCTGGGAAATGAGAATAGGATGATACATGTCAGCAGATGCATGAAGCTGATAGAACGAACCTTAATTGAGAATAACAGTAAGTATTGTGATGATAAGGTAAGAATGGGTGATGATTCCACTATTATTCTCCCGATTATCATGGATGCAACGCGACTATACATTATGGATCACAAAGCATATTACTTTTATCGGTATATAGATGATTCCATAGTGCACAGATATGACAGCAGGGCATTTGAAAATAATAAGCTTCATTACGAGACCTTATTTAAAATGATCAGTGATAAGTTTAAGGATGACTCGACGATGCGTATTAAAATCCTTGAAGCGCTGAACCGTGAAGAAGTCTTCTTTTTGTTCCATGTTGTTAAGAACGAGGTTAGATGCAATTATTCAAATGCCGTAAAGAATCTTACCAAAATTCGTAAAGACGAACTGGTTCAAAAATGCCTTAATACAGCTGATGTGGTAATTAATGGCTTAGACAACAAACTGGTATATATTGTACTGAAGCATCCTAATATAGTTACCGTATCAGTACTTAAACTGGCATTTATGGTTTATTACAGAAAATGAAATCAAACAACGATAAAGATATAATTTTATATATGCATGCCGGAAGCGGTAATCATGGATGTGAGGCAATCGCCAACAGCATGGCAGGAATGCTTTGCTCTGATTTGGGGGATAATAAGCCGATTCTTATCAGTTATTATGCCGAAGAAGATGAGCAATACACTTTGGGTGATTTATATAGGATTGTGCAGGAAAGAAGCTTTAACAAACATAAACTTGCCCATATTCTTTATTACGGATACCGAATAATTACAAAGGATAAAGAGAGTTTTATACGGTATAGATTCGGTAAATATCTTAGTAAGAAAAATCAGGCAGATAAGTATCCCGTTGCTGTTTCAATTGGGGGAGACAATTACTGCTATGATGTGATGCTTAACGATTTGTTCTTGACAAACGGAGCTTTTAACAGGCAGGGGACCAAAACGGTTTTGCTTGGCTGTTCGGTTGAGCCGGAGAGCCTTGAACGAAAAGATATACTGTCTGATATTGATAAATACAGTCTCGTAATTGCAAGAGAATCGGTCACTTATGAAGCGCTAAAAAGTAAACTCAGCAATCCGGAAAGAGTAATATGTCTTCCGGACCCGGCATTTACTTTGGATATTGAATATACCCGACTTCCTGAGGGATTTAAACTTCCTGCCGAAGATGAAGCGGGTAATATTACCGGCGGAATGGTGGGAATAAATATCAGCCCGCTTATTCAGTCCAATGAAAACATAGAGGGAATAACCGTCGGAAATTATGAGAAGCTGATTGAGTACATTTTAGATAGCACGGATATGTCGGTGGCATTAATTCCCCATGTGGTATGGGAACGAAATGATGACAGAAGACCGCTTATGAAACTGTATGAAAAATATAAGAATACAGGCAAAGTTATTTTGGTGGAAGACCATAACTGTCGTCAGCTTAAATATATTATAAGCAAGTGCAGATTTTTTGTCGGCGCCAGAACTCATGCCACGATTGCGGCATATTCTACTACAGTACCGACTTTGGTTGTGGGATATTCCGTCAAGGCAAGGGGAATTGCCAAAGATTTGTTTGGAACAGATGACGGATACGTTATTCCGGTTCAGAAATTAACTAATGAAAATGACCTGGTAAAGGCATTTGAATTTATTAAATGTAATGAAGGAAGTATAAGAAACCGGTTAATTCAGAAAATGCCGGAGTATAAACTTGAAGCTCTTCAAAACGGAAAGAAGATTATAGAATTGTATGAAACTTAGTGTGATTATTCCCGTACATAACGGTGAAGAGTACATCGCAAGATGTGTTAACAACATAATGGCAGCAGTTAATGTGCTTCGAAATGATGAGTCCGAAATAATTGTAATAAATGACGGCTCTGAAGACGGAACACATCTTAGAATAAAAGAATTGCTTCTTCACCATCCGGAAATTAAATATCAGATGACGGAAGATATCGGAGTTTCCGCATCCAGAAATTTGGGTGCATCAATAGCCGAAGGAGATTATGTATCCTTTGTTGACTCCGATGATATAGTCAAGCCGGATATGTTTGTAAAGCTTCTTAAGATAGCTGAAGAAACGGATTCGGATGTTGTGGGTTGTGGTTTTTTTAAGTGGTCGGATAATGATGTACGATACACGGCAGAGGTAGGGAATCCCTTGGCCAAAACAGAATATGTACAGTATAAGGGGCAGGAATTTATTAATGCTCAGATAGTAAACGGTAACAGTCGCTGTTGGAGCAAAATATATAAGAAATCCCTTCTTCAAAAGGTTACATTTCGTGAAGATCTAACCATTGGTGAAGATATGGTGTTCCTTTCGGACTGTGCTCTTGGCGGAGCAACATTCGTAGAATTAGCTAATTATGACGGATATGGTTATTATCTAAACCCACATGGCGCTATTAACAGGAAATTTACACCCCGGTATATGGACCAGATTAGATGCTGGGAAATTATGCTGGAACGTGTAACCAATGAAAATGCCATTATGTCGGTTAAACGGAATCTTGTAATTGCCATTATGCTGGTAGCATCAAAGATAGCATTACTTCGAAGGGGAGAACGTGACAGGTACAGAGAAAATATTGATATTTGTCATACAAAACTGACTTCGTTATTAAATGAATGTCCTCAAATCAGCGTCATGCTTGATTTGGGATATAAGATAAAAACTAAATTATTTATTAAAAATACACAGGCATATATGCTTTTGTATCACATGTGGAAATAGTTATGATTAACAAATTATTAAACAAAACACAATATGAACTGTTCAGTTATCCTCATTATACGGTGGGTGACTATTTATCACGTCCCTTTAAGGCTCTGTTTTCTCCAAAATCAAAGGCACTTGATAAATTCGGATACGGAAACGGATTACTGGCAAGAGCATTGATGGACTACTACAAAAAGAATGTTAATACCGAGGAAGGCCGTGAAGTTTTTGAAATGGTTCGCAGATATTATGACAGATGGATTATCGGCGGATGTAAGCTGCGTTCTTTGGCAGATGTGTATTCGGGTATGGCCTTAATTGATATTTACGAAATAACAAATAAAGAAAAATACAAAAAAGGTCTTGATGCGATTATTAAATATGTGTCCTTATATGAGACGGATGAAATGGGTGCATTACTTTATCATCCGGGGAAAAAGGATAAACTGATATGCGTTGATACTATAGGATATGTTTGTCCGTTCCTTGCTAAATACGGTGCCAAATTTGATGATGTTGATGCCACCAGCATAGCAGTAACGCAGATACAGGCATTTTTGCAGAACGGAATGGATGAAAAGCTGTTAATTCCTTACCACGGATATGATGCGGAGACAGGGATTAAGTATGGAATAGTCGGCTGGGGAATGGCTGTGGGACGACTCCTTACCGGAATGTCGGAACTTCTTAACTATATGGAACCCGATAACGGAAATTATGAACTTATTAAACAGGCCTACAGAAGAATTGTGGATAAAGTAGAAACTTATCAGACCGAAGGTGGATTATACAATTGGCAGTTATGCGCCAAAGACGGTCCTGCGGATACAGGTGCTACTGCATTAATTCTTTACTCAATAGCCCAGTCACTGGATAACAAGGTGCTTATAGGTATTCACAAATCCCGTATGCTTCGAGGCTTCGAGGCTCTCAAGATGTGTGTGCAGGAGGATGGTACTTTGCCCGGAGCATCTTGTGATACTGATGAATTTAACATATATCCAATAGATTTTGACGGTTATCCCTGGGCACTTGCCAATATGCTTTCGCTTTATGTAATGAATGAAGGAGAAAGGAATGCATAATATAGATTATCATGCAGATGACTATGGAATATCTCTTAAAACCAGTAAAGGGATTATTGAACTGATAAAAGCAGGTAAACTTGACAGTATTAGTATTTTGACTAACATGGGATGCTATGAAGAGTGCATCAGCCTTTTGGAGAATGAATGGGATTCATTTAATAAAAAACCTCTTGTGTCAATACATCTTAATACTGTAGGAGGTTTAAGCCTTATTCAGAACGGGCGGTTTGGATACACTTGGAGTTATTTATTCATACATTCTTTTATACCGGGCAAAAAATATAAATTGTTGAAGAACCAAATTAAAAATGAGTTTAAGTGTCAAATAAGCAGATTATGTAAAAGCCCTGTTTATAGCAGAATCAGAATGGATTCACATCAACACACTCATATGATTCCACTTGTTTTTGATGCCATGATGGAAGCGGTTAATGAACTTAACCTAATGGATGAATTGGAATATGTAAGAATAACAAGAGAACCCATATTGCCGTTTATTACTACGAAGAATGTTATAAGAACCGTTCCGTTTGTTAATTTTGTTAAAAATATAATTCTTAATATTTTGTCGGTACGGGTAGTACGAAAATTGAAACCCTGTTCACTTGACGGGGCAATGGCATGGGGGATGATGCGAAGCGGCATGGTTGATATAGTTCATCATAATGCGATGAAAGATAAGATTCTTGCTTACGCCAATAAAAAAGACAGATATATTGAATTGATAGTGCATCCGGGTGATACTCTGGATGCTTCAGATACTAGGGATTGCAGCAAGAAAGATATGGAATTTTGGAAATCTGAATATAGACAGATAGAGTATTCAATGTTAATGGAGAAATAATAAGTGAATAATTCATCTGATAAAGTGACTTTTAGAGAAGTAGTGATGGTCAGTATATTAGGTGCGGCGTTGATATTTCTTCCTGGTTTTTTTCTTGGAACGATTACTTCGGGACTTCACCTGGTGGATGATCATGAAATATTGGGATATGTATATAACTATAACAATGGAATGACATTACCTGAATTGGTTAGCTATTCAGTAAGAAGCGACATTGTAAATAGATTCAGACCTTTATATATGGCTGTTAAGGCATTGCTGATTCCGATGTTCGGAGACAATTTGATCGGATATGAACTGCTGAAGGCTTTTGAGTCCTTAGTTGCTTTTATATTTATATATTTGAATGCAAGAAATTTTAGGCCGTATCACCTTAGTAAGTTAGGTTCGTTTGCTTTTACAATAACGGTTTTTTTAGGGTATCAAAGCAGTATATGGTGGAAACTGGGAACCCACGAGATTCAGGGGATACTTTTGTTTTCGGTAGGCTTTTTCCTACTTCAAAAATATATAGAAACGGCAAAAAAAGGTTATTTAGTAATAGCAGTAATACTGTTTGAAATGATGATTTTCTATAAAGAGAATCTGTTTTTATTAATTCCGTTTGTCGGACTGTATGTGTTTTACATTGATCTTGATAATAACGAACTTACTTTAAAAGGCTTATGGGCGGCTATTAAAAAGCGGTTGCTTATTTATATTGTATTGCTGCTGTTAATGGCGCAGACATTATATGGTTGTTTGTTTATAATCAATCCGAATGAATATAAAGGCGGAACATATAATCTAAAATCCGATATGTTCAATGCTGAAGCATGGGGTACTTCTTTTCATTCGGATCTTAAATGGTTATTGCGATTTGGGTTACTGTTTACAATAATTCTTCTTTCCTACTTTAAGAAGATTAAGAAATATTGGAAGGAATTTATACTTGGAATCATTATTATTCTTCCGCAGGTATTGATATATGCTTCCATTGGAATGACCGAGAGATATATTGTACCCGCTTCCGTTGGATTTGCATATATTTTTGTGTATATTCCTTTTGCTACAGGTATATTACGGAAGTGGCGAAAAAAGGTATATATAGTTGGACTTATTTTGCTGACTCTGGCCCATGGGAGAGTTATGCTTCGTGAGGCAGATTACTATAGGTTTAGAGGTAACGGAGTTCAGACAGCAGCTGATTTTATAGTCGATACGAGTATGTCATATCCGGATGTAAAAATTTTGTCTACTCTTGAATATTTTGAGTCTAATAAGACACTTGAGTTATACAGTATGATTAGGGACGTTGACAGAATATATTTCTATCATTCTTATCATGATAATATGTACGATCCATACATTAACAGAATGTATGATGGTTGGAATACGTTATCGGGTGAAGATGATTTTCATTCTATAAGTCAGCTTAATGAGTTTGATGTAATTATTATGTATTCTGATGAAGATAGACATTATACATCAAAGCCGCAGATTGATACATCTGATTTTGAAGCAAAAAGATATGGAACACTTGATGTATATGTAAGAAACGGAAGTGGAATTAATTTTCCCGATTCCGGAATTGAACCGCTCAAAATCAATTTTTAATGTAAACGAGAGCATATTATGAAAATATTGATTGTAAATAAGTTTTTATATCCAAACGGTGGTTCTGAAACCTATATATTTACTTTGGGTAAATGCCTTAAGGATATGGGATGTGAAGTTGAATATTTCGGAATGGAACACGAAGGTAGAATTGTCGGTAACAGTATTGATGAATATACCCCAAATATGGATTTCCATACAGGTAAGTTAAGCAAACTCCTTTATCCTTTCAGAATAATTTATTCAAAGGAAGCTTATAACAAAATCACCAAGGTGCTTGATGCATTTAAACCTGAGGTTGTGCACCTTAATAATTTTAATTTTCAGCTGACTCCATCGGTTATTTATGCTGTACGTAACTGGGAACGAAGAACGGGAAATAAAGTAAAACTGGTATATACTGCTCATGATCTGCAATGGGTATGTCCCAATCATCTTATGCGGATACCTTCAACAGGCGAATTATGCTCCCGATGCAATATGGGAGATTATAAATACTGTGTGAGAAATAAGTGTCTTCATAATTCCGGAATCAAGAGCATGTTGGCTGCTTTTGAGGGTAGATATTATCGACATAAGAAAACCTATGAACTGGTTGATACTATTATTGCTCCCAGCCGATTTTTGGCAGATAAGTTGTCAGGATATCCGGGCCTTAAAGACAAAATTGCCGTGATGCATAATTTCGCAGACATTGACAAAGATATCATAAATAATGAATCAAAGGAAAATTATGTATTTTATTTCGGAAGATATTCTGATGAAAAGGGTGTTGATACACTTCTTGAAGCCTGCAGGAAACTTCCTGATATAAAGTTTGTTTTTGCCGGCGGCGGTCCTCTTGAAGATAAGGTTAATGCGGTGCCCAATGTTAAGAATCTTGGCTTTCTGAAGGGCAAAGAATTGTATGAAATGATTGCGAATGCGAGTTTTACCGTATTTCCATCAATTTGTAACGAAAATTGTCCGCTTTCGGTTATGGAAAGTATATCTTTGGGCACACCGGTTGTGGCTTCGAATATAGGCGGCGTTCCGGAACTTATTGATGATGGTGTGACAGGTGAATTATTTGTGCCCGGAGATGCGTCTGCATTAACGGCCAAGATTGAGAAATTATTTAACGACAAAGAGCTGGTTAATCAATATACAGTTAACTGCAGAAAGACTGTTTTTGACACGCCTAAGGAATATGCAGCAAGATTCTTGGAACTGGTGCAATAGATTAGCATGAGAAAAATATATACTTGTCCAATACTAAAAACGAATATTGCTGTTACCGATATGGCAAGAACTCTGGAGTATATCGAAACTAACCTTGAGGAACTTAAGGGTAAATATATATGTGTTTCCAATGTTCATACAACGGTAATGTCATATAAAGAACCTGAATATCGTAAGGTTCAAAACGGCGCGATACTGGCTATTCCCGACGGAAAGCCCCTGTCGGTGGTCAGCCGGCGAAGAGGCTTTAGGGATGCGGGACGTGTACCGGGCCCGGATCTTATGACAGAAGTGTTTAAAATTTCCGTTTCCAAGGGATACAGGCATTTCTTTTACGGAAGTACCGAGGATACTCTTAACAAGCTAAAAGATGCATTGCTTAAGGAATATCCGGGGATTAATATTGTGGGAATGTATTCACCACCCTTTAGACCGCTTACCGAAGAAGAAGATGAAGAAACGGTTAAGATGATTAATGCGGCTAAGCCGGATTTTGTATGGGTTGGACTTGGTGCACCCAAGCAGGAATACTGGATGGCAGCTCATGAAGACAAAATTGACGGATTAATGTTGGGTGTGGGTGCAGGCTTTGACTTTCATGCCGGAACAGCCAAAAGAGCCCCAAAATGGATTCAGGAAATGTGTCTTGAATGGTTGTACAGATTATTACATAATCCACGACGCCTGCTTAAAAGATATGCGACCACCAATTTGTTTTTTATTTGGAAGACTTCCGAAGAGTCTCATCGAATTAAAAAGCAGATACGGAATGAGCATAAAAAGATAGCAATGATAGGACATAAACGAATTCCCGGAAGGGAAGGCGGAGTTGAGATAGTTGTTGCCGAACTTGCCAAGAGAATGGTTGATAAAGGTCTATTCATCGAGGTATATAACCGACATGCATCTCGTAATGCGAACAAAAGATATAAGACACTTGTGGGTAAAAACTATGAAGGAATCAGGATTATTACGGTTCCCACATCACAATCCAAGAGCCTTAATGCTATAGTTTATTCTTATCTTGCAACCATAAGAGCACTCTTTGGAAAATATGACGTGATTCACTATCATGCCGAAGGCCCTTGTATAACCCTTCCGATAGCGAAATTCTTTGGGAAACGAACTGTTGCAACAATTCACGGTCTTGACTGGCAAAGGTCAAAATGGGGTAACTTTGCTACAAGAATGCTTAAATATGGTGAAAAGTGTGCTGCCAAATATGCTGATGAAGTGATCGTGCTTTCTGCAAATGTTAAAGACTATTTTAAAGAAACATACGGCAGAGAAACGATATTTATCCCGAACGCCGTGGATACACCGGCGACTTTGCAGGCAGATATGATTACCCAAAAGTGGGGACTTCATAAAGACGATTACATTCTTTTCTTAGCAAGGATTGTGCCTGAAAAAGGTGCGCATTATTTAATTGATGCCTATACACACCTATATGAAGCTAATCTTGATTTGCCACACAAGAAACTGGTTATTGCAGGAGGCAATTCACACTCTGCCTCATATTTTGATGAGCTTAAGAAACAGGCTGCGGGCAATGATACTATAATTTTTACGGATTTCGTAGACGGAGATTTGCTTAAAGAGATTTATTCCAATGCATATGCCTTCGTACTGCCAAGTGACATTGAAGGAATGGCCATGAGCCTGCTGGAAGCCATGAGTTACGGTTTGTGCTGTCTGGTCAGCAACATTAAAGAAAACACCGAGGTTGTGGAAGACCATGCACTCACATTTGAAAAAGGCAATGTTGCTGACCTGGAGGATAAACTGAAATTGCTTATAGGTAATGAATCGGTTAGAAACAAATTGGCAGGCGGAGCTTCGGAGTTTATTACAGGTAAGTACAATTGGGATGATGTTACAGACCGGACTATAGAAGTATATGGAATTAAGTAAAAATGATTGTTTTTCAATTGAAGAGATTCTGTTTTATTTTTTCTTTGGTATTATGCTTGCAGTCAAGGGACTGGGCTTTTATCAGGGTCAAAAGGTATACACTTTGGCTTTGATAGTCAGCGCTGTTTTTATAATAGCTAAGTTAGTACTCGGAGAATACAGTATTTATGAATGGATAACAATTATTCTGCTTATGGGCCTGGCATGTTTTATTTATCGATCATCAGGTGAAATCGGTCAGTTTATTATTTTTGCGACTATAATCGGCATGAAGAATGTTTCTGTTAAAAGGGTTATGGCCATAGGAACCGTGATATGGGCAGTTACCATGACAGTTTCCATGCTATTGGTACTTCTCGGTATTAAAGAAGACATAATAAGGGCTCAGGAAAAACTTGGATTATCACATATATTAAGATATTCTCTGGGTTCGACTCATCCTAACGTCCTTCAAATAAGTGCTATGTTGTTATGCGCGTTTTTGATATATACCTTTCGACCACAGGGAAAAAAACTCTATTTGGTGAGTGCTTTAATGCTGGGGTTTAATGTATATATTTTTGTTTATTCCGTAAGCTATACAGGATTTGCTCTGGCGGTATTGTTTTTGATAGTGAACATATATGTTAATAAGCGAAAACAATTCAGCATGTTTGAAAAGGGACTGTTTTATATGCTCGTTCCTTTAAGCGCACTGTTTATGGTGGTTGGTGCAAATGTTATGCCGTCACCGTATTTTGAGATTATTAATAAGTTGTTGAATACCAGATATTACATTACCCGTGAATATATGGGAGCTAATCCAATCTCATTATTCGGAACAGGATATTGTGATGCGTTAGCGCCTAGTTTAAATAATTTGGATTCATCATATGTTTATGCGCTGATGCACTACGGAGTAATATTTTTTGTATTGATGATAATCGGGTTTATAGGATTGATTCGATATTTAATTATTAACGACAAAAGGATAGAATTGGGTATTACATTGTCGTTGAGTATTGCAGCAATATCGGAGCCTTTTTTCGTTAATACGTCTTTTAAAAACATTTGCTGGATATTTATGGGCGAGTTTTTGTTCTATGAACTTGGTAAAATCGCTCCGACTAAAACAAATAAAACGTCCAAAATCGGTTCAAGAATTATTAAACTGCCGGTGGAAACATGCTTTACAAGATTAAGAAACATATGCGAAAGAGGTAGACGTTCTCGGATAATCAGTGCGGTTGTTGCCATAGTTACAGGCATAATAATTGCATTTATTGCTTCATTTTTTGTTACGAAGACGGAAGCTTATTATATTAACAGGACAATGGTTCAGATAGAGGATGAAGCATATCTTACGATAGATATTAATAATCTTCCGGCAGGAGATGAAAATGCTGTAATCATAAATTATGTTGATGCTAATACCCCTATGCAAAGATTTGATAAAGATATTGTCTGGGTGGAATATTACAGGAAACTGCTTAGTATTGCTGTGTGGTCAGCATTTATCATATATATGATGCTAAGATGCTTCGGAGGAATGGTATATTCTCGTGAAAAAAGCGATTAAAAGAGTTTTGGCCGCAATTATATATTGGATGTATCAAATTGGAATATTTAAAAGCAATATTCATGTTCATTCGGTTGATGAAACACTGGATGAATTGATTGATAGTAATAAGAGCCTTGTAAGATTCGGTGATGGTGAAATACTGCTTGCCGCCGGTAAAGGTATCACACTTCAGAATTCCAGCCAAAAACTGGGGGAAGATTTAAGAAGAATACTGTCCTTTAATAATGATAATCTTATGGTTACGATTCCTGAAATATTTGAAGGATTATCTATGTATCGTAAGGAGAGTCGCAGGTTTTGGAAAGATCATCTTATGTTTTTCAGGAAGACATATGAGAAATGTTGTGACAGTACTAAAATATATTACAACACATCAGTGTCACGCTTTTATGTTACTTATAATCAAGAATATCAAAAGGAAAATTGTGACAGATATGCTGCCAAAATCAGTCAAATATGGAAGAATAAAGATGTTGTTATTATAGAAGGGGCCAATACCCAAAACGGACTTACCAATTCCATGCTTGATAGCGCAGGAAGCGTTAAGAGAATAATATGTCCGCCTAAAAATGCCTATGAAAGTTTTGATGCAATATACTCTGAATGTGTTAAACAACCTAAAGATGTGCTGTTTTTGGTGTCTTTGGGTGCCACGGCAAAACCCCTTACGGAAAAGCTTTTTAAGGACGGCTACAGAGTAATTGACATAGGAAACACTAATGTAGAATATACGTGGTATGAGACACATGCTGTTGACAAGGTTGATATTAAGTTGTTGACAGATCATGAAGATAAGGAAGAAGACAGGAAAAAGTACGAGAAATACATATCTGAGATAATTTGTAGAATTAATAATAAATAATAAGAGGTTTTTATTATGTTTAACAAAGTTAGTTATATTCTTAATGGTAAAGAAAAGAAACAGACCATATTGATTCTTATTATGATAATTGCCGGAAGTTTTTTGGAGATGGCAGCAGTAGCTATTTTTTCTCCGTATATTGATTTGGTAATGAATCCTGAGATAATCGAGAGCAATACACTTCTTTCTATCATATATAAGTTGTTTGGAATTACAGATTATACGTATTTTTTGGTTGTACTTTCATTTCTTATTATCGCAATATATGTTGTAAAGGATGTTTATGCCATTATCGAAAAGAATTTGATCTATAAATATTCGTATCGTATTCAGCGTCGTATTTCTACGGAGCTTCTTTCGTCATATATGAAAGAGCCATACACTTTTCATCTTAATAATAATATTTCGGTACTTCAAAGAACAATACAGGTAGATGCCGAAAGGTTTTCTAACGGACTTCTTCATTTTATGGAGATGATAGCAGAAATATTTGTATGTATAGCAATATTTATTTATCTCTTTGATGTGAGCCATTCAATTTCGGTTACGGTTGGAGGATCATTGCTTATATGTGTTGGTTTATTCTACTTTATTTCCAAGAAATATGCCAATAAATGGGGACGTGAAGGTCAACAGTATAATGCAAAAGTATATCAATGGATGAACCAGTCGCTTGGCGGTGTTAAAGAACTTAAAGTGCTTAACAGAGAGCAGAATTTCGTAAGCCAGTTCGATGAAAATATGCATGATTATACCAGAGTTATGAGATACAGTCGTGTAATCGGAGTTGTTCCGAAGTATATTATCGAAATGGTAAGTATGTCGGGTATGCTTCTGGCGGTTGTTATTAAACTTTTATACGGTCAGCACAGAGATTTTACGGTATTTATTCCACAGCTTGCTGTATTTGCGGTGGCAGCTTTTAGACTGCTTCCTTCGGTAGGGCGAATTAACGAACATCTTTCGGCTTTCCTGTATGCACTTCCGTCTCTGGAACTGATAGATAAAGATATACGTTCCGTAGAAAATGTCGAAGAGATTCATGGCACACGTGATGAAGATTGGACATTTAATAATTCAATCGAAATTAAGCATTTAACATATACATATCCCGATAGTGATGCTCCTGTTCTTAATGATGTTAATTTAAGTATCAAGAAAGGGCAGACAGTAGCCTTTATAGGTGCATCCGGTTCGGGTAAATCAACGCTTATTGATGTAATACTTGGATTATTGGCCCCGGTAACAGGTCATATTTTGGTGGATGATATGGATGTTGTTAAGAATGTTCTTACATGGCAGAAGGAAATAGGATATATTCCTCAGACGATATACTTATCGGATGATACCATACGTAACAATATCGCATTTGGCGTTCCGGAAAACGAGATTGATGAAGACAAGATAACCGAGGCACTTAAGAATGCACAACTTACGGAATTTGTTGAATCATTGCCCGATGGTCTGAAAACATTTGTTGGTGACAGAGGTGTCAGATTGTCAGGCGGTCAGAGACAGCGTATAGGTATTGCAAGAGCACT
Organism: Lachnospiraceae bacterium; assembly: GCA_045629045.1. Classification (GTDB taxonomy): domain Bacteria; phylum Bacillota; class Clostridia; order Lachnospirales; family Lachnospiraceae; genus JAILLW01. Next base: position 80,902 of record JAZQQM010000004.1, read on the forward strand.
TTATCACAACCCTGCTGTGCTTATACTTGATGAGGCAACGTCGGCTCTTGACAGTGAAACAGAAGCAGCAGTAATGAAATCTGTGGATATGTTAAAAGGAACAAAGACAATACTGATAATTGCCCACAGACTTACCACCATACAGAACGCAGATGAAGTTTATGAAGTGACGGATGGAGGAATACTCCGCAGAGATAAAGAAGAAGTACTGGCACAGTGAGACAACCGCTATGAGAATAATGTATGTTGCTCCGCGATATCATACGAATCAGCTGGACATAGTAAAAGGGCTGCTTGATAGAGGGGATGAAGTTAAATATATATGCTATTACACATCACAGATTGAGGATTATTCTTTGCTAAAACCTGTGGTGCTGGGGTTTTCTTCATTTTCACAACTTATTAATAACTTCTATATTAAGGTTATTAAGAGAAATCAAAGAGGAGCATGTGATATTAGGATTAAATACGGAATCCCGCCATTGGGTAAGTTAAAGAAACTGATTAGGGAATTTAATCCTGATGTAATGATTTTACGTGATCGAACATTTTATTCTATAAGTGCCAATCTTGTTAAGCCTAAGAATACGGTATCGATTTTGTATAATCAAAGCCCTTACTATGATGAACCGCCTAAGAAGGATTTGCTACACAAGGCGGTATATGCTTTGACGCCTAAAAACAGATATACGCCTGTACTGGGAACAGATGCAGATGGTAAAAAGCCGGGAAATTACGATTATTATCTTCCCTTCGTAATGGATCCACATTGTGCCCCGGATAAGAGAGAGTACTTCCGGGATGACAGAATAAACATTATGTGTATCGGTGTATTTACGCCCCGAAAGAATCATATGATGCTTTTGGATGCGGTAAGGAAGGTACGAACCGAACTGGGAACCGATATAAGTCTTACATTGGTAGGTGAAGCCGTAGAGGACAATCAGATAGAGTATCTTAATTCAATAATGAATCATATTACTGATATTGACGCTAATGATTGGGTAACCGTTCATAAGAATCTGTCAAGACAGGAAGTGTTTGACTTATATCTTAAAAATGACCTTTTCGTTATTCCAAGTACAAAAGAACCGGCATCAATATCACAATTGGAGGCTATGAGTTTTTCCCTTCCGGCTATAGTATCTGACAGCAACGGAACTGCCTGTTACACAATAAACGGAAATAACGGATATCTTTTTAAGGATAATGATGGTGAGGACTTAACCGATAAGATAAAAGAAGCAGTGTCTTCAAGAGAACATCTTATTAATATGGCCCGCAATGCATATGAATCGGTATTGGCCAATAATTCATTTGATGCTTATTATGTCGGAATTCAAAGGATAGTAGATGATATCAGAAAAGGTACCAAATAAAAAAATTAAGGTTATGAACCTTATATACGGAATGAATGACGGTGGCGCAGAACATATCGTTCTTAACTATTTACGTGATTTTAAGGATGATTCCGATATAGATTTTAAGTTATATGTGTATTTGGAACCGAATCATTCAGAGTGTAATGCAGCTGTTAAAGAAGAAGGTCTTAACGTAACTTATCTTAATAATCCGTTAAGCAAAATTAAGCTTCCCATAATAAGAGGCCCCTTTAACAGAATAGTAAGAAGAAGAGTATGGCAACAGGCAATTCATGAATTTAGTCCGGACATCGTGCACGTGCATATATCGGAGTTGCTTGATCAGACCCTTATTCCGATTGTTAATGAAAAGGTTCCGATTCGATTTGATACACTTCATTCGAATCCCTACAGGTATAAAGGACATAAGCTTAGGGTAATTAAGCGTGCCTTTAATAAAGAGGGTTTCGTTCCTATCTGTGTTACGAATGCTCAGGTGGATGAAGCCAAAGACCATTACGGAATAACCCATTATGAAGTCGTTCGAAACGGAATAGATATTGAGAGGGTAATTTCTAAAAAAATACCCCGTGAAGAAGCAAGAAGGTTTCTTGAAATAAATGAATCCACCAGAGTTATCCTCGGTGTGGGACGTTTACATGATATCAAAAGATATGATCTTTTGATAAAAGCATTTGGAGAAGCACTTAAGAAAAATAACGATATGCTGTTACTATTGGCCGGTAAGGGAGAATGCGAAGGTTCTTTAAGGGCTTTGTCGGAGGAACTGGGAATTAGCGATAAGATAAGATTCTTAGGCTACAGAACAGATACGGAACTTCTGTATTGCGCATCCGATGTATTGGCAGTGACGTCTGTTACGGAATCAAGCTCAATTGTACTTCTTGAGGCTCAACTTTTGGGAACCCGTTGTGTAATATCTGCGGGAACGCCTATAGAAAATTCAATTACCGATAAAGTCAGGCAGATGAAAGCGGATGCTGATATAACCGATTGGGCGGATGCTTTGCTTGATGATAATTATTTAGGCGAGAAGTTACTCACTACGGATGATATCGAAGTACATAAAGTATCCGAGAGATTAAAAAAAATTTATATAAAGTATTATAACCAAAATAAAAAATGAAATCCTTTATAATTACTATCGACACAGAGGCTGAAAATCAGTGGGATAAGAACGGAGCGATTACCACCGAAAATGCCAAATATCTACCGAGATTTCAGGAACTGTGCGAAAAATACAATTTTATACCTACCTGGCTTACCAACTATGAAATGGCTATGGATGATTATTTCGTTAATTATATGAAGCCTAAAGCAATAGCCGGTAAGTGTGAAATAGGGATGCATCTTCATGCCTGGAGTACACCTCCGGAATATGAAATTCCACATATTACGGATGAAAAGCCTTATCTTATAGAATACCCTGTTGATATTATGGAAGCTAAGATTAAGACTATGACATCGGTAATAGAGGAAAGATTCGGATTTAGACCCCTATCCCACAGAAGCGGAAGATGGGCTATGGATGAGAATTATTTTAAGCTACTGTGCAAATACGGATATAGTGTTGACTGTTCCGTTACGCCGGGAATCAGTTGGAGTGAGCATAAAGGCAGAAGCGGTATTCCGGGAAGCGATTATTCACGGGAAAAGAATACTGCTCATATGACAGAATCCGGAGTTTTGGAGGTTCCGTTATCCTGTGATAAGATGCATATGTTTCTTCCGGATTCAATTAGGAGCTTTAGAAATGTTCTTGGAGAAACCAAACGATTGATAACAGGCCGCCCTCAGTGGCTTAGAATAGATAATACAATATCTTCGACAGGTGCCAATAAGCTTGCCGAGAGGTTAGCTAAGAACAATGCAGATTATTTGATGTTTATGATACATTCTTCGGAACTTATGCCGGGAGGCAATCCTACCTTTAAGAATAAAAAGGATATAGAGTGGTTATACGACAGACTTGAGGAATTATTCGGACTGATAAAAGAATTGGGATATGAAGGGAAATCTTTAAAGGATTATGCTAATGAATATAAAGAAAATAATTAAAGACAATCTAATATTTATTGCAATTATACTGATTGGTGTGCTGGTGCTTTTTAAGAAGGATTCGCACATTACCATGCCGGTGGTTTCGGTTCCGGATGATACTATAGAGTTTACTTCTGATAATGAATATCTTGAGCAAACTTGGTTGACCAATGTTAAGAAGATTGAACAGATTCAGCTACCGATTATTGCGGACACGGATATTAATGATACTTTGACAATGAAACTCTGTGTTTTGAGATATCCGACTGCCTGGGATGCAGAAGTAATAACTGTATCTAAGGAAATAAGTATTCCGGCAGGAAGTGAAAGCACGGTATATTTTGACGTTCCTACTGTAAAAGGTCCTCTTGGTACTAAATTGTGGATGATTTTTAGTCCGTCAGGCAATAGTGAATGGAAGGCAAGGGTCCCTATAGGAACCAATCATGAAGGTATGAATATAGACGGTCATGATACCGGAATGGGCGCAGCCGTTACTTTCGGTGTTATCAAAACAAACAGATTGTTCTGGATATATGCAATACTGTTTATGATAATTGCACCTGCTTTTTTCTTAATGACATTATTCAGGCGTAAGTTCGCCGAATGTGCAGGTTTGGGAATTCTCATAAATACGTTGCTGCTATATTTATTTGGACTTTTTGACAGACTTGAAGTTGGTGCATATTTTGTATGTGCTTTGTCTGTTGTTTTGCTTATACTTACAGTTTTCTTTAATAACAGTAAGTTCTTAAAAAAGGAGAATACAGAGCCTGTTAAATATATTGACTATGGATTTATTGCATTTTTAGTGGTTTTTGCGGGAATGTTCGTATATTACAGAAATACTGTATATACGGAAATTGATGAATTCGTTCATTGGGGAATTGCCGTCAAAGATATGGTTTATTATGACAGCTTTGCCAATCATGAGCTTTCAACAATAGTGTTGCAGGATTATCCACCATTTGCAGCGTTGTATGAATATTTTTATAATTTTGTGGATTGCTATTATTCGGATAAGATGGCATATATGGCATATCATATTATGGCATTTGTCCTTCTTATGCCGATAATGACTAAATTCACCAAAAAGAACAAATTGTCTACAGTTATTCTTTGTATCGTTATGCTGGTAATTCCCTGCTTTATGAATGAAAAGGCAGTTAATTCCATATATATTGATTCACTGTTGGGAATAGAATTTGCATACCTTCTTATCTGTTATTATATGGACGGATTGGAAAACAAATTTAATATACTAAGAATCGGAGCGGCGGTTATAGCATTGGTGCTTACCAAGAATATGGGACTTATTCTGGCAGGGCTGGGAATACTGATTATAGTATTTGACTATTTTATGGTCAAAAAGGATATACGAAAGAGTGTCATAAGGCTGATTTCATTAATGCTGATAATGGGAATTACGTTCATTTCATGGCAGATTAGTTTGGGAAAAACTTATGAAGGAAATCTGTTACCTAATTCTCAAAAACCGATTTTTGCGACAGTGAGTTATGCTGAAGAAATAACAGATACCAATGAGACACTTAAGGCGCAACAGAATGAAACGACTACGGCAGTGGCAGAATATTCGCAGAGCCTTATATCAAATATTGCCGCATTATTAAAGGGTAACGGGGCAGAATATCAGAAGAGAACCTTAGACAATTTCATTAATAGATTCTTTAGCGGTACTGATGTGACACTTATTGGTTTTAGTATATCTGTATTTGGTTTGCTGGTGCTCATTTTTGTAATAGGAAGTTGTATTAAGCTTACGGGAGCATACGGCGAAGACAGTGACAGAATGTTTAATTACGGTATTTCGGCTTCGGTAGCGGGATTGTGTTATTTCGGAATATTGCTGTTGTTCTATTTGGTTTTCTTTAGTCCCGGAGAGAGTGAAAGTTTAAAGGACTATATCAGATATGCGTCATCATTTTTCATAGGAATATTGTTGACGTTCCTGTATCTCATGACCGTGGGAATTGACAGGGAACCTAAAAAGTCCGGAAGCGTTATAGCACTGGTACTTTCATGTGCATTTCTGATTTCGATGCCTGTCGGTACTTATTATGATTCATATACTACCAAGGTAGAAGAATCCAATCTTCTGTATGGTTTTGACAATATTGCCGAGATATTAAGGAGTAGTGCCTATAAGGGAAACAGAACATATTTTGTATGTTCAAATGCTTCCAGTTATGATAAATATTTCTTCTCTGCATATGCCTGTCCTTTATCGGTATCATACGGAACTCCGATACCGATTGCCAGTGAGGAGATTCTTGATAAAATGGAGACTGAATGGAAAGAAGAAGGTCATCAGTCTGATTATAGAGGAACGGTAGTGGATTATGATGAATGGACCTACCTTGCCCGTCAGAATGAATACTTCTTCTTATATCATGTTGATGAAGGATTCAAAGAATCCTTCAAGGATATATTTGAAAATGAAGAAGACATTAAGGACGGAACGATTTTCAGACCGGGTGATAAGTTTACCAAACTGGGAGAATTTGGATTTATTACATGGAAGTAAATAATAACCAGAAAACTAAACTGTATATTCCTGTTTTAATTTTTGCAATAGCTGTATGTATTTATACGGCTATATCATGCTTTATATCAACTCCGGTCCATATAGGCCCGGATGAACAGTTATATATTTCATTGGCAAGAAGCTTTCATTATGACGGGAATTTCGTATCCGGCGGAATAGCCAAAAATTACGGAAGTATTCTTTATTCAATGATTATTTCGGTAGCATATTACTTTTATTCGCCTGTTTATATTTTTAAAATAATGCGATTAATAAATGTAGTGATTATGACTTCTGCCGTATTCCCTACAATGGGAATAATTAATACAATGGGAATAAAAGATAAAAAAAAGTGTCTGGCAGTTTTGATTCTTAGTGTGCTGATTCCGGACGTAGCCGGAAGTATGTATATGATGCAGGAAGTATTACTTTATCCTGTGTTTATGTGGACAGTTTACTGTGTTCTTAAGAACATTGCAGGCAATCATAGCGACCGGTTTATGGTAGCAATTCCGGTTATGCTAGCCGTTTGCTACTTTACGAAAACCTCGGCAATAGGATTTGCGTCGGGATATTTTTTATATCTTTTGATTACAGGGGTTTTATGTAACAAGACTAAAGATATTAAAAAGCGATATGCGGTTAAACTGATATCTGAAGGTGCTGTATATGCTGCTTTGTTATTATTGGAAAAAGTGTATATCTCATATGTCAATGCAGGCTTAACAGCTGAAAATCACTATATGGATCAGATAAAATGGCTGTTTCCGATTGATTGGACATTGATATTACAGATAATTGTAGGAATCATTTTTTATATTGCATTTACCGGAATATGTATGGGCGGTGGAATGCTGCTTACTGTATGCAAGGATATTAAAAAAGACAAATTCGGCAGACTGCTTTTTATAATGCTGGGTGTCTCAATAATTGAGATTGTTATTACTATTCTTTGTACTGAGAACAGAGGACAGATATTACCCAATAAATTTTGTTTCAGATACTTATTCTGTATGGCTGTACCTTTTATTTGCTGTTTTGTTAAATATGCTGATAACAGAAGTGATAACGAAAGTATATCAGTTGACAGGAAATACCTTTGCGTATGGGTGTTTGAGGGGATAGTTGCACTGGTATATTTTGTACTGATAGGAACTAATCTCCATGAGGGTATCACAGATGCCTTTTTGGTGATGATAATCGGGCTGATTACCAATAATGTGTTAGCCTGTTTCGGCATTATTGCAGCGATAATATTTATTATCGGAACGGTGGCATTTTACCATATTGCCAATAAAAAGAATTGGGGTTTTGGCGCTTGCTATCTTAGAATAGCATTAATATATTGCACAGGATTTTTGATGCTAAATGCAGTACTGCTACCTTATTATTCCAATCAGGTGGCAGAAGGTAGGCAGATTGAAGCAGATGCGGTTATATTACAGCAAGAGGCACAAGGATTGGATGCGCAGGTATATATTTGCCGAGGCGGTGAAGGCTATTATCCTATGATAGGGAGTTACCTTAGCAGGGATGTTATTATGATAGACAGTCCTGAGGATGCTCCTGTATTGGCTGAAGGGAAAACCATCATAGTAATTCCCCGGGAAATGCAGATGACGGCAGATTATAACGGAAGTATTGTAAACTGGATTATCAGATAAATGAAGATTGTATCAATTAATACAGTAACCAACAACTCAACAGGCAGAATAATGCATATGATTCAGCGCTCGGCAAATGATAAGGGGAACGAAACCTTGGCAATCGTAGGCCGCCGAAAAGTATATGAAGATTTGCCCTGTGTTAAATGCGGAAACGGTATTTCCTTTTGGATTCATGTTGCCATAACTACTGCCTTTGACAGACAAGGATACGGCTCATATTTTAGTACCCGAAAGATTGTGAAGAGATTACGTGAGGAGAATCCCGATATTATTCATCTTCATAATATTCATGGTTATTATATTAATCTTCCTGTGCTGTTTAAGTATCTTACTGAGGAATTTGCAGGTCGCGTTATATGGACCTTTCATGATTGCTGGCCTGTTACCGGTCATTGTCCGCATTTTGTTATAGCTAAGTGTGACAAGTGGAAGATCGGATGCTACAGCTGTCCCAATAAAGGTCAGTATCCAATAAGCCTGATTATGGATTCTTCAAAAAGGAATTATTCAGATAAGAAGTCAATGTTTAATTCTTTAAAGGACCTTACTATTGTGACTCCATCAGAATGGATGGCAAATCAAATAAGAGTATCCTACATGAAGGATTATCCGATTAAGGTGATTCCTAACGGTATAGATACGGAATTGTTTGATTATAACGGAATTAAAGAAAATCACGACGAAATATGCAGTGCTTTTGGAATTCCTGCGGACAAAAAGATAATTCTCGGAGTAGCCAGTCAGTGGGATATGCGAAAGGGTTTAAAGGATATAATGGATTTGACCGGTATCCTGCCTGAAGAATATCAGATAGTGCTAGTAGGTTTAAACAAGAAGCAGCTTGCCTTACTTCCCAAGAATATTACGGGAGTTACCAAGGTAAAGGGTGCTTCGGATATAGCGAAGCTGTATTCTGCAGCCGCGGTATTTATTAATCCATCTATGGAAGAATCATTTTCTCTGGTAACGGTGGAAGCACAATGCTGCGGTACACCCACAGTCGTTCTTGATACTTCGGCAGTTAAGGAACTGGTTAATGATGACAACGGGGTAGTGCTTCACAGACATGAGCCACAGGATTATCTTGATGCAATACGTACCATAGAAGGCAGAAATTATTCACGTGAAGCGGTAAGAAATACAGCTGTTAAGTACAATAACCAAAATATGACGGATATGTATTTGAAACTATATTATGAATAAGACGATTACTTTGTGCAATCATTGTGCGGAATCAAATAAATACGGAAAACCCCTTGGTCATTCTCTTAAGGTAACAAGGGAATATTTTGAATTATTAAAAGATTGGTTTGACAGAATAGAGTTAAGGGCTGTGGGAAGTATAGCGGATAATTCTCTGCAGATTGGATTTGATAATATTAGCAAACTTCCATATGAAATTAACGTGGATGCACCATTTACGTTATCTCGACGAATCAAAGACAAAATAGGATTTTTTGACAATATTAAAGAGTGCCTAAATTCAGATACAGATGCCGTGTTCTTTTATCAGGGAGATTTCTTTTTATATTTTTATCTGTGTTTCAGGTATAGGAAGAAACCGAATAAAAAGCTGTATGCATTAGCCTTTAGAGATGATTTTTCGGGCGGAAAGATTGAGTGGATACTTCAGAAGGTATTTAAGAAGGGTATAACCAAGCTTGACGGATTAATCTATACTATGCCTACTGCATCCATAGAACATGTTAACAAGATATGGATTTCAGATTATTTGTATTCGGAAAAAAAATATGGTTATCTTCGTAAACTTCCCAAAGAGAAGAAGGTTGTCTGTTTGGGAACGATGAACCGTTATAAGGATCTTGAAGGAGTAGTAAAAGTATTTTCGAATACCGATATCAGGGTTGAGATAATAGGTGCCTTTGATGAAAAAGAGAGAATCGACTCTCTTAAGAAAACGGCTTCCGATAACATAGTAATCGAAGACAGAGTACTTGAAGATAATGAGTACTACGAAAAGATGGCAACGGCTGCCTATGGAATATTACCGTATGATATGAATCAGTATCATAACAGAACCTCGGGCGTACTGCTTGAAACCCTGTTTGTGGGTTCTGTTCCTATAGCTCCTCGGGAATTGCTGAATAACAACGACTGTGATGGAATTTCATATGACGAAATCCTAAAGCTTGATGTTAACAGAATTAATACTGATGATTTAGATATTTATACTAAGAAGCAACTTTCAAAGATATCGGATTGTTCTATTGAGGCGACCCAGGAACGCCTTTGTAGTTTTCTTATGGGTGAACAGTAAGTGACTAAAGCATTATTTATCGTACCGCATATGGATGACGAATTACTTGTGGGTGGTCCGTTGCTGTACGCATTATCCAATAATAAAGATTATGAGCCCTATGTTGTGTTTACTACAAATGGGGATTATTTCAATTATGGTGCCGATACCCGGGCTATGGAATCGGTTGAGGCAAACGGGGTTTTGGGTATTAAAGAAAATCATCTGATATATTTGGGCTACGGTGATTCCTGGAAAGGTGAAAAGACAGTATATTCGGCAACCTCTGATGAGATTGTGGTTTCCCATGCCGGATTTCGTAATACATATGCTGCGGGTGAGCATAAGGACTTTCATTATCTAAAATACGGAGAGCATGCTGAGTATACACATAATAATTTTGTGAACGATATTGCAGATGTAATAGAGGACATTCGCCCGCAGATTATTGTCCTGGTGGGACCGGACTATCATACAGATCATATGGGAACTTATTTACTTACACTTGAAGCACTTAAGAAGCTTAGTATGCGTGAAGTGATGGCGAAGGATACCTACAATCCGCTTGTTCTGGTTAAGGTGGCATATGAGGGAATGATTAAAGGCCCCCATGATTATTATTCAATACCCTTTGTGCCGTCACGAATGCATAGGAATTGCCTGAAAACTACGGATATTCTCAGGTGGGAAAAGCGGATATGTTTTGTCACACCGGCAGAGTGCCTTACGGAGAAGTTAAGTGATAATCCCTTATACAGGGCAGCAGTATGCTATAATTCACAGGGTGCTAAGTATTTCATAGACCGCTCTGTTAACAAAGATATAGTGTATTGGGCATATGATTGTTACAATGAAATATATTATGAGCCGGATGATGATGAATTGAAGGAAAGACTTGGAATAATTCCCTTACCGATAGACGATTCGGAGGAGAATATAACATATAAGAAAAATCACGTTAAAAATCTGATATGTTTGATAAATGAGGCTTGGAACTTAAAGTTCTTGAGATATATTGTAAAGGTTAATACTAAAAAATAATGTCTGAATTTGCAATTGTAGTGGTAGGATACAACAGAATAAACAGTATGATAAGGACTCTTGAAAGTGCTCGAAAAGCGGATTTTTTGGGTGATTTCGTTGACCTTATCATTAGCCTTGACAATAGCGGAAATCCCTCGGTCAAAGAGGCTGCCGATATGTTTGAGTGGCCCCACGGCAACAAGCAGGTTCGCCTATTGCCTCAAAGGGCAGGATTAAAGGATCATATTCTTTCCTGCGGTGTTTTTTTGGAAAATTATGATGCAATTGCCGTATTGGAGGATGACATTATAGTAGCCCCCGGATTTTATTCCTATATGAAGGAGTCTGTAGGCTGTTATGGACAAAATGAGCAAATAGCAGGTATATCCCTGTACGGATTTGAATGGAATCCTAATTATAATGCGCCGTTTTTCCCTAAGAAAACGAAATACGATACATATTTTATGCAGTATGCCCAGTCCTGGGGTCAAATATGGATGAAGGAGTCATTTAAGAGATTCAAAGAATGGTATGAGAATAATAAGGACTGTTATGACCAACCCTATGACGGAACGGTTCCGCCTGCGGTTTATACCTGGCCTAAGAGTTCATGGCTCAAATTCCATATAATGTATTGTGTAAGGGAAAATAAATATTTTGTATTTCCGTATAATTCATTTTCAACTAATTTTACCGAAAAGGGCGAGCATTATATTGCTGAGCAAACCCGGTATCAGGTTTCCCTGCAACATGATGTTGTAAGAGACTTTAAGTTTGCACCGATTGATGATGGGGCTAAGTATGATGTTTATTTTGAAAATGAGGAAGTATATGAATTCCTTGACTCCTTAAAATCGGAAGTTGAAATTGACATTTATGGAAATAAACAAATTCCTACCGACAAAAAGTATTTTTTATCATCTCAAGTACTTGATTACGAAATAAAGAAATCTTTTGGTCTTTCCCTTAGACCTCAGGAAGATAATATTGTTTATAATACTTCAGGGGATAACATATTCTTGTATGACTTATCAAAGAAGGCGGTTAATACCAAAAAGAAAAAGGAACAGATTTCCGATAAGTGGAATTATTATAATCGTGAGAAATTTGTAATGCTTGATGAAGCATTTCCTGTAGCTGTTCCAAAGTTTAAGAATCTTTTTAGAACTATATTTTTGAAGAAAAATGAATGAGTAATACGAAGATACTGGCATTTTATTTGCCGCAATTTCATGAAACTGAATATAACAACGAATGGTGGGGCAAAGGGTATACCGATTGGGTAGCAGCGAAGAATGCACGCCCTTTGTTTAAAGGACATAATCAACCCAGAAGACCCCTTAATGATAATTATTATGATCTTGCGGATGAAAGCGGTGCTACCTGGAAGTGGCAGGCGGATTTGGCAAGAGAACACGGGATTTACGGGTTCTGTATATATCATTATTGGTTTAAGGGAACAGGGTACTTGGATACACCTGTGAGAATTTTACTTAATCATCCCGAAATTGATATTAATTATTCACTTTGTTGGGACAGCGGCAGTTGGAAAAGGACCTGGTATGCCAACAGCAGTGAATTTGAAACTCTGGTTCAACAGGATTATGGTGATGAGTCAATGTGGGAGAAACATTTTAAGGATTTACTCCCGTATTTTAAAGACTCGAGATATATAAAGATAGATAATAAGCCGGTATTTCACATATATAAGGCGCATTTGATACCGTGTCTTAAGGAAATGAAAGATTATTGGGACAATATGGCTCAATCCGAAGGCTTTGACGGAGTATATCTAATAGTCGGTGATGTAAGCAACAGAGAAAGCCTCCTTGATAAAGCGGATGCTTTTTATAACTATCAGCCGGTGTATTCTCACGAACATGGTTCAAAAGATGCTGAAGTAGTCAGTAGAATGCTGTTGGCCGAATTAAAGAAAACAATAAATAGATTGCTTGGAACTAAAATGTTTCCGGACAAACGGCCTGCCAAAATGATGTACAGACTCATTAAAAAGCAGGACAAATACGATGTTGGTAAAACAAATTACGGAATAATAGCCGATTATGATGACACTCCCAGAAAACAGCTTAAGGGTGTAGTTGTCACCGAAAATGATGTTAAGTATTTTATGGATGCATTAAAGTGTCTTTTGGAGAAGTCCTGTCAAAAGGGAAACAATTTTGTTTACATTACAGCTTGGAATGAGTGGGGTGAAAGCTCTTATTTGGAGCCGGATGCAGTAAACGGAACTAAGTATCTTGAAGCTGTTAAGGAAACAGTTGGAGAAGAATAAGTGATATGAATGAGATTAAAGTTAGCATAATTACCGTATGCTATAATAGTGAAAAGACAATAGAACGTACTATTCGGAGTGTACTGAATCAGACCTATAAGAACTTCGAGTATTATATAATTGATGGAGCCTCTACGGATGGTACGGTTGAGATTGCCAATAAATATCGTGAAAGCTTCGAAGGCAAAATGACAATTGTGTCAGAACCCGACAAGGGTATTTATGATGCCATGAATAAAGGCATTAGACTGACTGACGGAGAGTTAATCGGAATAATTAACAGTGATGATTATTATGAAAATAATGCTGTTGAACTGATGGCTGAAGCTTATAAGAATAATCATGATAATCCGTTAAGTGTATATTATGGTTTTGACAGAGCGGTTATTGAAGGTAAAGAAGTTTCGATAGGATTTAAGAATGCAGAGTTCCTTGATAGTGGAATGATTTCGCATCCCTCATGCTTTGTTACGCGTGAAGCTTATGAACAGATGGGAACCTTTGATACCAAGTATTCCTGCGTGGCTGACTATGATTTGATGCTTAGATACAAGCATTCGGGTAAAGTTACTTTTGTGCCGGTATATGAGATAATTGCTAATTTTTCATTAGGTGGTACCTGCAGCACGGACAAAGCAGAACGGGAACTATGGGATCTTAAAGCTACTTATGGAATTATGGAAAAGGGTAGGGCTAATTGGCTGAAATTTCTTAATAAATCTTCAGAGATTTTTAGAAAGTTAATAGGAGCGCATTAATTGAAAAAATTAATTAATACAATTAAATCATTCTTTATCTCGCTTAGGAAACTCTATGTGATTTTTGAAAAGAAACAAAGACTCCAAAGTATATTTTTATTCGTTGGAGTTTTCGTATGTGCCATGCTTGAAACCTTGGGAGTAAGTGCGATTATTCCTTTTGTTCTTGTACTTTTTTCACCGGATGAAATGCTGGAGAATAAGTACGTTAAACTTATTTCGGATATGTTCGGAGTGAGCAATTATCATAGATTATTACTCGTAACGGCAGGTCTTATAGTAGGCATATATTTGGTGAAGAATATAATTCTTCTGGTATTTAAATATTATCAGGGCAAGTTTCACAATGACATTGAATGTTCCCTTACAATCAAGTTATATACTATGTTTATGAACAGACCCTATGCCTATTATCTTAATGCCAATACAGCAGAGGTTATTCGCGGTATTACCAATGATATTATTCAGGTAGCGCAGGTACTTGACGGCTTTTTGGGAGTATTTTCCGAAGGCTTTACCATACTTCTTATAGGTATATTCGTAGTTTATCTTGATCCTATTATGGCCTTGGGATTAATTGGTACTGCAGTATTTCTTCTTCTTTTGTTTGCATTTGGATTTAAGAAGAAAACAACAGAACTTGGTATAATTTGCCGTGATGTATTTGCTAAACGAAATAAGACTGTTATGGAGTCTGTGTCGGGATATAAGGAGATTTCCGTATATCAGAAGAAGAAGTTCTTTATAGATGATTATTCTGATGTAAGCAGATTTGCTGCCAGGAAGAACACCCTTAATCTATTTATTATGACGGTGCCTTATTATGTAATAGAGACGGTGTTTATTGCCTCTTTATTGGGACTTACCTGTTACAAGATTTCTTCCGGATCGGATACGACCACTTATGCCACATTAATAAGTACTTTGGTGGTTGCGGCTGTCAGAATTCTGCCTTCGATATCCAATATTTCAAAGAGCTTTAATATACTTACATATAATCATGTAGGACTTGATGCAGCATATGATAATATTGTTGAAGTGAAGGACAGTGCAGAGGCTAAGGATTTATTAAAGGTGCCGTCAACCGAAGAAGACAGTATCAGATTTACCGATAACATAGTTTTGAAGGATGTGTCATTTAGATATCCCAATACCGATAAAGACGTATTTAGCAGTGTGGATATTACAATTAATAAGAATAATTCGGTTGCTTTCGTTGGTGAATCCGGTGCAGGAAAAACCACATTGCTTGATGTACTCCTGGGATTATTGGAGCCCCATAAAGGGGAAATTCTTATGGATGGAAAAGACATCAGAACAATACCCTTTGCCTGGGCAAAGACAATTGGCTATGTGCCTCAATCGGTATATATGATTGATGATACTATCAGAAAAAATATAGCATTTGGAATAAGTGAAGACGAAATAGATGATAACAGAATTTGGGAAGTCCTTAAGGACGCACAGCTTGACGAATTCATTAAGAACCTCCCGGATGGTCTTGATACTATGGTGGGCGAAAGAGGTATACGTTTCTCGGGAGGTCAGAGGCAGCGTATTTCAATAGCAAGAGCATTGTATCACGATCCTCATATTTTGGTACTTGATGAAGCAACATCCGCACTTGATAATGAAACCGAAAAGGAAGTAATGAACGCAATTGACAGATTACATGGCAAGATGACAATCATTATTGTAGCTCACCGATTAAGTACTATCGAAAATTGCGATATTGTATATCGTGTGGGCGATGGAAAAATTATTAAGGAAAGGAGCAAAGAATGAAATCTTATAAAAGTCGCCTGGTTTGGGCAGGATTTGAATTGAAGAATAAAGTGACGGAACGTCAATTGTGGAAACGTGGTCCGCAGGCATTTAATTATGCTTACGAAACGTTTCGACCAACTATAAATGGGCATCAGTTTATGTCTATGCCTGAGGTTAATGAGGTTATTGCGCGGAAAATTCTTAATAATGAACCTTTTTGGGCCGGCAGAATGGGGCATACGGAAATGGATATCGTAAGGCAGGTAATACAGCATGATATGGTACCTGTACTAGATCATCGTGAGGAATATGTAGGAATAATATATAAAAAAGCAGGTTTTTTTCCAAATGATGTGGAATATGGTACACGATTCGGCCATTTGATATTGGATGATGCTCAAGGAATAGATATGCAGGGATTTTGGGATAGGTATATGGAAGACTATATGCTATATGCTTATCAAAAGACTGAGTATATTACGACTCTTAGTGCTTTAGAGCCTTGGAATATTTATTTTGAGAAGAATAATCCTAAAGGGATAAAGCCATGGTCACATGCCCTTAGGGGTAAGAACGTCCTGGTGGTTCATCCCTTTGCTGATTCAATAAGGAAACAGTACGATGAAAAAAGAGAGCATATTTTTGAAAGAATATATGATGCTAACGATATTCTTCCTGAATTTAACTTAAAAACTATAAAAGCTGTTCAGACCATAGGTGATACTAAAGATGATAGATTTGATACCTGGTTTGATGCCCTTGATTATATGGTTAAGGAATGTGCCAAGACAGAATTTGATGTGGCAATTGTGGGATGTGGTGCATATGGTTATCCGCTTGCTGCCGAGATTAAAAAGATGGGTAAAACGGTAATTCATTTGGGCGGAGCAACACAGCTTATGTTCGGAATTATAGGTAACAGATGGGAAACTACTCATATCGGGATTAAGGATAATATTATGAACGATTACTGGGTGCATCCTGATGTAAGTGAAAAACCCGCAGATGCTTCAAAAGTAGAAAAAGGTTGTTATTGGTAATGGAAACTAAGGTCAGCATTATTACGGTTTGCTATAATAGCGAAAAAACAATAGAACGAACAATACAAAGTGTTCTTAATCAAACGTATTCTAATATTGAGTATATAGTTATTGATGGAGCTTCAACGGACGGTACACTTGCGATTATAGATAGATATAGGAATACGTTTGGTGACAGAATGATTCTAATATCTGAAAAAGATAACGGTATATATTATGCAATGAATAAAGGTATTGCATTAGCAACAGGAGAAATAGTAGGTATTATCAATAGTGATGATTATTATGAAAACGATGCAATAGAAAAAATTGTTAAGCAATTTAAATTATTA
Source organism: Lachnospiraceae bacterium (assembly GCA_045629045.1). GTDB lineage: Bacteria > Bacillota > Clostridia > Lachnospirales > Lachnospiraceae > JAILLW01. The sequence continues at coordinate 98,006 of JAZQQM010000004.1, forward strand.
AAAAAGGAATATGTAGTTATTCATGGACTTACGTATGCTTACAACAACAATGAATTGAAGCTCATTGCAAGAATGCGTCCGGATAAATTAGAAGAAGAGATGGGGTCTCATCCGGCGTGCTTTGTTTCTAAGGAAACATATGAATGTTTTGGTACATTTAATACAAAATATAGTTGTGTTGCAGATCATGACTTGATGTTGAGACTATTCAAAACGAATAAAGTAACCTTTGTTTTTATTGATGAACATATAGCAAATGCAGAGTTGGGCGGAATGAGTTCATCCACTAAGGCATATGTAGATGCGCTTAAATTTCAATATGATAATCATAGAATAAGTTTTTTAAGAATGAAGCTGGAAACAACTAAGGCGTTGATTGCTAACTTTTTTATATCACATGGATATAAACCTATAAGATTAAGGAGGCATTTATGAATTCCGATTTTTCGGTGGTTATTTTGGGAAGAGAATACTCAAAACAGATGCTGGAGTTGTTTAATTTGGTGTTTAATCAGAGTGCCGATATGGATTTTTGGATACATAAACACTATGAGAATCCTGTAGGTGAAACGATTTTTTTTGGAATATTTGATGAAGACAGGCTGGTTGCAATTAACGGTTTTATGCCAATGCTCTTTTCGAACGGTAGTGAAAAGTATCGCGTTTTGGAGTCATGTGAGAGCGCTGTTAATTCGCAGTACAGGCATAGAGGGTTATTTAGTGCTCTTATAAGCGCAGCCATCGAATGGGCAAAGGAAAATGAAATAGATTTTTTATTTGGTATGCCTAATATGTTTTCTGCTCCGGGATTTATTAAGTTGGGATGGAATGCAATTGGTGAAGCATATTCATATGGTGCAATAACTACATGCTCGAAATGGTTAACAACAAAAAAGAAAATTCGACCACTTGCTGATGCTATGCTATTGGGACGTTGGGTACTTAATAGATTTAGTACTACGGATAAAAGGTATAGTTTGTCTGAACTGAATGAAGATGATTTTCTTGAATTACATCAAAAATGCGAAGATGAAGTTACGTGTATGTATACTAAAGATTATTTGGAATGGAAACTTCGCGGCAAAATATATTTAATAAAATATGCAGATGAAAATGTGTTACTGCTTATTTTTCAAGATAATGTAATTGTTTTTTATGAATTATTGACAAATGACGATAATCAAGTAAGAGGGGCATTTCGTTTTTTTCTAAAGTATGTAAGAAATAAAGTTGGATCTGTTATAGTTTTTGCAGAATCATGTAAAGATATTAGGATGCTGTTAAATAAGTCAGGATTTGTAACAAGAAGGGAACCACCCTATCTTAGAATTGCTATGGGAATTTCAGAGCGTTCGAAGCATGCTTTACATCAAAAAGTAGTAATTAATGCAATAGAAAGTGATTAGTAATGACTGCTGAAGAAAGAATGCTGAGTTTGTTTTCAAACAAGCGTGTATTAATTGTAGTTCCGCATGAAGATGATGAGATTAATGTTGCCGGTACTATATTGGCACAATTGGATTATACCAGAACCGATGTAATGGTTGTTTTTTCTACCGATGGGGGACGTTATATTAGTCCCAAACGCCGTATGGTAGAGGCAAGAAAAGCGTTGAATTATTGCGGTGTTAAAAATAATCAAATATTATTTTTAGGTTATCCTGATTTTGATGATAGAATTGAACGCTCATTAGAAGTAAAAAAGCAAATGGAACATGATTTGCTTGAATGTATTGAGAATTTTTCCCCGGATTTCATTTTTACTAATGGTAGTGATGAACATCCAAATCATATTGAGTTATCTGACATTATTGATGAAGTATACTACCAATATTTGAAAGACGATTTGAAGTCGCATGTTTTTTTGTTTAAAACTTATGCGTATAATTTAGCATATTATGCGGTTGATGATTATAGCAGGTATAATTTGCTTGAGACTAAGGACCGTGGAAAGGATATGTATCCTTATTCTTGGGAAGAAAGGTTGAGATTGCCGGTACCGAGAAAATGCAGAACCAATACGATTACTACGAATTTTATTTATAGAGCAATGTGGAGACATCATTCTCAATCAGCATATAGGGCAACATCAAGGATTGCAAATTCTGATAAGGTATATTGGTTAGCAAAAAAGAATAGTGAAGAAAACAACAATAATGATATATGGTTTTGCAAGATATGTATTAATGATAATTATGTATATGATTATTATACCGAGGATTGTTTTGTGGAATTATCGCTTATTTCTTTTGGAGAAGACGGACGATTGATAGCACTCGATTCTGATAAAATTTCTTATTATGTAATTGAGGAAAAAAGTAAGCGTATAATTAAATCGAGAATTAGCAAGAGGGATTTTTCAAACAATAGTATTGTCGTTTATGCTGAATATGATGGGATAGATATGGATGAGATACAGATTAATTGGAAAATACCAGCAAAACCATATTTACTGTTTTGTAAGATGAAGGACTGTATTATTGGATTTGTTATGAAAACAATCGATTGGGGAATCAATGAAATCTATAGAGCAGGGGAAATCATTGGTAAAATAGATGAATAGTAATTCTGAAGTGGTAAAAAGTAATACTGATAAGATTCGTAAAATTGCTTTCTGGTGCTGTTTTGTGACAGGGCTTATTTCGTTGGCGCTTATCCCTGTTACCCATCGGGGAGATGATATGACTACACCCGCCAAGCTTACCAGATTAGTTTTGGCATTTTCTGTTATGGCTATGGTGTATCTTTTTATGATAAAGAGGAATATTAAATACTTCTTTATTTTTGCTATGATCTTCTTTTTTGTTATATCAAATCTGTATCTGATGTCGGATGTTGTTTTTAGAGGATATGATAATAATTGGGACTGGGGAGATTTTATGTGGATGGCTTCAAGCGGTGGGAATCCGCTTTATGGAGCTAATTATCCCCCAATAGCAGTGTTGTTTTTTGACATGTGCTATACACTGATACCTCCTTGTGATTTCATTGAAACTTTGGAGTATCCGCAGAAATACCTGTTTACTTTCTTTTTCTTTTTTACTGTGATGGCAATTGCATTTCTTTTTGAAGATTTGTTTAGGAAGAATAAAAACTATAGGTTGCTTACTATATGCATTCTACTTACAAGTCCGATACTCTACGCGTATCAGAGAATGAATATAATAATTATAGTACTTATTTTGGTAATGCTGTTTTGGAGATATTTGGATGCGCCCCAAAGGTGGAAGAAAAATACGGGTCTTGTGCTACTTGCTGTAGCGGCTAATTTGAAATATTATCCCGCTGCATATGGATTGATTCTGTTTAAGAAAAAGAGATGGAAGGATTCGATAATATGTGCAGTTGCGGCAATAACTTTGTTCTTTTCGCCCGGGATTGTCGAGATTATAATTCATAAGATGGGATATCGGTTATTTGATATTTCAAATAAGATTATCGGTGATAGTATATTTTTGAATGATGCTGCTTCTGATACTAATTTTGTTACAGAGGCGGTAACGGCGACTGTTGATAAAAATGTCAATTTTGTTGGTACTGATGCTGTGTTGGATAATTCACTGTCGATTGTTTCGACAACAAGAAGAATATTATCTCAATTTGGAGCCGATTCCTCGCTCGTAAGTATTATTGGATATGGTTTACTTGCGGTACTTACTATAGTGACGATATTTAGTTTCTTTATAACCAAAGAGCAGTATCAGGAAATTATTCTGGTAACCATGTTGTGTATTATGGTGACAACATCCAGCTGTTGGTATTATGCTATTTTGTTACTGCCGGCTTTTGCTATATTTATGCAAAAAGAGAAGTTTACGTTATTTGAACACGTTATGTTTATTGTATGGATAGCCACATTGGGCAATTTCTGGGGATTTTTGAATTTTCATTTCATTCAAGGCACGGAGTGCCTGGCTGCAATATGGATTATGACAGTGGGAAATACAGTTTATAGATTTATTAAAGACAGAAAAGATAAGAAAAATGCCGTTAATATCAGTAATAATACCGATATACAACTCCAAACAGTATCTTAAGGATTGTATAGATAGCATTCTTAAGCAGTCCTTTAGGGATTATGAATTGATCCTGGTTGATGATGGCTCCACTGACGACAGTGGGGCTGTTTGTGATTATTATGAAAAACATAAAGGAGAATACGGAATAGATATTAAGGTGTTTCATAATGAAAACAGCGGCCCTGCCGCCTCACGAAAGTGCGGTGTGCTTAATTCATCCGGAAATTATATATGTTTTGTTGATTCTGATGATTATGTTGATGAAGCTTTCTTGCAATCATTAAAGGATTCATTGTTATATGAAGGCGAAAACGCAGATGTTGTAACAGAGTTTTTCACAGATATTTATGATAACGGCCGACATGAACCATGCAAGCGAGGACTAAAGACAGAGGACGAAGTTCTAAGCATAAGCTCCTATGAAGAGATGATTTATGAAATTCATGCCAATAACAATATTACTACAGGGCCTTATCCTAAACTGATACGAAAAGAACTGTTCGAGGGTATAGATTACCACGAAGATATAACAATAGGCGAAGATTATACTATGCTTCTCCAGCTTCTTAGGAAGGCAAAGAGAGTAAATATAGTAAATAAGGATTTATATTTTAGACATATGCATCCGGGAAATATTTCCCGAGGCGGATATACGGAGCGGCATAGGAAGGCACTCAACAATTATTTTGCAATACGTGATGAACTGATTAAGTTATCACCCCGGAACAGCAAGTATATAATGGAGTATCATATTACATACGAAATGGCAGTTATAACTGCCATGTGCCGAAACAAAAATTATGATTGGCCGGTTATATATAAATTGCAGGGTGATCTACGGACGAATATTAAAGATATTCTTTTTAAATATCAGATTCCTAAATATTACAAAATATGTGCTTTGCTTATTTCTTATATGCCACATATTTTTATTGTTTTATTCAGAATTTTTCATCTGATTACGAAGAGGTAAACTATGAAAATAACTGTAGCTACGGTCTGTTACAATGCCGGCGACTGTATTGGGAAGACAATTGAATCGGTAATTAATCAGACCTATGCGGACATAGAATATTTGATAATTGACGGAGCATCTTCGGATGATACCATATTAATTGTGAAGGGATATGTTGCAGAAGATGACAGGATAAAGACAGTTTCGGAACCCGATGAGGGTCTTTATGATGCTATGAACAAAGCTGCCTGTATGGCATCGGGAGACTACATCATATATATGAATGCGGGAGATACGTTTGCATCGTCAACAGCCCTTAAAGAAACTGTTAAGATGATTGAAAATGCTTCAGGGACCGGTAAATATCCTGATGTCGTATATGGGAATGTTATAAGGATTAAGCCTGATTCAACATATGTTGAGTCGTATCGAAGTGATAAGCCGCTTCTTAAATTGCTGCTTACCGGAAATATTCCGTCACATCAGTCTACGCTTACCAAAACAGCGATAATGCGTGAGTATGGCTTTGATTTATCATATTCAATTACGGCAGATTTTGACTTTTATGTCAGGGCATATGCATCTAAACTTAATGTCAGATATTTAAGAGTTACAATAGGATGCGTGGATAATACTGCCGGACTTAGTTCTGACAGTAATAATCTGGAAATAATGCGTAGTGAGGATGATAGAAGTCTTAGGCAAAATCTTCCGCTTTGGTATTACCTTACTATAGCGCTCAAAAAGGCTTATCGCCTATTCAAAAGGCATAAAATATGATAAAATTAATGGTCAAGGTTATTGACCATTTTTTATGTATTGATAAAGGATATAGCGGATATGAAGAAGATAAGTATCATGATTCCATGTTTTAATGAAGTTGAGAATGCGGAGCTGATGGCCAAATCAGTTATTAACGTTCTTAGTGAGGCTTTAAGTAATTATGATTATGAAATAGTTTTTATAGATAATTGTTCTACTGACGGAACCCGTGGAGTTATCGAAAAACTGTGTGCCGAGAATCATAAGATTAAGGCAATTTTTAACGTAACTAATTTCGGTCAGTTCAATTCGCCCTTTCATGGAATCTGCCAATGTACGGGAGACTGTGTAATTCCGATTTGCTGCGATTTTCAGGATCCTGTTGAACTGATTCCTACTTTTGTCAAGAAATGGGAAGAAGGTCATAAGGTAGTTTCCGGCATTAAGACTTCCAGTAAGGAAAATCCGTTCTTCTATTTTTTAAGAACTGTTTATTACAAGATGATTAAGAATATGTCTTCGGTCAAGATGATTGAGCATTTTACCGGATTTGGATTATATGATCATACTTTTGTGGAACTGCTTAGAGAACTGGATGATCCTATTCCGTTTATAAGGGGAATTGTAGCCGAATACGGTGAAGGCTTTAACATGGTGGAGGTTGAGTATGAACAGGCCAAACGAAGAGCAGGCAAGACTCATAACAATTTCTACAGCCTCTATGACGCTGCGATGCTAAGCTTTACTTCATATACGAAAGTCGGACTTAGAATAGCTACATTCATAGGCCTCTTGGTATCGGCAGTCAGTGTAATAGTTGCTATATATTATTTCGTTCAAAAACTCCTTAATTGGAATCAGTTCGATGTGGGATTTGCTCCGACCATGATAGGCATTTTCCTGTTAGGCGGTGTACAGTTGATGTTCTTGGGACTATTGGGAGAATACATACTGAATATAAATACGAGAGTCATTCACAGACCTGTTGTAGTTGAAGAAAAGCGTATTAATTTTGATGAGTAATGCGAGGGAAATATGCTGTCAATTCTGCTGACATTTGTTGTGCTTGCAATTAGTACATACATAATAGGAAGAGCAGTCGTAATCCGTGTATACGGTGCAGACAAGGCAAACTGTATGTTTGGATTTGATTCTTCTATAGTTCTGGGATTATGCCTCGTTACTGTATATGCCGGATATTTTAGTATATTTGCGAAGGTTTCAATCTCTGCTTTTTTGATACTGATACTTATTACATTAATATGCGCTGTGTACGTGCTTAAGAAGGATAATAAGATTTTTCCTGTATTTCACATTCGTGAATACAAAATACGATATATTCTGGTTATTGTTTCAATCCTTGCAGTTACTTTGTGGACCAATATTGCACCACAACATTACGATACATATCTTTATCATGCACAGGCAATTCACTGGATTGAAGATTATGGAGTGGTTAAAGGACTTGGTAACTTACATTTTAGGCTGGCATATAACAGCGCTTTTATGCCACTTCAGGCATTGTTTAGTTTTAAATGGTTGACGGGGCAGTCATTGCATACGGTAAATGGTTTTGCAACGGGTGCGTTTGTTACGTACTTAGTGATGACCGTAGGCAAAAAGTCACGGATATGTGTTTCGGATGTTATAAAGGTATGTTCTTTTTTATATATTTTTTATAATGCGAATCATATTTCGTCGCCCAACACTGATACATGCGCGCTCTTGATGGTGCTTTATATATTTATTAAGTGGATTGAGATAACCGAAAACGCCAAGAGTGACTATCTTCAATACGGTTTTTTATGTGTATTGACGGTATTTGCCACATCGCTTAAATTGTCTGCGGGAATTATTGTATTGTTTGCGATTTTTCCGGCGTATTGGTTTATTAAAGAAAAGAAGATTAAATATATTATTGGACATTTAGTTGCCGGAATAGGAATTATCACACCGTATTTGATTCGTAATGTTATTATATCCGGATATTTGATTTATCCTTATGAGAAGACGGGACTGAATTTTGTTAAGTGGATTATGCCCCGCAGCATTTTACTAAGTGACAGAACGGAAATAGTAGCATGGGGCAGAGGTAATTTTGATACATCAAGAAACGGTGAACATATTTGGCAATGGATTGGTGATTGGTATAGCGGAATTAATATTCTGTGGAAGGTTGTATTTCCGATTGCCCTTATGGCAGTAATTGTTCTTATGGTGCTGATTGTCAGAGAAAAATTATGGAAAACCGATGTTGCGAAGATGATGGCAATATTGTCAGCAATTATCGGATTTGTATTTTGGATGTTGACAGCACCGCTGCCTCGATATGGGGTAGTCTATATGATAATTCTTATTGGTGTGGCAGTGGGAATGATTCTTAATAAGGTGTCGATTAAAGATAGAACGGTTATGGCAGGACTTGGAGCAGTTATAGCCTGCTACCTTGTTATTTTCATAGGATATAGCTTATATACGAAACCGCTTATGGGAACTGGTTTGAGTCAGGCTGACTATAATAACAGACCGACTGTTAGCAATGATGTAAACGGCTATACGGTATACACACCTGCAGAGGGTGATCAAACAGGATATGAGCCTTTTCCGTCGGCTGTTAATGTAAATAATCAGCTTTGCCTGACAGGCAATACCATAGGCGAAGGTTTTTATAATAAATAAAATATGACAAACAATACAATGCAACAACAAAACAACAGAATAAACAGTTTTAGCATTTGGAGAATAGTGTTTACATTTGTAATTATTATTTTTCATCTTGTTAACGGTACGGATTTTTACAGTAAGTATCCAATGTTTCAGTATCATTGGTATATTGCGGTAGAGTTTTTCTTTGTTCTTTCGGGCTATTTGCTTATGCAGCATTTGGAGAACCATCCCGAAGAAACAACATGGCAATATACTGCGCACAGATTCTTAAGATTGTTTCCGGAATATTTTGTTATATGTCTTTTGAGAGTCATTATAGTTTACGGTTCTGAGGGACCGGTTATGCTGCTATACAGAATTCTTATGAACTGGCAGGAATTTTTCATGCTTCAAGGCGTAGGAACAAATATATTTCCATATATTAACAATCCCGGATGGTATGTTTCGTCGCTTCTTATCTGCGGACATTTAATTTATTATTTGCTTCGCAATCATAAGAAGGCATTTATTGAGTTTATCGGACCCGTTATAGTTATTGTGGCATTCAGTTATATGTACCGGAACTATGCTTCACTGGAGAATTTTTATGAAACTAAAGACATATTTATGAATACCGGAATTATTCGTGGCTTGATGGCTATGACTCTGGGTACTTTTGCATATGAATCTGCGGGTAAAATCCGTCCATTACTTACGAAAACAAAAGCAGTAGGGGCTTTCATATTAGAAATTTTACTTTATCTTTTTGTGATAGTTTTTTCGATTCTGACACCGGAGACAAGACATGATTTCCTATTTTTGTTTGTCTTTTTCGTAGCTGTTATCTGTTCGGGTGTTAATTCGTTTGTGATTAAATTGTGCAGGTGCAGGGTAATTATGTTTTTGGATGAATTATCATATACCATGTATCTTTCACATTTTACGGTATTTTGTTTAGTCGGCAGGGTTTACAGAAGTGACACATGGGAATGGATACAGATTCCGATTACACTCGTGAGTGTTATTTTACTTTCTGTAATTATTCATTATCCTGTTAAATACCTGGTTTCTGGAAGGAATAAAAAGAATGGATAAAAAAATATATGAGCTTGAAAAGGCTGCTCTTGAAATAAGGAAAAACCTTTTAAGACTTAGTTCAATTCAAAACATTCATATAGGCGGAGATCTATCTATTACTGATGTTATGACAGCACTGTGGCAGTATAAGATGAAGTATAATCCCAAGGAGTTGGAATGGGAGCAACGAGACAGATTTGTTCTTTCCAAAGGTCATGCAGCAGCTGTAACGGCATTTAATCAGGCTGCGATAGGCTGCTTTGATGCTGAGAATGTAATAGGCGAATATGCTACGGATTGGGGACGATTCTCGATGCATTCCTGTAATTTGGTTAATCCCTATGTTGAAGTATCAACAGGTAGTTTGGGGCATGGAATGCCTGTTGCCTGTGGAATTGCTGCAGGCCTTAAATTAAAAGGTAACAGTGACAGCCGTGTTTATACGGTTTTGGGAGATGGTGAACTGTCGGAAGGATCAATATGGGAATCTGCTATGAATGCGGTTCATTACCAATTAGGTAATTTTGTGGCATTTATAGACAACAATGGATTAGAGGCCGACGGTTTTTTGGAAGAATTGACAGGTGTTTCCGATATTGGCAGTAAATTCAGAGCCTTTGGCTTTAACGTAATAGAAATAGACGGAAATGATATGAATGAAATAGTGAAGGTAATGGATGAGTTACCGGATCCTGCTTCATCGGTTCCGACAGCGGTGGTATGTCATACGGTAAAAGGTAAGGGAGTTCCCTTTATGGAAAATGTACCACGTTTTCATGCAGGTAAAATTACCGAGGAACAATATGCGGAGGCTATAGAAGCCCTTGAGACTTCTTTTGAGACAAGATGGAATCATTAGTGAATAATACCAAAAGCTTTATACGTGAACATGTAGGAAATTATATGCTTGAACTTGGCAGGACGGACGAACGTGTTGTTGTCGTCAACGCTGACCTAATGAAAACCTGCAGAAACACTTCCTTTGTGGAAGAGTATCCGAACAGGTCTTTTAACGTGGGAATTGCAGAACAGAATTTAGTAAGTTTTTCGGCAGGTTTGGCCCATGAGGGATTTATTCCCTATGCTTTTTCCATGGCTCCGTTTATTTCAATGAGAGCCTGTGAACAGTGCAGAACAGATATAGCTTATGGTAATTGTAATGTTAGATTAATAGCTTGCTATTCGGGTCTTTCGGGAGGAATTTCGGGAGCTACTCATTGGGGAATAGAGGATTGTGCAATTATGACTTCTATGCCTAATATGGTTGTTTTGGAGCCTTCGGATTCATATCAGGCCAAACGATTACTTGATTTATCCCTTAGCCATGAAGGCCCTGTTTATATGCGGATTACAGTTGAACCAACAGAGGATATATACGAAAAGAATATATTTAAAATAGGCGGTTCGAATGAGGTTATAAGCGGTGAAGACGGAGCTTTTTTATGTTCCGGTGTTATAGTATCCAAGGCTGTGCATGCAGCCCAAAAGATATATGAGACTACAGGTAAAAAGGTACGTGTTATAGACCTGTATTCCATAAAGCCGGTAGATGAAAAAGCAATTATTGAGGCCGCAGAAACCGGACATGTGGTAGTTGCTCAGGATCATCTTAAGATCGGTGGCTTGGGAGATATCGTTTCACGAGTTATAGCTCGAAACGGATTATCGACTAAATTATGCGTACTTGGGGTTGAGGATGAGTTTAGCACTATGGCTCATGCTCCTGCCCTTTATGAAAAATATAGATTGGATGAAACCGGATTAACCGAAGCAATGCTCGGCATTCTCTAGTTATTTGTTATGAAAAAGATATTAAACAATAAGTCCGTTTTGCAGGTTATCCTCGGGGTGTTAACGGTTTTTGCAACATACCTGACATTCGGATTCTCGACTATTTCATATAAGAACTCTTTATTTACAGTAGCACATTTAGTGGGATGTGTTATTGTTGGAATTTTGTACCTTGGATTTGACAGAGTATCCTTTTTAAATGAGGAAGGCTATTTAAAGGATATAGATATATTTAACAGAATAATGCTGTATGTTACACTGCTGTTTTTACTTGGTGGTGTATTTGAATATGTAGTCGGAGATTCCCAATTATACATGCTTGTTTCACGGATACTGTTTTTCGGAATCTTTTTGGCTATACATATTCGTAAGAAGAATAAATTGCTGAATTGGTCGGTGGTAACACGTAATTGGCGTTTATATATTCTTCTTGTATTAGTTGCTGTTCTTATGTATGAACCGACTATGTTCAGTACCAGATGGGACAGTAAACTGTATTACGGTGATTTTAGCCATATTAATATTTATTCCATAAGTGATATGAGCTTTTTCGGACATCTGGCACAGGGAGCCGGCATTTTCGTTAAGTTTTTTATTTCTATAGCATTTGGGAATATTAATGTCGGAATATATTTAGCTAATCTATGCAGTATGATTTTGGGAATTATGGCTTTTAACGGTGCTGTTAAGAAAACAGTTCCCGATAAGTCGGAGCGGATTTATCTGCTTCTTACTTTAGGCTATGCATTTCTCCCATGCGTTTTAGGATTATCCTCATATATCAATGTTGATATTTTTATCATCAACTGGTTTATGGTTTTAGTATACTTATATGTTTCCGAAAAGTACTTCTTATTTTCGGCAGCAGGATTTATATATGTGTTTACTAAAGAACCTGCACTCATCATTTACGGCGGTTTGTGTGTGGGGATTTTTATAATCGATTTTATAAAGTGCAGATGGAATGTATTTAAACACTCAAGATACTATGGAATGATTTGCGTAGCCCTGATATGGGGAGTTACAGTGCTGATTAACGGATTATGGACGCTTCCGGGAAGCGGCGCGGGGGTCAGTTCATCCCATGCAGGCGGGGAATTAAAGTTATATTTTATTCATAATTTTAACTGGCTTATTTGGTGCCTTGCGGTGATATCAGGTACCATTTTGATAGTAAAGAAGAGCAAGGTTGCGGCTAATTGCATTAAGATAATTATTCCTGTTGCAATTAGTATTCTTTTGTTCATTGGATTTAATTTGATATTTGTAACTGCAATTAATCCAAGATATATAGATAACGTAACTGTGGGAGGATACTTCATATTAGCGATATTACTGTTATGCTTGGACAGCATCGGGTATTCTGCAATATGTACGATAGTATCTTCCATAATGTGTATTTTGATGTTGATATCCTCATATAGGACAATTGATCCTGTTTCGCTTACTGTGTTTAACTCATCGAAACTCGGAGACAGTAGGATGATTGCGACGGCAGGTACTTTTGCTATGGGGGATACGAGTGTATATAATAAGCAGGCTCAGTGCTTCGAGGGCGCATACGGAATGGCTGTTACAGATGCGATAGAGAACGGCTACACTGTTCTTATAGACGGAACAAACAGTTTGGTGTATGAAACAGATGGAATGAATGGCGCTGTTTCGTTAGAAACCGGCTATGAGGAATACTTATCTTTGTATGATACAGTGCAAAAACGGCGAACCATATTTGAAAATGGCAATACTGTTACGTATGAGACTATTGCAGTTACCGACGAAAAATCCATAGATGAATGTACCAAGGAAAATGGGGGATATCTGTATTTGTATTCGGATTATACTGATAGCCTGAATTCTGAATATATTACATCTAATTACAGTGACAGTGAATCAGTGACATATTCATACAGGGGAATAAGCCTGTATGGAATACGATTCGAGTCAAAATAAATTATTAATTAAGGATAAAAAATGAAAATTAAATTATCACAATTCATAGCTGATTATCTCGTAGATTACGGAATCAGACACAACTTTACAGTGACCGGGGGCGGTGCCATGCACCTTAACGATGCTTTTGGCCATAAAGAGGGCATGGAGTGTATCTACAACCATCATGAGCAGGCATGTGCCATAGCGGCGGAAGCCTATGCCAGACTTACCGGGAATATTGCTTTGGTATGTGTTACATCAGGCCCCGGAGGTACTAATGCTATTACGGGTGTGCTTGGAGGATGGCTTGATTCTGTTCCTATGCTCGTTATTTCCGGTCAGGTTAAACGAGAAACCACATTGTGGTCAACAGATGTGCCCTTAAGACAGCTGGGAGATCAGGAGTTTAATATAGTCGATGTCGCCAAGGAAATGACCAAGTATGCCGTTATGGTTACAGAACCAAAGGAGATTAAGTATCATCTGGAAAAAGCATTGTATTTGGCCAAGAATGGGCGCCCGGGTCCGGTGTGGCTCGATATTCCCCTTGATGTTCAGGCAGCAGTAATAGATACGGATGAACTTAAAGGCTATGAACCTTCAGATGATACAATTGAAAATCCTATATATGATGAAGGTCTGACCAAGGACATTATTTCTAAGATAGAGGAAGCTAAAAGACCTGTTATTCTTGCAGGAACAGGTATTAGAACTGCAGGAGCATACGAAGAGTTTCTTAAGTGTGTTGATAAATTAGGTATTCCTGTGGTAACAGCCTGGAATGCTCATGATTTATTGGAATACGATAATCCGCTGTTTGTGGGCAAGCCCGGAACAGTCGGAACCAGAGGCGGAAATTTCGTGGTTCAAAACTGTGATTTGCTGTTGGTGCTGGGATGCAGAATGAATATTCGAATGATCAGCTACAATAAGCATCAATTTGCCAAGAATGCCTATAAGATAGTTGTTGATATTGATGAAAATGAACTTAAGAAGCCGACTGTTAATGTTGATATGCCGATTCATGCCAATGTCAAGGATGTAATGAATTCTTTGACAATGTTTGACGGAAATATTAAACATAATGAAAGTCATATGAAGTGGCTTAAGTGGTGCAAAGATATAGATGCCAAGTATCCTGCAGCAAAAAAGGAGTATTTTAATATAAATTCTCCCCTTAATCCGTATGCTTTTTTAGACAAGGCATTTGATGCGTTTAAGTCGGATGAGGTAATTATCTGTGGTAACGGCTCGGCATGTGTTATGACGTTCCAAACGGCTAAGATTAAAAGCGGCCAGAGATTGTTTACCAATTCAGGATGTGCTGCCATGGGATATGGCTTCCCTGCCGCAATAGGAGCCTGTATAGCAAGAGATAATAAGCGTACAGTCTGTATTGACGGTGACGGAAGTTTCCAGATGAATTTGCAGGAATTGCAGACAGTAGTTTATAATAGATTGGATATGAAGATTGTCTATTTAAATAATAACGGATACCATTCTATCAGGCAGACACAGACGAATCTGTTTAATCCTCCTATGGTGGGTGTATGTGACGGAACAGGGATTAGCTTCCCCGATATGGAAAGGATAGCCTATGCATATGACATTCCGTATGTGAGAATAGACAGCTTGACTGCTTGCGATGAGAAACTGAGCGAAGCGTTGAATATGGAAGGCCCTGTAATAATCGAAGCAATAGTAGACCCGAAACAGAACTTCGAACCGAAGTTATCATCAAAAGTACATTCTGACGGAACGATAACATCTCCGGAATTGGATGATATGTTCCCGTTCTTACCGGAAGAAGAATATAGGAATAATAAAAAATTAGATTTTTGAACAGAGGAAAATCAATGAAAGTAGTTATTTTAGCAGGTGGTTTAGGCACCAGAATAAGTGAAGAAAGCCATTTAAAACCCAAGCCTATGCTTGAAATCGGCGGCAAACCGATATTGTGGCATATTATGAAGGAATATTCCTATTATGGGTACAATGAGTTTATTATTTGCTGCGGTTACAAGCAGCATATGATAAAGGAATGGTTCGCAGATTATTATCTGTATAATTCTGATGTTACATTTGACTTTACCAATGAGAACAAGATGACTATTCATAATAATGTGTCGGAACCTTGGAAGGTAACGTTGGTTGATACAGGACTTAATACTATGACAGGCGGACGTATTAAGCGTATCCAGAAGTATGTCGGAAATGAAAGATTTTTCTTAACCTATGGTGATGCGGTATCCGATGTTGATATGTCAAAACTCCTTGATTTTCATATTAAACAGGGGGGCATCGGAACAATTACAGCCGTTGGTGTAGATCAGAGATTTGGTGTGCTTGATATTGAAGAAGACGGTACTATCGAGAAGTTCCGCGAGAAGAGTATAGATGATGCCGGAATTATTAATGGTGGCTATATGGTAATGGAGCCGGCAATTTTTGATTATATCGAGGGCGATTCAACAGTATTTGAGAAGGGACCTATGATGAAACTGGCTGAGGAGCGTAATCTTAAGGCATACAGGCATAACGGTTTCTGGCAATGCATGGATACCAAACGTGAAATGGATAAGCTTGAGGAAATGTGGAACAGTAATAATGTTCCATGGAAGAAGTGGAATTAGAATACAAAATGAGTGATATCAAGCTTCTTGACTGTACCCTTCGTGACGGAGGGTATCTCAATGACTGGAAATTTGATAAAGACAATATAGTCAATGTATTTGAGCGATTGGTAAGTGCCGACATTGATATAGTTGAGGTCGGCTTTATTGACGAGAGAAGAGAATACGATTCCGACAGAACGATTTATCCTGATACGGCAGCAATTAACCGGTCTTTGGGAGCATTGGATAAAGGCAATTCTATTGTTGTGGGAATGATTGATTACGGTACCTGCGGAATTGATAAGATTGAGCCTTGTTCCGAGAGCTTCCTGGATGGAATACGTGTTATTTTTAAGAAGCATAAGATGCATGAGGCAATAGATTTCTGCGCTAAGATTAAAGCACTGGGATATAAAGTATTCGCTCAGGCAGTTTCAATAACCAGCTATAATGACGAAGAGCTCAAGGAATTAATAGGACTTGTTAATGAATTGGAACCCTTTGCTTTTTCTTTGGTAGATACATATGGTTTGTTACACAGAAGCGGATTGCACCATTATTTTGATTTTGCAACAGCTAATCTTAAAAATAATATTGCTATAGGATATCATGCACATAATAATTTCCAGTTGGCCTATGCCAACTGTGTAGAATTATTACAGAATCCGCCTAAGGACAGAACCTTAATAGTAGACGGAACACTGTACGGAATGGGTAAGAGTGCAGGCAACACTCCAATAGAGCTCCTTGCCATGTATTATAATGAGAATATTGCCAAAAGATATCATAACAGCCAGTTACTTGAAGCTATAGAAGTTACCATACTTGATATACGTAAGACGCTGTCATGGGGATATGGATTTAAATTCTTCCTTTCGGCATCTCATGACTGCCATCCCAATTATGTTGATTATCTGATGGATAAGAAGAAGTTATCCATTAAATCAATAGGAGAAATTCTCGATAGATTGGAAGGGGAGAAGAAACTCCTGTATGATGCTGATTATATTGCAGAGCTGTATTTGGACTATCAGAAGAATGATTGTGATGACAGTAGCGATACGGCGGCAATTAAAAGTATGCTTAAGGGTCAGGACATACTTATTATGGGTCCCGGACAGAATATATATAAGCAGCGTGACAAAGTAACGGAATATGTCGAAGTTAAGAATCCGGTTACGATAGCTATTAATTTCATTCCGGACGGTTATAGAATTAATTATATATTTATGAGTAATGCCAAGCGTTATGTACAGCTTAGTTCTAAACTGTCAGAAGAAAAGAACAGATCAAGGCTCATAGCGACTTCTAATATAACGAAGACAAAGGGTGAGTTCGATTATACACTTAATTATTCGAATTTACTGGATGAAGAGGCACTGATGCCGGATAACCCGATGATAATGTTGCTCCGTGTACTAAAAGACTGTAAAGTTAAGTCGGTTGCACTGGCAGGCTTTGACGGATATTCCGAAACCTCTGTGCCTAACTACGTTAATCCAAATATGGAATACAGTATGAGTACGAATTTGGCAGAGAGTATCAACAATGATGTAATTGAGGGAATCAGAAAACTTAAGTTACCATATGAACTTAAGTATGTTACTGATTCAAAGTATGGAAAATAATTAGCAATAGTAACGTATTAATTATAGGATTGGAGGAGTCGATTCTTGAGTAAAGTAGTAGTGTGGTTAAAGAATGTTACACAACAGTTGGATATTATTAGAAAACAGAATGATGAATTAATATGGGCGGAAGTGTTTAATTCAACTATACGTGATAGTTCTTGGTTTACTGGGAGTATTTCCCCAGGACGTTGGGCTGTGGGATATCCTTTTTTGTATGTTTTATATCGTGTATTAAATGAGGTAGCTCCAAAAGGAGTATTAGAATTGGGATTGGGACAATCTTCGAAAATGACCTGTTGTTATGCAAGTAGAAATGATGGTGTAGAACATATAATAATTGATCATGATCAAGAATGGATTGATTTTTTTTATAAAAATTTAGAATCAGAATTTGATAATTCGACAATAATTCGCTGTGATTTAAATATAGAAAAAAAAGATACATATGATCATTATTCTTATCATGATTTCAATAATAAAATTCCAGAATGTAAATTTGATTTGTTATTAATTGATGCGCCTTTTGGATCAGAGCATGATTCACGCAATGATGTTCTTGAAATTATACCTAATAGACTTGCAGAAAACTTTTGTATTATTATAGACGATTATCATAGAGGAGGAGAACAAGAAACTGTTGAAAAACTGGTAAAAAAGTTGCGTGATAATGGGATAGCATTTTGTGAAGGTACATATTCTGGTGTAAAGGCTACGCATGTTATTGTTTCTACGAACTGGAAGTTCTTGTGTTCACTTTAGGTATTTTTAACTAGAAGGTATTAATAGTTTTGTTTGGGATTTATGAGTGTTTATGAGTATTTTAAATTAAAGAGGCATTATTCAGTATTGCTTTCAAAGCGGAATGCTAAATGGGAGGATTTGCAAATATCAGACTATGGTGGCATTGATTACATAGAGGCTTTCAAAGCAAATGAGATGATTAAAAAATTGATAAGTTCAGGGACACCCTTCTATATAGGGAGATTTGGAGAGACTGAATTACGAACACTGTTTTGTTATGAGCATCCACTTTTGAATGTATTAGAGTTCAAAAGTGCAAGTTATTGCATATGTAATAATGCAGGTTTTTTCCCTAAAAATATATTTGCCATATGGCAGTTTACCAGATATTATAAATCGGCAATTTCGAAAATGGATTATTTAGGTATGTTTTTGTGGAATAGTGAGGAGTATTATGTAAAAAAGTATGGTAAAAATATGAAAAAATGTTTTTCTGCAAGTATACTTGATCCGCTTTTTATTGCATCTCCTTGGACCGCAGCATTAAAAGGAAAGAAGGTGTTAGTGATTCACCCGTTTTCTCAATCCATACAAAAGCAATACTATAACAATCGGGAAAAATTATTTGGGACTAACAAAGATATTTTACCTGAATTTAGTCTTGTAACAATTAAGGCAGTTCAATCAATAGGTGGTGAAGGAGCGGAGGGATATCATAATTGGTTTGAAGCGTTAGAGTATATGAAAAATGAAATATCCCATAGCGAGTTCGATATTGCTCTTTTGGGGTGTGGGGCGTATGGAAATTCATTAGGTGCATATATACGTTCCTTAGGTAAGCAGGCGATTTACTGTGGTGGAGCATTAC
The DNA here is from genome assembly GCA_045629045.1 of Lachnospiraceae bacterium. GTDB lineage: Bacteria > Bacillota > Clostridia > Lachnospirales > Lachnospiraceae > JAILLW01. Next base: position 117,043 of record JAZQQM010000004.1, read on the forward strand.
AATTAATGTTTGGTATTCTTGGATTAAGATGGGAAGATAGAGAATATGTAAGTAGGTATGTAAATGAATATTGGATACGACCTGATGAGAATGAAAAGCCTGTAAAATTTGTAAATGTAGAGTCGGGTTGTTACTGGTAAAATTAACAATAAGGACGAATTATTTTGAAAATTTTATTACAAAATATTAAAACTTTTTTTATAATGTTTCGCCAATTGATGGCAATACTTGCGAGGAAGCAACGAAGACAGTGTATGCTTCTTCTTTTTGGTGTGTTTGTATGTGCAATGCTTGAAACTTTAGGTGTTGGCGCAGTGATACCGTTTGTTTTAGTACTCTTTTCTCCGGAAGAAATGATGGAAAATAGATACATTAAGATGCTATCGGATATGTTTGGAGTACAGACCTATTTGGGGCTCCTCATTCTGACTGCTATTATTATTGTTGCGGTGTACATAATTAAGAATGGTTCATTAATATTGTTTCAGTATTATCAGGGCCGAATTCATAATGAAATCGAGAAGGAACTGATGACGAAGCAATTCCGAATGTTTATGCTAAGACCATATGCATATTATCTTAATGTAAATACTGCGGATGTTATGAGAGGACTAAACTCTGATATTACGCAAGTAGTGCAATGTGTGGATGGATTTACAGGATTGGCATCAGAGGGTGTGACACTCCTTATGATAGGGGCATTTATCATAGTAATGGATCCATTTATTGCAATATGTCTGGTTGGAACTGCAGCATTGGTTGCGTTTACATTTTTATATGGATTTAAGAAGAAAACCTCATATTTTGGTAATGAATGTCGTGAGATATTTTTAAGACGTAATAAAATCATATTAGAATCTGTTGGGGGATACAAAGAAATTTCTATATATCAAAAAAAACAATTTTTCGTTGATGAATATGAGGAAGTGAATGAAAGAGCAAGTAAATTGAACACGCAGTATCTTCTGATAATGAAAATCCCTTCAAGGGCTATTGAAACAGTATTTATAACATGTTTATTATTGTTGGCGTGTATAAAGATAGGAACCGGAGGAAATAATGGGGAATTCGTATCTTTGATAGGCGCGATGGCAGTTGCTGCAATAAGGATTCTTCCATCGATTTCAAGCATTTCGGGATATATGAATACACTTATTTATAATCGTCTAGGTTTGGAAGGTGCATATAATAATATTGATGCTGTAAAAAAAGAAAAAGAATTGTACGAGAAATTGACGAAAAAAAGCTTTGATGCAGAAAAAGTGGAATTTACGGACAAAGTTTCTTTACGGGATTTGACTTTTAGATATGATAATACGGATAACGATATTCTTAAAGATATTAATGTTGATATTTATAAAAACGAATCTGTTGCTTTTATTGGTGAATCGGGAGCAGGGAAATCGACATTATTAGATGTATTATTGGGATTATTAAAACCACAATGCGGTGGGGTATACATGGATGGCAACAATATAGAAGATATTCCATTTGCATGGTCTGATATTGTAGGCTACGTACCACAGAATGTATATTTGTTAGATGATACTGTCAGACACAACATTGCGTTTGGTATTAAGGATAAAGATATTGATGATGTGAAAATATGGGAGGCTCTTAAAGAAGCTCAATTGGATGAATTCGTAAGAAATCTTCCGAACGGTCTTGATACAACTGTTGGAGAACGTGGTGTAAGATTTTCTGGTGGTCAACGACAAAGGGTTGCCATAGCAAGAGCTTTGTATCATGATCCGCAGATTTTGGTACTTGATGAAGCAACTTCTGCTTTAGATAATGAAACAGAGAAGGAAGTTATGAAGGCAATTGACAACTTCCATGGTAGGTTAACAATTATAATTGTTGCACATCGTCTTACGACGATTGAAAAATGCGACAGGATATTTGTGGTTAAAGATAGTAAGGTAATAAAAAAGGATTAATATGAAAAAACCTGTGATTGTAGCAATTGGATATAATAGAATAGGTCCACTGAGACGATTGTTAAGCTCTCTAGAACGTGCAGTTTATCCGGAAGATGTTACTTTGATTATTAGTTTGGATTACAGTGGAGATGATGAAATAGTTCATATGGCTAACTCGTTTAATTGGCCGTATGGGAAAAAGATAGTTAGGACATTTGATGAGAATCAAGGATTGAAAAAACATGTTTTGTCTTGTGCTGATTATTCACATGATTATGGGGCTGCTATTATTCTTGAAGATGATATTGTAGTTTCACCTTATTTTTATTCATATGCTCAAAAGGCATGGGAGTATTATGAAAAGGACAAAAATGTTGTTTCGATAGCGTTATACAGCCAAAAATGGAATGGTTTTGCAAACAGACGTTTTGAACCTATTAATAGAGGATATGACGTATATGCTTCACAGAAAAATGCTTCATGGGGACAATGTATTATAGGCGAAAGGTGGAAAGAATTTAGGGAATGGCTTTCAAACCATGATGGTGAATTAGCAAAGGATAATAGAGTTCCTCAATCAATTTTAACGTGGAAAAAAAGCTGGTGCAAATATTTTAATTATTATATTGATACACATAATAAATTTGTGATTACACCATATATTTCGTTGACAACGAATTTTAATGATGTTGGAACACATATGATAGGGAACAATTCATTTCAACAATCTTTGCTGATGGGCGAAAAAGAATGGAATTTTGGTGAAGTAAATAGTTTGCCAAAATATGATGATTTTGGCGATAGTATGGAATTAGCAGATTTATTGAAAAAAAAGTATAGGAAATCAGTATGTGTTGATTTTTATGGTATACGATCCAATAGAGAGGAATATGATTTATGTTTAAGTTCAGCAATTTTGCCATATGAAATATATGACAGTTATGGATTGGAAATGAAACCTTATGAATTAAATATTATTTATGATGTCACAGGCGATGGAATTTATATTTATGATATGAAAAGGAAATTGGCAAAAGCGAAGAATTGGAAGCAACATTATAAAATGATAAAGTATGATGTATGTGATTTGCAGAGAATAGATTCCCTATTCTATTATATTTATAGTCGTTTACATAGGATTAATTAATGAAGAAATGAAAGTATTGTTTATTACTAATTATGCGGATATGTATGGTGCAAATAGAGCATTATTGTCGATGATGCTAATTTTGAGAGAGAGATATGCAATTGAACCGATACTATTAATGTCTGGAAATGCAGGAGCTCTCGGTAGAGAATGCAGTAATCGTGGTATCAAGTTTGTATGTCATAATTTTAGATTACGTACAGTTGATGAGAATGTTTCAAATAAATGTTTGAGAAAAATAACTCGTTTTTGTATGCGGTATTTGGACTATATATCAGTGCAGAAGATGTTACGGAATGAAGAAATTGAATTTGACATTGTCCATTCAAATTCGAGTATCATCGATATTGGTTTTTATATAGCAAAGTGGAATAAAGTTCCGCATGTTTGGCATGTACGTGAATATCTAAAAGCTGATTATGGACAGGAATATGCATGCCCAATGACGTTAGTAAGCCGTAATTACCTGCAGAGTGATGCAGTCATTTCAATTTCAAAAGCTATAGAGAATCACATTAATGCACTAGATAGAAGAATATGCACTCACTTAATATATGATGGGGTGGAAATATGTGAACGGTATAAAAAAGAATATTTTAAAGACGAAAGCATTAATATTTGCATTGTTGGTGCGATTATTCCCTCAAAAAATCAGTTAATGGCAATAGAAGCTGTTAGTTACCTAAAGATTTGGGGTATTGTGAATTGGAAGTTATATATTGTGGGAAATGATAGTGGTCGGTATTACGAACTATTAAAAAATAAAATAGAAGAATATGGGATTTCTGATAATGTAATTTTTACGGGATATCGTGATGATGTTGATTTTTTACTTCATCATATGGATATTGGATTGATGCCATCATTTTCTGAAGCTTTTGGAAGAGTAACGGTGGAATATATGGCAAATTATATGCCGGTCATTGGTGTGAATTCAGGTGCTACGCCAGAAATAGTGGATATTGACAGTTTAATTGTCCAATTGAATGATGCTGAAATGATGGCACAGAAATTGAGGGATTTTATTTTAGATAAAAAGCGAATTGAGGAATATGGATTAATTGCGCGTAAAAGGGCAGAGCAATTTACCGCATCAACGAACGCAGATGCAATTTATGATGTATATTCGGATATAACAAATATGTAGAATAATTTGGAACACTTAGCTATTTTAATTATAACGGAGTAAGAGACCCATTAGCATCTGTTATTTGTAATTTTGGAAAGGGAAATAATTGGTTAATAAAGATAAATCTTCAAATAAAATATTAGTGACACGGTCATCTATGCCACCGTTAAATTAGTTCGTTGTGGGAGTCACATTGGCTTACGAATATGGGACCTAAACATGAAGAGTTGCGCGAAAAACTTAAGGAATATCTGCATGTTAGTAATCTTGAATTGCTCACAAACGGGCATATGGCGTTAGAATTGACCTTGCAAGCTATGAATCTTCAAGGTGAGGTGATTACAACTCCTTTTACGTTTGCATCTACAACTCATGCGATAATTCGTAATGGATTAACTCCCGTATTTTGTGATATTAATCCGATTGATTATACAATTGATGCTACGAAGATAGAGGATCTTATTACAGAAAGAACGTCGGCTATAATGCCGGTGCATGTCTATGGTAATGTGTGCGATATAGAAACAATTGAAAGAATAGCCCAAAAGTACGAACTAAAAGTTATTTATGATGCAGCGCATACGTTTGGTGAAGAATATAAAGGGCAGGGAATAGGAACGTTTGGAGATGCTTCGTGCTTTTCTTTTCATGCCACAAAAGTATTTAACACTATTGAGGGTGGCGCTGTCTGTTACAAAAATAGAGAGCTAGGGCAAAAATTATATGATTTGAAGAATTTTGGAATTCATGGCCCTGAAGAAGTAGTATCTGTTGGCGCAAATGCTAAAATGAATGAATTCTGTGCGGCAATGGGTTTGTGTAATATCCGTCATATTGATGACGAAATTGCAAAACGTAAAAAGATAGTTGAGAGATATATTGAAAATCTTGATGAAATTAGTGGAATAGAGATAAGTTATCCCCAAAAGGATGTAAAAAGTAATTATGCATATTTCCCTATTGTTGTTGATGAAAAAGTATTTGGTGCAAGCCGTGAAGAAGTAATGGAAAATTTGGCCAATTATGGAATTGGTGCTAGAAAATATTTTTATTCGTTAACTAATTCTTTTGCAGCATTTGAAGGAAAATATGATGTTAGCAAAACCCCTGTTGCACTTAGAATTAGTAAGCGGGTATTAACTTTGCCATTATATGCTGATTTGTCAATTGAGAATGTTGATAAAATATGTCAATTGGTTTTACAGACTGGCAAGAAATAAATATAGATTAGTTTTTAAACTATGGAAAGAATAAAAATGAAAAATAATGTAAAAAAAATAGTTTTATTTGGCGCTGGTGGTTTAGCAAGCGAAGTCATTTGGTCAATTTCTGGAATTAATGCTATCAAACAAACATATGATATTGTAGGATTGGTTGTAGAAAAACAATATTTTCATGAAGGTATGGAAGTTGATGGTTATTCGATTCTTGGAACTGAAGAATGGCTATTTTCTCATAAGGATGAGGTAGGGTGCCATTGCGCAATAGGGATACCAAGTGAGCGTGCCAGAATCCAAAGAATGCTTGTTTCTAATGGGATTAAGATGGAATCTATTATAGGCGCAGATGTAAATATTGCCCCCTCAGCCAAAGTTGGCGTTGGCACATATCTTGCGGGTAGAGTATGTGTTTCTACTAATTGTGTAGTTGGTGATGGTGTGTTACTGAACGGTGAAGTGGTTATAGGTCATGATTCAAAGGTGGGAGATTATACGTGTATAATGACTAGAGCTGATCTTGGTGGAAGATGCAGTGTCGGAAGCGAGGTATTAATCGGCGCACACGCGTATATTGTTCCCGATAGGAAGATTGGAGACGGAGCGACTGTTGCCGCAGGAAGCATTGTGTTTTCTAATGTTAAAGCAGGGACTACCGTTTTGGGAAATCCGGCTAAAAGAATGAGATTTTTGGAGATGGAAAATGAATAAGATAGCATTTGTATTTTCAGGGCAGGGAGCTCAATATACAGGAATGGGTAAAGAACTTTATGCTTCTGAGGATTGTGTAAAATCTATATTTGATACGATAGATGGTTCATTACAAAGAAAAATATCGGATATTTGCTTTTATGGAAGTGACGATGAACAGGGAAAGACAATTAATACACAACCTTGTGTTTTTGCAATGGATATTGCAGTAGCCAAATTGCTAAAGAGTAAAGGAGTTAATCCACAAGGAGTAGCCGGTTTTTCACTTGGGGAATATGCTGCATTATGTTTTTCGGATGCTATTAGTGTTAGTGAAGGGGCTCTGCTGGTACAGAAGAGAGCAAATGCAATGCAAAATGCTGTACCTGAAGGAAGAGGCGCTATGGCTGCAATTATAGGAATTGATGCAAAAGACGTGGCCAGAATGTGTGATGAGGAAAAAGATCAATACATTGCAATATCTAACTATAACAGCCCGCAACAAATAGTTGTTGCAGGCGAAAATGAAGCAGTTGATAGATTTATAGAAAGAATATCTGCTAATGGGGGCAGAGGCGTCAAACTGGCAGTGAGTGTTCCGTCTCATTGTGCGTTAATGAAGCCGGCCGCAGACGAAGTTAAATTAATACTTGATAATATTGTGATGAAATCACCGCAATACCCTATATATTTTAATTATTCCGGTGAAACAAGCAGTGATATTTCTGATATTAAGAATATGATGGTTAATCAGATACAGTATCCGGTAAAATGGACACAGACGATAGAAAGAATGTACGATGACGGATTTGACGTTTTTATCGAATGCGGTCCCGGAAAAACTTTGACAGGGTTGATAAAAAAAATATTAAAGGGTAAGGATTTTGAAGTTTATCATGTTGAAGATGCTGATACATTGATGAAAGTAGTAAGTGCAGTAAAAGATGGAAATTAGAACTATTGAATCTCAATTATTAAAGTCCAATATGTATGTTATATGTGAAAATGATAGGCATATTATTATTGACCCATGTATTTGCAATATTGATATAGATAATGTAGATTATATATTGTTGACTCATGAACACTATGATCATATCAGTGGAGTGAATTATTGGGTTGAGCGAACTGGGGCGAGGGTAATTGCTTCATCAAAATGTGCGGATGCTTGTATGGATTCGAGAAAGAATCTATCGAGATATTTTAAAGCCTTTTGTGAATTACAGACATGGATTCCTGTACATAATGAGGTGAAGAATGTTGATTATACATGTAATGTAGATGAGACATACGAAAAATTCTATTGTATGGAGTGGGAATGTCATAATATAAAATTTTTCGAAAGTCCCGGACATTCGAAAGGAAGTAGTATAATTCAAATTGATGATAAAATAGTTTTTTCCGGAGATTCAATATTAGAAGACATAGAGACGGAATGTGGACTTCCGGGAGGAAACAAGACGGATTGGGAATGTATCAGTATACCGATTATTGAACAGTTATCAGATGACAGTATTATTTATCCAGGTCATTATCATGCATTTGAGATAAAGAAGTATAAACAAACAGTTAGGAGATAGAAATGTACAATTTAGTTGATTTGAGTGACAAGAAGATAATAATTACCGGTGCATCAAGTGGAATCGGGCGTGAAACAGCGGTGATTTTGAGTAAACTAGGAGCGCAACTTATTTTGGTGGCAAGGAGAAAAAATGAACTTGAAGAGACACTTGGAATGCTAGAAGAGGGTAGAGAACATTGCTATTTTGAAAAGGATTTGTCTAAGGTTGATGAAATTGAGGAACTGGTTAAATGCATAGTGGAAAAAGTAGGACCTTTGGATGGATTGGCGTATTGCGCGGGAATCACCGGAGATTATCCAATAAAGTATATGATTCCAGATAGATTTGATAATGTAATAAAAATCAATCTAGAAGGTTTTGTTGAAATGGTTAGATGCGTTTCATTAAGAAAGCATTTCAATATTGGAATGAGGATTGTCGGTATATCTTCAGTTGCTGCATTTTGCGGTGGAAAGGCACATATGGCATATGCAGCATCAAAAGCTGCGTTAGACAGTTCTGTAAGATGTATGGCGTATGAATTAGCTGATAAAGGTATTTGTGTAAACAGTGTAGCACCTGCTATGATAGCAACTCGTATGTTTGAGGGATTCATTGAACAGAATAATGAAACTAGTGAACAATATAAAAATTTAATGGCGCGACAGTACCTTGGCATTGGAGAAACAACAGATGTTGCAAACGGAATTGCATTTTTGTTAAGCGATGCAGCCAAATTTATTACGGGTGTGTGTTTGCCTATTGACGGTGGATTTACTTCTGTGTAGGAGGAAAATATGATAAAGACAAGTATTGATGGAATTAGTGTAGCCGGAATGGCTGCGGCAGTTTCTAATGAATGGATTTCTTTAAAAAGCCTTATGGAAGCAAATGGGCAGGGCGACATTGCGGATAAATTTATAAAGAAGACAGGCGTAACTGGACGATATAATGCTGGAATTAAGCAGACTACGTCTGATTTTTGCTTTGTTGCTGCCAAGAGAATAATTGAAGAGAAAAAAATAGATGCGAATGAGATAGGAATTTTGGTTTTTGTAACACAATCACCGGATTACGGAATTCCAGCTACTGCTTGTGTGTTACAGAAGAGATTGGGATTGAGTACAGATTGCATTGCATTTGACGTCAATTTGGGATGCTCAGGCTTTACTTATGGTATAAATATTGTTGCAAGCCTTATGAAGAACTCTTCGGCAAAGTATGCATTGTTGCTATGTGGTGATACTTCTGCCAAGGAAAGATTAGCTGATGAGAAAACGAAATCTTCAAATTCTGCTAATTATCTTTTTGGAGATTCGGGAACAGCTACTTTACTGAAGAAAGACGAAGATGCAGATATTATTCAAATGATTTCAAAAACAGACGGAGCAGGATACCAAGCTATTATATCCCCCTATTCCGGATGGAAGAATCCGACATCAGACATACAAAAAGGTGGAGCTGCATTTATGGATGATGTTGCCGTGTTACAGTTCGCTATAAATGAAGTGCCTCAGCTTATTTGTGATACTATGAATTTGACTAATGCAAAACCGGAGGATTATGTCGGACTTGTTCTACATCAAGCAAATTTGTTTATTATGAAGACAGTAACGAAAAGAGCCGGATTTACAAATGATCAGATGCTTGTTTCTATAGATAAGTTTGCAAATACAAGTTCTTCATCTATTCCTATCTCTATAGTAAAGGATTATGGAGAGAGTAGTAGTGAAGATAAAATCAGATTAATGTGTTGTGGGTTCGGTGTGGGATTATCATGGAGCACGGTAGATATGTATATTAGACCATCAGATGTATTACCACTAATTCACACAGATGAGTATTTCGAAGATGATTTATCATCTTTTGAATCATAAATAATAATTATTAGGAGGACTAAAAATGAGTTTAGAAGAAAAATTAGCATTGCTTGAGGAAACACTGGAGACAGATGATGGAGTTTTAACTCCTGATACTGATTTGAACGAAGTTGAAGAATATAGTTCATTAACTAAGTTATCGCTCATTGTAATGATGGAAGATGAATTTGGTGTAAAGCTTACCAGTGAAGAGGTGCGTTCATTCAAAACGGTAGGTGATATTCTTGCCAAGATGCAGTAGGACAGGTGATTATTAAATGTCAGATAAAGAAAAAATATCTATTGTGGAAGAAATCCTTGAATTAGAACCTAATAGTTTAACATTGGATAGTATACTATCTGATTATTCGGAATGGGATTCATTGGCAATAATTTCTGTTTTGGCATATTTTGAAGGTGAGCTAGGCATAAGTTTAACTCCTAAGCAAGTAAAGGAGTTTATTACGGTGTCAGATATTGTTAAAATCATGTAATTTATTCTGTGATTATATTTTAGGTAAATATTATGAAGTGCAGAAATTGTGGTGCTGAGTTTGACGAAGAAAAACTTTTCAAAATTAAATATGTTTGTTCTAATTGTGGAAGATATTTTCGAATTCCTGCAAGTGCAAGAGTAAAAATGGTTGTGGATAAAGATAGTTTTGTTGAATTGTTTGAAGACATTGAAATAGATTATAAAGGTATGTCGGAAGATTATTTGGAAAAATTAGATGCGACCAAAGAAAAAACAGGCTTAAGTGAAGCTGTGATAACTGGGACAGGAAAGGTTTTGGGTGAGGCAATTGCATTAGCTGTATGTGATTCATATTTTATGATGGGAAGTATGGGTTACGTTGTAGGTGAAAAAATCACTAGAATTATAGAACATGCAATAGCAAATAGTTTGCCGGTATTTATTTTTTGTTGTTCTGGTGGAGCGAGAATGCAAGAAGGATTGCGTTCTCTAATGCAAATGGAAAAAACAGCAACAGCTGTGGCAAAATTGTCAGAAGCAGGTTTATTTTATTCGACAATTCTTACGGATCCCACAACAGGTGGCGTTACTGCTAGTTTTGCTATGCTAGGTGATATAATAATGGCAGAAAAGGACGCAACAATTGGCTTTACGGGTGAACGTGTAATAAGACAAACTATTGGAAAAGAATTACCGAAAGGATTTCAGAGCTCACAATTCCAATGCGAACATGGAATGGTTGATGGAATAGTCGAGCGTAATAGAATACGAAAAATGATACAATTTTTTACAATTGTACATAGTGGTAAAAGAGTAAACTCATTAGAAATGTCTAGTAGAAAGATATTACACCCCATAGAGTTTATGTCAAGAATAGACAAAAAGAAGATAAACGCGTGGGAGATGGTAAAGCGGAACAGAAGATTTGATATTTACCAGCCAATGGATTTTGTACAAGATATTTTTGATGTTTTCGTTGAATTAAAAGGGGATAGATTATATGGTGATGATGCTGCAATAGCCGGAGGCTTAGCGATGATTGACGGATTGCCGGTTACTGTAATTGCAACGAGACGAGGTAAAAGCGCAGAAGAAATAATAGCGAATAATTATGGGATGCCGTCCCCTGAGGGATACCGAAAAGCACTTAGATTAATGAAACAGGCAGAAAAGTTTAGTAGGCCTATTATTTTGTTCATTAATACGCCTGGGGCATATCCAGGACAAGAGGCAGAGGAAAGAGGACAAGGAGAGGCAATTGCTACAAATTTATGTGAAATGTCTAAATTAACTGTGCCGGTATTGTCTATAATAGTAGGTGAAGCAGGGAGTGGGGGTGCTTTAGCATTAGCAGTTGCAAATGAAGTATGGATGCTTGAGACATCAACTTATTCAATACTATCACCTGAGGGCTATGCTTCTATAATTTGGAGAGACGCTTCAAGAGCTGAAGAAGCAGCGGTGGAGATGAATATCACAGCTGATGGCTTAAAAAAGACTGGAATAATAGATAGAATTATTCCTATAGAGAAAATAGGTGAAAAAGAAGATATAAAGAAAACAACGAAAATAATCAAGAAAGAAATATTAAAATTTTTAGACCATATGAGCAAATTGAGTAAGACAGAGATACGAAGGTTACGAAACCAACGATTTAGAAGGTTTTAGAAAGAAGAAATATGAATGCAAAATATAATATAAGAATTGCTGGTATGAGTGCCGTTGTTCCTAAAGAAATAATTGATAATGAACAGACTGCTATAAATAACAGTTATTTACAAAAAGTAATAAAAATGACAGGTGTTCGTAGAAGACATAAAATTCCGTTACAGAATAGTATGCTTATGGATTATGCTGTTCGTGCGGCTGAGATTGCGATAAATAAAGCGCAGGTAGATAAGAATAGAATCAAATTTTTAGTTTATCTAACCCAGACACCAGACTATGAAGGACCGTCGACTGCTCTACCGATTCAGAAACAGTTAGGGATATCAACAGACTGTATGGCCTTTGATGTAAATTTGGGTTGCACGGGCTTTGTGGCTGGAATACAGATTGTAAGTTCAATGTTATATACATGTTTTGAGGAAGATGCTGTAGGATTAGTGATTATTGCGGACCGTCTTGCATTAGAGCCAAGAGAAAATCAAAATGACGCGGTATTATTTGGTGATGCGGCAACAGCTACGATTCTTTGCAAAGATAACAAGAATGAGATTAATATTAGATATTCCTCTGACGGAAACAGGTATCATTACATTTGTAAAAAGAAAGGCGATGAGAAGTCTTTCATGGATGGCGATGCAGTGTTTCAGTTTTCAATTTCTGAAGTGCCTGATTATATAAGCCAATTTATGAAAGATAATAATATTGAACAAGATAATATTGATTATTTTATTGCTCATCAAGCACAAGATTTTATTATTAAACACATTGCTAAAAAGATTAATATTACGAAGAATAAGCTCCTGTTTTCGCTTAATGAGTATGGGAATACTTCAGGTTCATCAATACCTATGACTCTATGTGCTAATAAAGAAACCTTAAAGGAAAAATCAAAGATATTAGGTGCTGGATTTGGAGTAGGTTTAGCGTGGGGAATAATATTTTTTGAAATAGAAAATGATGTTATAACTGAAGTTTATGAAATGTAGGTAGTTATATAGTATCGAGATATATGAAAAGTGTAATTATTACAGGTGCTAACAGAGGAATAGGGAAAGCCTTAGTAGAATCATTCGCAAAAGAAGGTTATGACATATGGGCTTGTGCAAGAATAGAGAGCAACGAATTCGTTACATTTCTTACGAATATATCAAAAGAATATGCAGTAAGAATAAAACCGATATATTTTGATCTTAATGACGAGCAACAAATTAAGGACGGCATTAAGTCCATTTTGGCTGAAAAACGTCAGATAGATGTATTGATTAATAATGCCGGGATAGCATATGGTGGCTTGTTTACGATGACTCCTATTGAGAAGATGAAAGAAGTATATCAAGTTAATGTATTTGCTCAAGTTCAAATTATGCAGTTAGTTGCAAGAGCAATGATGAAGCAAAAACATGGATGCATAATTAATATGTGCTCGGTAGGTGGTATTGAAACTAATCCAGGCTATTTGGCGTACGGATCAAGTAAAGCATCGTTGATATGGATTACAAAAACAGTTTCGCGTGAATTAGGAGCATATAATATTAGAGTTAATGGAATTGCACCGGGATTGATAGACACTGAAATGGGTAATTACAAATCAGAAGAAGAATTGAATAAGGTGTTAGACAGAATGAGCATTCATAGAATGGGGCAACCGGAAGAAATTGCAAATGCGGCTCTCTATATAGCATCAGATAACGCATCTTACATGACAGGGCATATTATGGTATTAGATGGAGGAAGAATCTAATGGAACCAGAAAAGGCAATTGATTGTTCAGTTGAAAATTCTAAAAGACTAACATTAATGTCAAAGCGAATGCGACTTGATGCTATGGATATGGCATTAGTAGCTGGGAATAATGGCTCACATCTTGGAGGAAGCCTGTCTTGCGTAGAAATAATGGCAGTTCTTTACGGAGAAGTATTGAATGTAGATCCTAAGTGGCCCCTTGATGAAAATAGAGACAGATTTATTCCAAGTAAAAATCATTGCGTATTGGCTCATATTCCAGCATTGGCAGAAAAAGGCTTTATTGATCATAAAGAGATTTTGGAATTTCAGAAGGATGGCGGAAGACTAACCGGTTACCCACAAAGACAGGAAATTGGTCTTGAGTATTCTGGCGGAAGCCTTGGTATGGCAATTTCTGTTGGAATTGGACTTGCCTTGAGCTCAAGAGAAAAGAATAGAAATAATAATATATATATACTTATGGGTGATGGGGAATTAAATGAAGGTTCAATATGGGAAGCTTTTATGTCAGCGTCTCATTACAAACTTGATAATTTGACTGCAATAATAGATAGAAACCATTTATCATATGATGGGAATACTGAAGATGTTATGGGACTAGAGAACTTGGCTGATAAAATGAGAAGTTTTAATTGGCATGTTACTGAATGTGATGGTCATAGTACGTTGGAGTTATTAAAAGCATTTGATAATCGAGTTGAAGGTAAACCACATGTTGTTATTGCAGATACAGTAAAAGGAAAGGGAGTTTCATTCATTGAGAACAGGCCCGAATGGCATCATCACAGATTATCGCAGAAAGAGTATGAACAGGCTGTTTCTGAGATAAACGGAGGCGAAGTATGTTAAATGTAACTAGTGCAAATATTCGTGCTTGGTCTAGATTGGGACAAAGAGGAGCTTTCTTCGCAATTGCAATGCCGGATATTGCTGATAATAGAGATAATATTAAATTGCTAACAGCAGATTTAGCTATTTTATCAGGAATGGACAGATTTCAAAAGACTCATCCAAACCAATTCTTGAATGTTGGTATAGCGGAGCAAAATATGGTTGGTATTGCGGCAGGACTTGCTATGGATGGAGATTGTGTATTTGCGACAACATATTCCTCATTTATAGCTGTAAGAAGTCTTGAGCATGTTAGGCAACATTTATCACATTTACGTTGCAATATTAAAATAGTTGGATCTGCGGCTGGAGTAGTTGCTGCAAAATCAGGAGTGTCACATTGGGCAACGGAGGATATAGCATTTATACGGGTACTCCCTAATTTAACCGTTTTATCAGCAGCTGATAGTTTGGAAGCAATTAAGATGGCTCAGTATGCAGCATCTACTGATGAACCGGTTTATATAAGATTATCAGGCGGACTTAACTGTCCAATTGTGTATAATGAAGATTATGAATTTGAGGTTGGCAAATTGATAAAGCTTCGAGAAGGCAAGGAAATTGCCATCATTTCAACAGGACTTATGGTAGCAGAATCAATTAAGGCCGCTGAAATACTTAGTGAAAATGGTATAGAAGCAGCAGTATACAATATGCATTCTATAAAGCCACTTGATAAAAATGGTTTGGATGATATATTTGATAAATTTGATTTAATTGTAACCGTAGAAGAACATAATGTACGAGGCGGAATGGGAAGTGCTGTCGCGGAATATAAAGCTACAGTAGCTAATTCACCAAGACAGGTGTTTATTGGATTTCAGGATACATTTTTCAATGCAGGATCTCAAAGATATGTTTGGCAACAGGCAGGATTGACTGATTCTCAGATTGCAGATACTGTAAGAAATGAGTTGGAGAAATAGAGTTGATAGAAGATTTTTATGAATTGAATCCCTATGAACTAAATAGAGAGGAGAAGAACCAAAAGCTAACAAAGGAATTATTGGAATTAACAAAATATCACAGCGAAAGATGTCCTGAATATAATAGCTTTTTAGCGACGGTAGGCTTTGATGAGGCAGATGTAAATTGTGTGGAGGATATTCCTTTTTACCCTGTAAGATTGTTTAAGGAATATGATTTGCTAAGCATTAGTAGAGACAACGTATTTAAAATAATGACTTCATCAGGAACAACAGGTCAGAAGGTTTCAAAGATATTTGTTGATAAAGAGACAGCTATGATTCAGCAAAAGGTTATGATAAAAATCCTTAGTGATTTTTGGGGGAAGAAACGGTTGCCGATGATTGTTATTGATACACCTGCTGTGTTAAAGGATAGAAAAATGTTTTCTGCAAGGGGAGCAGCTATTCTTGGATTGCAGATTGCAGCCAGAGAAATGGTGTATGTATTAGATGATGATATGTCATTAAATACTGAGGTTTTGGATGGTTTTTTTGAAAAATATCCAAATCAACCATTTATTATTTTTGGTTTTACATATATGGTGTGGAAACACTTTTATCATGAATTAAAGAATTTGGATAGAAAGTATGATATGTCACAGGCGTGGTTGATGACAGGTGGTGGTTGGAAGAAACTTCAGTCAGAGGCTATAACACAGGATGAATTTAAATCATGCATAGAGGAAGTGTGCGGAATTAAACATTTTCTTGATCATTATGGAATGGTTGAGCAGACGGGATGTATATATGCAGAGTGTGCGTGTGGCCACCTTCATGCAAGCAACTATTCAGATGTTATTATTAGAGATTACAAAGATTTTAGTCCTTGCAAGATAGGGCAAAGAGGGATTATACAGGTTGTTTCTGTATTGCCACATTCCTATCCTGGACATTCACTGCTAACAGAAGATGAGGGAATTGTTATAGGAGAAGACGATTGTCCTTGTGGAAGAAAAGGCAAATATATACAAATACTTGGAAGAATGAAAAATGCGGAGCTTAGGGGGTGCAGTGATACCTATGCAGACAAATTTAGATAAGATTACGTATCTTGTTGGAAATGAGGAGATTTTGACCAATGCTCCTGGGGTACCTGTTTTACCTATGTTTTCAGATAAAGCTTTAGAGTTTATGGCTACTTTATCGAGAGAAATTTTAAAGGATAGAAGAACAAAGCACAATGTTGATGTGGCATCATATGCTTATTGGATAAGGAAAGCAGCACTTGTTAATGCAAAAAAAAGACATTCAGACTATCAGAACAGGCTTGGAAGAGGAGTTGCTATTCATATTGCGCCATCTAATGTTCCAGTTAACTTTGCGGTTTCAATGACTTCTTCAATACTTGCTGGAAATATTACGATTATCAGAGTGTCTAACAAACAGTTTGAACAAGTTGATATTATATGTGATGCAATGAATAGACTGCTAAATGATGAATGTTCTGATATGAAGCCATATTTCTGTCTTATCAGATATGAGCATGATGAAGAAATAACACAGTTTTTATCTGACATATGTGATATTCGAATTATTTGGGGAGGCAATCAGACTATCGAGACCATCAGAAGAGCAAAACTTCCGGCAAGAGCAATTGAGATGGCTTTTGCCGATAGACATTCAATTGCTGTAATAGACGCTGATTTTTATCTTAAACAGGATTCAGACGAAATAGCAAAAAAGTTTTACACGGATACATATTATTCCGACCAAAATGCTTGTAGTTCGCCAAGGTTGGTTGTATGGATGGGAGATAATATAGAAGAAGCAAGGAAACAGTTTTGGGATTCTTTGCATGAGCGAGTTATTTCAGAATATGATATAAAGCCTATTCAGGCTGTTGATAAGTACGCATCTTTATGTATGCTTGGAATGGAACGTAATGGAGTAAAACTTGTTTCGGATGATAATCTCGTGGTGAGAGTAGAGTTGGATAAATTGGATTCAGAAGTGATGGACTATAAAAATGGTGGGGGATATTTTTTTGAATATTGTGCCAAAGAATTGAAAGAGATTGTTCCAGTTTTAACAAAAAAATGTCAGACTATATCAGTATTAGGGGTGGAAAAAAAGCTAATCAGAGATTTGGTCTTTGAATATGGAGTTAGAGGAGTTGACAGAATAGTACCTTTAGGAGAAACTA
Organism: Lachnospiraceae bacterium; assembly: GCA_045629045.1. Lineage (GTDB taxonomy): Bacteria > Bacillota > Clostridia > Lachnospirales > Lachnospiraceae > JAILLW01. The sequence continues at coordinate 134,460 of JAZQQM010000004.1, forward strand.
TGGGACTTGAATTCATATGGGATGGATTTAAAATGATAGAGAATATGTCAAGGTTTGTTTATACAGGAGACTATAGATGAGTGAAAGAATGCTTGAAAGTAAGAATGCAATAGTTACAGGCGCTAATAGAGGAATTGGAAAGTCTATAGTTGAAATCTTGGCTAGCCAAGGTTGCAATATTTTCGCATGCGCCAGAAAAGAAAATCCTATATTTGAAGATAATATGACACAACTTGAAGGCAAGTTTGGAGTTCATATTTATGTGAAATATTTTGAGTTAGATGATAAAGAACAAATAAAGAATGCAATAAAAGAAATTGTAAAGGCAACAAAGGAAATAGATATACTAGTTAATAATGCTGGAATTGGCCATAGTAGTTTGTTTGCGATGACTAGAATGGATGATTTGGAAAAGGTATTTAAAATCAATACGTTTGCGCCAATGCTGATTACGCAGCTGGTAGTTAAACATATGATGAAAAACAAAACGGGTAGTATTGTTAATATTGGCTCAGTACAAGGAATGGATTCAAGCGCGTTGAACTGTGCTTATGGTCCATCAAAGGCTGCGCTTATTTCATTCACGAAGTGCTTAGCGGCTGAGGTTGCTCAGTTTGGTATTAGGGTCAATGCGGTAGCACCAGGTGGAACAGAGACAGAAATTTTAGATACTCTTTCTAGTGATGAAAAAGAATATTTAATAAATAAGTCTGCGTCTGGACGACTTGGAAAAACTGAAGAAGTTGCGAATGTTGTAGCTTTTCTTGTAAGTGATAAAGCTTCTTTTGTTAATGGACAGGTTATCAGAATAGACGGTGGAGCAAAATAAAAATGAAAAAAGAAGATTTAGATTATTATGAGAGATTAGCAAGAAAGGTTAGGAAAAAACTCATTGAGTCAGCTGAGCAATGCAATGGAGAAGGTTACTGGGGAGGATATTTGTCGTGTATTGAAATCTTGACAATAATTATGGGGAAAAATAAGAGTATATTTGATAAAAATTTAGGTTTTTCTGAAAAAGATAAATTTTATCTCAGTAAAGGACATTCTGCAAAGGCATTCTACACATTACAGTATTGTTTGGGCGTGATTGATGACGAAATATATTCTTCATTTGGACAAAAAGGAAGTCCGATGTCTGTTTTGGGTGAGTATTGTCCGGAGTATAATATTCTCCATTCGGGAGGTAGTTTGGGGTTAGGATTGCCTGTAGCGGTTGGAGTTGCACTATTGGCAAAAAGAAGAAACTACGATTATACTGTATATGTTTTAGTTGGTGATGGCGAGTTTAATGAAGGATCTAATTGGGAAGCGGTAATGACCGCAGCAAAGTACCATTTGGATAATTTGTGTTGTATTATAGATAACAATCGATACCAATCAGATGGCGCGTGTGATGATATAATGCCCTGGGGGGATATTAAAAGGAAAATAGAAGCTTTTGGTGGACATGCAGAAGAGGTTGACGGTCATTCGTGTGCGGATTTGTATGAAACAATTTTTTTAAGCAATTGTTGTGGTAAACCACGTTTTATTGTTGCAAATACTATAAAAGGGAAAGGCGTTAGTTTTATGGAAGGTAATAATGCTTGGCATCATACACGTTTGGTAGGAAAAGACTATGACAAAGCATTAAGTGAAGTAATATGTTAGAAATCAATAGCAAGAATATTAGATTTTTATCAAGATTAGGAGCAAGAGGTGTTCTAGGACAAGCTTTATATGATATGGCGTGTGAGGGGAAGGCGTTTTTTGCTGTTTCGGCAGATTTATCAAAAGCTGCAGGATATGACAGATTGGAAAAGAAATATCCAGAAAAATGTGTTAATACAGGAATTGCGGAGCAAAGTATGATTGGAACAGCGGCTGGATTAGCACAGATGGGAACGCCTGTTTATGTATCCTCATGGGCAGTCTTTTCTACATTAAGAATTGCTGATCAAATGCGTAATTATATGGGAAATATGAAATCAAATATCAAGTTAATTGGTATGGATAGTGGATTAACAAAGTCGAGCTTTGGAATAAGTCATAGTAATCCGCAGGATATTGCTCTTTTTAGAAGCCAGCCGAATCTTCGAATAATTGCTCCTTCAGATGGAGTAAGTATATATAAATTATTAGAACAGATTCAAGAGGATGATATTCCTACATATGTGAGGCTTACAGGTGGCGATACATTGCCGATGATATATAAAAATGATATTGATATTTCTCTTGATAAGGCGGTGCTAATAAAAGAAGGAAGCGATGTAGCTATTATTGCTACGGGTGCTATTGTAAATGAAGCAATTAAGGCTGCAGAAATATTGGAAGAAAATGGTATATCGACGGAGGTGATTGATTGCCATACTATAAAACCCTTTGATGATGAGATTCTTTACAAACAGTTAGATAAGAAATTGATTGTTACGCTTGAGGAACATTCGATTTATGGTGGACTTGGAGGGCTTGTGGCTGAGCGTTTGGCAGTGAGAGTGACACATCCAGAATTACTAATACTTGGAATAAGAGATGAAATTGTGGCTTCACAGCTATATAATGAAGCACTGGAAGAGTATGGATTAACTGGTCGGCAGATATATCAAAAGATAAAAGAAAAATTAGAATTAAACTGTAAGCATTGATATGGTAAATAAAGGAGAAAAAAATGACAAATTTAGGAAAGTACAATCAGGCATTTATTGAATCGTTAGAAGTAAGCGAAGAACAAATTGCAGGACTTGAATATCAGGGCATTGAGGCATGGGATTCCGTAGGTCATATGTCACTTATTGCAGCTATTGAAGATGCATTTGATATTATGATGGATACAGATGATATTATTGATCTTAACTCTTATGAAAAAGGAAAAGAAATACTATCATCAAACTACGGCATAGAATTTTAGGAGAAAGTTTATGTGGAAGCTTGAGGCGTTTAAAGACAACTCGGCTATTGTAGATGAATTTGGTACAACGTTATCTTATTCGGATTTGATTTATTATGGAAATGAAATCACAAGGCATATTAACAGAAGATGTCTTGCGTTTTTGTTATGTGAAAATTCTATTGGCTCTGTGGTAGGATATGTTTCATTTATTAGTAATGGAATTGTTCCTGTTATGCTCAATTCACATTTAGAGTGTGAATTGTTAAGTAAACTGTTGACTATGTATAAACCCGAATTTATTTGGGTACCCGATAGTATGATAAAAGCATTTGAGTCTATGTCGATACAGTATTCTTGTTTTGATTATTCACTTGTTAAGACGGCTTATAATGAAAAGTATAAACTTAATGATGAATTGTGTCTACTTTTGACTACTTCAGGTTCTACAGGTAGTCCTAAATTCGTTAGACAGAGTTATTCAAACGTGAAGAGTAATGCTGAATCAATAGTAAAGTATCTGGAACTGGATGAAACTGAAAGGCCTATTACTACGCTCCCAATGAACTATACGTATGGACTATCGATTATAAATAGTCATTTAATGGTAGGTGCCACAATACTTGTTACTGAAAAGGGGTTGATGCAGAAGGAATTTTGGCAGTTTTTCAAAGATGCTGGGGCTACTTCCTTTGGAGGTGTGCCATACACATATGAAATACTGGACAAATTGAGATTCTACAGAATGGATCTTCCCTCGCTTAGATATATGACGCAGGCAGGTGGAAAGATTATTCCTGACCTTCATAAGAAGTTTGCTGAGTATGCCATAAATTCTGATAAAAAGTTTATTGTTATGTATGGGCAGTGCGAGGCAACGGCTCGCATGGGCTTTTTGCCGGCTGAAAAAGCGTTAGAGAAATGTGGTTCTATGGGTATAGCTATTCCGGGCGGAAAGTTTAGACTAATAGATGCCGATGCTAATGAAATAAAGGAACCTTATGTAACAGGTGAACTTGTGTATGAAGGTGAGAATGTTACCTTGGGATATGCAGAATGTATTGAGGACCTGTCAAAAGGTGATGAGCGCAATGGAATTCTTGAAACCGGCGATATGGCTCAATTTGACGAAGATGGTTATTACTATATAGTTGGTCGTAAAAAAAGGTTCTTGAAGATATATGGGAACAGGGTAAATTTGGATGAAATTGATAGATTAGTCAAAACCCAATTTGATAATATTGAATTTGCCAGTTCTGGTATAGATGATCATATGTATTTGTTTGTTACAGATGAAAGCCTTATTAAAGTGGTAAAAGAATTTGTGGTTGCAAAGACGAAACTTAATCCGGCAGCTTTTGAAACTATATTGATTGGCGAGATCCCTAAAAATGATGCCGGTAAGACATTGTACAGAGAATTGGCAAAGTTTTATGAATAGTTAATAATATGCAGCTTTTGTGCAGGTGTGCGGAATAGCTGCATTTTTTAGTATATATTAGGAAGGTCATATATGAAATTCGAAGACATATTAGAAATTAATCCATATTCGTTAACTAAAGAAAAAAAGACTAGTCTTCTTACAGAAAGATTATTGGAACTGACGGATTCTCATAGGAAGAATTGTAAGGCATATTCTGATATTCTTGATGCTTGTGGATATGATGAGCATAAAACATTCAGTTACAAAGATATTCCTTATTTACCGGTGAGATTGTTTAAAGAACTTGATTTAAAGAGTATTGCGGATGAAGACATTATTAAAACAATGACATCCTCAGGGACATCAGGCCAAAAAACATCTAAGATATATCTTGACCGTGTTACTTCTGCTAATCAGCAGAAAGCTATGGTAAAAATAGTTAATGATTTTACAGGCTCTTCTCGTATGCCTATGATAATTATTGATTGTCCTTCCGTAATCAAAGATAGGCGAATGTTTTCAGCCCGCGGGGCTGGAATATTGGGTTTTTCTGTATTTGGGTCAAAGAAAATATATGCTTTGAATGATAATATGCAACTTGATTTTGAAGGCATAAAAGCTTTTTTGGAAGAATATAAAGGACAGAAAATTTTGTTATTTGGATTTACATTTATGATATGGCAATATTTTTACAAGGAATTATTGCGTTTATCAAAGAAGGGTATTTCCTTGGATTTATCTAATGCGGTTATGATACATGGAGGAGGATGGAAGAAGCTTATTAGTGAAGCGGTTACTTCTACAGAGTTTTCAGGCGCTCTAGAATCAGTATGCGGAATTAGGGATGTTCACGATTACTATGGTATGGTTGAGCAGACAGGCTGCATTTATATGCAATGTGAATGTGGCCATCTTCATGCCAGTATTTTTTCTGATGTTATTACCAGAAGACCTATAGACTTTAGTGAGTGTGAAATAGGTGAACGTGGAATTCTGCAAGTGGTTTCTACAATTCCTGAATCATATCCGGGCCATTCGTTATTGACCGAGGATGAAGGTACAATCCTTGGTGAGGATGATTGCCCATGCGGAAGAAAGGGAAAGTATTTTGAAGTCCATGGCAGACTAAAAAGTGCAGAGATTAGAGGGTGTAGTGACACCTTTTCTTTTGACGACAAAGTCAATTCGGAGGATTCTTCTGGTAATGATATATGGGGGAAAGTTAAATTTCTTATAGGTTCAAAAGAAACAGTTTTAAATATAAGTGAGGTTTCTCCAAAGCCTCCTTTTGCTGAAGAGATAATTCAATTTATGGATATACTTTCAAAGGAATTGATTCACGCAAAGGAAGTTAAAGCTTTTCCCGATATTGTGACACTGGGCTTTTGGTTACGAAAAGCTTCAGTGCTTAAGATGAAAGAAAGATATGGATGTGATGATAATAATGAACATATTGGGCGCGGGGTGGTTTTTCATATAGCACCATCAAACGTTCCGGTTAATTATGCATATTCTTTGTTTACAGGATTGCTTTGCGGTAATGCAAATATTGTAAGAATTCCGTCCAAGGATTATCCGCAAGTATCAATAATTAATTGTGCTATTGCGAAGGTGCTTAAAGAATTTGAAGACTTACGTCGGTATATTATTTTAGTTAAATATGATAGAGATCAGGCAATAAATGATTATTTTTCAAGTTGCTGTGATGTGAGAGTAATATGGGGAGGAGATTCTAGCATTAAAGACATAAGGAAATCTCAGCTACAGCCTCGGGCTACAGAGATAACTTTTGCTGATAGATATTCTCTTTCGGTGATAGATTCTGATGCTGTAATGGAAGAATATGCTGGGGAAAACAATAATAAGTTCCTTTTACAATTGAGTGGGGATTTCTATAATGATACATATCTATCAGATCAAAACGCTTGTACCAGTCCCCGCGTTGTTGTATGGGTTGGAAATCGTATAGCGGAAGCAAAGGAAATTTTCTGGAAAAGCTTGCATGAACTGGTAACAAAGAAGTATTTTTTTCAACCTATACAGGGAGTTGATAAACTTTCTATGAAGTATATCGCGGCTTCTTCATATGAAGACAAAATGGCATTTGAAGAAGCAAACGATAATTTACTTGCCAGAATTAATGTTAACAAATTATTACCATCGCTTATGGAATATAGAGGTAATTCGGGGTATTTCTATGAATATGATTGTTATGACATTTTGAAAATAAGGGATTTTTGTAATGATACACATTGTCAAACAATAGGGTATTTTGGCAATATTGAAAGCATTGCTCCGTTATTAAAATCGGGAATTAGAGGTGTAGATAGGGTTGTGCCTATCGGCCATACTATGGATTTTGATTTGATTTGGGACGGATATAATCTTGTTGAAAGACTGACAAGAAGTATAGGGGTAGAGTATAATTAATCATGATTTGAATTGATGGCAAATTTACGGTATATTGGTTAAAAAGTAAATCATAGTAGGTTTAATATGAGAAGAGCAATTGTAACGGGAGGGACTCATGATGATGTTGCTCCTATAGCGGTGTTTGCAATTAATATTAGAAATACAAATAGTCACCTTTTTGATGAGATGGTGATTTTTCATGATGGAATAAAACAGAAAGATCAACGATTAATCAATTCCGTTTTTCCAACCCGGTTTGTGAAATATCAGTATCCTTATGAAAGTAGAAATGATGAGGTTTTGTCATATTTTTCTTCTATGGTTTTTTGCAAATATGAGTGTTTTCGTTTGTTGGAGGAGTATGACGAGGTCGTATGGAGTGATTATGATGTAGTTATTTTGGACAAACTTGATGATTTTATTTTACGAGATGACGATAGCTTCCATATTCTTGATGGTGAAAACAATTTAAGAAATATGTTTTATAGCAATATAGTTAATAAAGAAATTGAGCAATATGAATTAGATGGACCGGGCGTAGGAACACCTTTGTTTGCTGCTTCAAACAAAATGAAGAATTATTCTGATATAACAAAATGGTGTTACAATAAGACTCGCGAATGGGATGACGATTTGTATCTTCCGGAACAGTGCATTTTTTCATTGGCAGTACAAGAATTCAATATCCGGGTCAAAAAATATTCATTTAGCCAGTATGCTTGTTACCCTACGAAAGCAAAGGGGGATGAAAAAATAATTCATGCTGCGGGACAACCGAAATTTTGGAATGGGCTTTATAACGAAGTATGGGACGAAATGTATGCCGAATGGAAAAAGTTGGGTGGAAGTAAATATATGAATTGGAGAAAAATTCTCCTTAGAAAATGGTTATTTATAAAAACTCGAATTATGGGAATAAGAGGAAAAGAACATGCATGAATATGCTCCGATTGTAATACCAACGTTGAACAGAATAGATCACTTTAAAAACTGTATTGAATCTTTGCAGAAAAATAGCTTGGCATGTAAAACTGAATTGTTTATTAGTGTTGATTATCCTCCGAATGATAAATATGTTGAGGGTTATGAAAGAATTAAGAACTTTTTGTTAAATGGAATAAATGGATTTAAAAATGTGACAATTTTTTATCAGAATTGCAATCTTGGTTCATCGGGGAATGCTAAGTTTTTGATTGACAAGATTTCTGAAAAATTTACACGGTATATTTTTACTGAAGATGATAATGTGTTTTCAAATAATTATCTTGAGTATATGGATAAGTGCTTTGAAAAGTACGAAGGTGATGATAGTGTTTTTGCAATTTCCGGGTATATGTGGCCAATTGAGATAGGTGGTGTAGGAAACATTGTTTCAAGTAGTTCACTATTCAGTGCTTGGGGATATGGTACATGGCTAACTAATATTGGTGCAGCAGAGAAGTGGTTGTCTGTTGAGCAATTTGAGAAGTTTCTTCATGATAGAAAGAAAATGAAAGAGTTGTGTTGCAATAATCCATTTATTTTTTCGGAATTTATTAAGGGTTTTTTTGAATATTCCGGTTGCCTGATAAATAATAACCAATTATCAAAAATAGATCTTTCATACAGTATATATATGTTTTTTAAAAATAAGAAAACAATTTATCCGGTAATTAGTAAGGTTAGAAACTGTGGTAATGATGGGACAGGAGTCCATTGCGTTGAGCTCCTTGATTATTCAAATGCTACAACTAATAATCGGAATTATGATTATCATACTCAGATAGTAGATTCATCAGATGATTTTGAAATATCGGATGAAAATTTGGCGGCTTTTGATTATGTAGAGGGAAAACTTCATGATTTTCTGTTTACGTCTGATAATGAATTGAGAAAATGTTGGTTACTTTATTATTTTTATAGAATTTTTGGAAGAAAAATGACTGTTTCTCTAGTTAGGAAAATAAAATGATGAGTTCATATTTTACGACTGAAAACAAAATACTTGTTACTAAATCTTCAATGCCGAAATTAGATGATTTTGTAGATGAGATTAGGGACATATGGGATAGTCATTGGTTGACTAATATGGGTAATAAACATCAAGAACTTCAAAAAGAATTATCAGAGTATCTAGATGTTTCGTACATTGACCTTTTAACTAACGGGCACATGGCACTTGAAATGTCTCTTCAGGCATTTAATTTTCCTGAAGGCTCAGAGGTGATAACATCTCCATATACTTTCGCAAGTACAACTCATGCAATTGTACGTAATGGTCTGGTGCCTGTTTTTTGCGATATTAATCCTACTGATTATACAATTGATGTTAATAAAATTGAGGATTTGATTACCGATAAAACAGTAGCAATATTACCTATTCATGTTTATGGCAATATATGCGATGTTAAATCTATTGATGAAATTGCGAAGAAACATAACTTAAAGGTAATATACGATGCTGCCCATTCTTTCGGTGAGAAGTACGATGGAATTGGTGTGGGTAACTTCGGAGATGTATCTTGTTTTAGCTTTCATGCTACTAAAGTATTTAATACCATAGAAGGTGGCGCTGTAGTTTTCAAGAATGAGGAGTTTGGCGAAAATATATACAGACTTAAGAATTTCGGCATTAGAAATGAAGAAGTAGTGGATGGTATCGGTGCTAATGCCAAGATGAACGAATTCTGTGCTGCTATGGGCCTGTGTAATCTGCGCAATATTGATAGTGAAATTGCTAAACGTAAAGCAGTTTATGAGAAGTATCTTGAGCTATTGGAGAATGTTCCGGGAATAAAATTAAACTATGTCCAAGATAAGCTTAAGAGTAATTATGCATATTTTCCGATACTGATAAATGCTAAAGATTATGGTATGACAAGAGATGAATTGAAAGATGCTTTAGATAAAGCGGGAATTGGTGCAAGAAAGTATTTCTACCCTATTACCAGTGCTTTTGATTGCTATAAAGGACGATTCATTCCTGAGAATACTCCAATTGCGTTAGAAACAAGTAAGAATATTTTGACTCTTCCGATGTATGCAGATTTGGAGTTGGAAGATGTTGAACGGATATGTAATATGGTACAAATCCGCTCAACATAGTTATAATCTAAGGATTTTCAAAAATGTAATCCGGTTGATTCATTTTTTGTATCAAAGCATTGTTATCTCCAATATATTCATATCCCACATAACCATAATCTGTAGGATAAAATAAAACTCGATTTCTGTCTGACACATTCTTTACATCATTAACTGACAACCCAAAATCGTTATGATTGATTCCAGCAAATTCCAAAATGGTTGCCTGAAAATCATCATGTGATATTGGAGCATTATTATATGTTATTGAGCCTTGTTTGCTTTCAAAATCTTTAATTAGCAAAACAGGTTGTACTGTTTTATCAGAAACAATGTCATTATTCGGAGATATTCCATGATCAGCTGTAACAATTATTACCGTGTTATCATAGCAGTCGATTTCTTTTAGATAATCAGAATATCTTTTTACAATATATAAGCACCCTTTGGCTGTCTGATTTAGAGTAGGATTTTTAGCAATTCTTGCAAATTCATCAGTTTGCAACGGAAGATGTGTACCAATTAAATAATTAACTGAGAAACAATTTTTCCATAAATTATTATCGGATAATCCTTCCCGTTCCAAAGCTTCAATATATCTCGAATTATAACTTTCGGGACATAACTTATGCTGGTAAATCAATGATCCATCAAATTCATTAAATTGAGTTTCAAATAGTGGTTTTATTGAATATGGAGCAGAACGGAAAACACTTAATTTAATCATTTTTTTAATAATTAATGTTTTATATGGCATTACAGGAAGAACTTCTATATTGTCAAATTTTTTTTTCAATGGGTAAAGGGTATCACCATAATTTCCAACCATATTATCATTATATAAATTACACACGTAACCATTATTATGTAACTTTGAATAAAAATTAATGGTACGTTCGCTGTTCCACGCTCGGTTTAAATAGCTTGATCTATCAAACAAATCTAATGGGATTTCTAATTCTATTCCAGTCAAAAGATGTGACATGCTAGGATATGTGTTGTAATAGTGACAGTCAACATTTTGATAACAGGTATAGTCTGCAAACCAATTTGCAATTTCTTCATCTTCATTAAGAAGTTTCTCAACAGTTCCGTCACTTAGAGAATCAAATATGAATACAATTATATTTTTGCCTGAAGAACTTACTTCATACTGTCCATATCCTGTGGCCTGAAGCCTAGAAGATTCTGTCTTTATACCAAAAGTAGGAATCATCAACGATATTACGGCAATAATTTGAACGGCAATAAGTAGCCCCCAAATATAAGGAAATAACTTTGATTGAAATTTAAAAAACAAAATAACATATATAGCAAGAATGGCGAGCCAAATGATTGAGTTTATGATTGAATATGTATAAAGTGATTCCCAACGAATAGGGCTACCGTCCGGTTCAGAAAGCTTAGTATTAAAAAACATTGTTTGTAAATATGCAAGCACTCCTAATCCGCTGACAATTGCAATCATACCTAAAAATAGTTTGCCTTTAAATAAAGATAGAATTAAGGAACCGACAAAACAAGAAAAGAGGCTTAATGCAATCATCCAATAGAAGAATTCGTTTAAATGAAAATCAAATTCTATTTTATTTGATGTATAAATTTCTATAGGGCCAAGTACTCCGATTGTTACAGTTATAAGCCCTAATGCTAAAAGTGAAATGACCAATCTGTCAGTATATTTGTCCTTTTTCAAATAATTTTCTCCATAATAAATCTGATAATTTTTTTTCTATTAGTGTGTGTGTAAGTATTGCAAAAATGAAAATGAAAATAATTACCATCAAAAAAATGTACCATGTTGAATAATTAAAATTTTGAATAAAAGGAACCCTCAATAAGACTTCCATTACAAATTCATGTGTTAAAAAAATGCACATTGTATATTGGGATAGTTTATTAAATATTTTTTTCTTAGTAAATTTTATTATAGGTTTACTGTATAAAAAGGACATTATTAACGTTGGCAAGAAGAACACAACCATTGTCTCATCACCGCCTAAAGGATGTGGATAGAACAATCGAAGGAATAGCAAGGTTATGCTTAATAAAACGAATACTATAGAATACTTTTCCAGGAAGTCTTTTGGCACATTTTGGTATATTTCATAGAGTAGGCAGCCCATAAAAAAAGCTAAATATCCCCTACAACTGTTTGAATACAGAAATGGAATATCCAGATAACGTGAACCAAAAGAAATGCCTAAACTAAAAAATAGCATACAACCTAATCTATAATATTTATGTTCAAGATTTTTTGATAAAAAGTACCATATGCAATAGCAGAGAAGAAGTACATTTGAAAACCAGTTGGTCAAAGAACCAAATTCATTGTAAAAGAACCATCCGCTATTTACTAAAAGCGCACTAGAAAAAATAGAAAAAATTGTTAGCTGTCCTTCTTGGCCTAAGGCTTTATCCCATACTTGGATTCCTATCATTAGCAACATGGAAAACAGTAATACTGGATACAGACGTCTGAAACGCTTTTTTAAAAAACTGAATAAAGAGAATTTTACAATTATATCGTAATAATTGTAAGATATCATAAATCCGGATAACATAAAGAAGAATTCTACGCCTAATCGACCTACGTAGCAAACATCCCCTGCTGGGAATAAATGTGAAAAAGGACATTCCCCAAAAAAATTCTCATAATGATGAAATACTACCCATAAGCAAAATACTACCCTTAAAAAGTTAAATTGTTCAAGTCTTTCCTTTTTCATAAATTACTCTCAATCCTATGAAGTCTATATACTAACTATCCAATAAAATTGATAAATCAACAACTCGTATGTAATTATATCATCATATAGAACTATATGCCAATTGGCTAGAAAAGTTGCATTATTATGTTATAATGTTCAATGTTATTACAATATGATATTTGATGCAATATAAATAGAGACTATTAGTTCAGTAATTCAAATTCATAATTAGGGGAAATGTGCAGAGAGTATTGAAAACTGTTGCTGGTATATTTATGATTCGTCAGATGTTGTATGATGCAGGGAATATATAATAAACTGAAATAAATGTGGGTGTATGGATGTCTGAAAATGGTAAGTTAAATATAGAATATGTTATTGTCACATTATTTCTTGCGTTTGTCTATTCTACTTGTTTTGTATTTGGTAGAAATATTGAAGAATTTGATGCAGGATTATATTCGGATGTTCATACCTACATTCATATTTTGATTGCTACAGTTATTATCAAACTTATAATAGACGGTGTTGTATTTGGTCTTGGTAAGATTAGAAAAATTTCCGAGTTGAATTTAACTAAAAAAATATCTGATAAGGGCTTGTTTTTTATTGGATGGATTGTAATGTTGGTATGCTATTTCCCGACATGGTTGGCCTGCTTCCCGGGATTGGAATTATATGACGGCCCTGCGCAAGTTGCGTCATGGTCTCGGATTCATCCAATATTACACAATGCATTCGTTCATTTATGTGTCTTTATTTCTAAAAATACTTTAGTTACCGATTGGGTGTTGGTCTATAGTGTAATACAACTTATTTTGTATACACTTACATTCTCACTAATCTTTATGAAAATGCGGAAACTGGGAGTTGCTGACATTTATCTTGTTGCAGCGTATATCGGTTCTATCTTATTTCCACTTAATGGGTTGATGGCTATTACAACTACTAAGGATGCACTTTTTGCTTTAATATTTACACTGTGGATTTTAGAACTTATAGAATTACTTAAAGAGGGGGAGAAATATTTTGAAAACAGAAGAAATGTATGTAGACTGATTGTAATATCTGTTATTATGTGTACGTTTCGCAATAATGGTATATACGTATTTGTTGCAACGGGAGTTATATTTATCATATTCCTTAAAAAGGCTAGGAAGAAATTACTTATATTTGTGATTTCATTTAGTGTTGTGTATAGTTTACTAACAGGTCCGGTACTTACTATGGCAGGATTGCCTAAAGGGGAACCTAAAGAAGCGCTTTCAATCATTATACAACCGTTGGCTAGGGTATATAGGTATGCCGGCTATGAACTTTCTGAAGAGGATAAATCAAAAATAGTGAAACTTTTCGGAGGAAATGAACCATGGTATTTGTCACATATAGCAGATCCGCCCAAAAGTCAGTTTGATTATGAGGAGTTTAGTTCAAATAAGACAGAGTATTTGAATTTATACATTAAAGAGGGCTTGCGTTATCCGTGGGTATATTTGGATGCTGTTTTAGGAACTACGTATGGCAATTGGTATCCGCTTGATACTCTTCCGGATACAACCTGTTTCCGAGTGTATTTTGAATTTCCCGAAAAGACTCCTGAAGAGTACGGTTCGCCACTGGGTGGGTATTACACGTTTTTGCAGAACTTTTCATATAATAGTTCATATAACAAAATTTTGCCCTTAAGAGTTATGATGTCTACAGGGACAGCCTTTTGGATAATGCTTGCATTTGGAGCTTATGGAATAGTGAGGCATAGAAAGGGTATAATTTTGTGTGTAGTTCCGTCTATAATGTTATGGGGAACAATTATGCTGGGACCGGTTGCGTTGTTTAGGTATACATATCCGTTAATGGTGGCTAATATGGCTATTGGCGGTGTTGTTTTTACAGATTTTTTTAGTGCTTTGAAGCATAGGGAGTAAGAATGAAAAAGAAAATCAGTATAGTAATTCCGACTTATAATGAAGAAGAAAATGTTAAACCGATAGCTAAGGCTGTTGTCGACATGTTTCATAATGATTTGCCGGATTACGGATATGAAATAATATTCATTGACAACGATTCAAAGGATAATACTCGTACATTGCTGAAGGAAATTTGCGATGAAGACGAAAATATTATGGCAATCTTCAATGCGAAGAACTTTGGTCCGTTTAATTCGCCCTACTATGGATTACTCCAGTCATCAGGAGATGCGGTGGTACTGTTGTGTGCTGATTTTCAGGATCCTATTGAATTGATTCCTCAATTTGTCAAAGAATGGGAAAACGGATACAAGATTGTTATAGGTAAGAAGACAACCAGTCAGGAAAATAAATTTATGTATTTTCTAAGATCAATGTATTATCGTGCAATCAGAAAAATGTCGGAAATAGATCAGATTGAGCATTTTACCGGATTTGGATTGTATGACGCATCATTCATTGAAGTTTTAAGAGATTTGCATGATCCGACTCCGTTCTTAAGAGGAATAGTTGCAGAACTTGGCTGGAAACGTAAAGAGATACCCTATGAACAGCAAAAGAGAAGAGCCGGAAAATCATATTATAATTTTTACCGTTATTATGATGCTGCGATGTTAAGTTTTACTTCATATACGAAGATTGGCTTAAGAATGGCAACATTTTTGGGGTTTGCTGTAGCGGCGGTAAGTTTTATAATTGCAATCTTTTATGTTGTCATTAAACTACTCCATTGGAATGAATATGATATGGGTACCGCTTCCATTGCGGTAGGTCTATTCTTTATAGGTGCGGTTCAACTTATATTCATTGGCTTTGTGGGTGAATATATACTCAGTATGAATCAGCGTATTATGAACAGACCTTTGGTAATTGAAGAGATGCGTTACGGAAAAGGAATTGAATCTGAAGAAAAGTAGGTGTATCTTATTATTTTAATTATAATAATATTATTGCTTTTGTTTGAATAATAAAGGTAAACTTTATTGTTGGCTTCTTCGTTTCTTGATATCATTATGTTGGATGAAATTTCTATACAATCAATCACTACAAGTTTTGGATGGATATAATCAAACGCATTTTTAAGTAATTTGAACGAAGGATATGATTAATATATAATGAATTAGCAAGATACTTACAGGGGAGGATTCGATAGCTTTGGTGAAAATAGAAAAACATGGTCAAAAAAAATATTTTTTTCTTATTGCACTCTTAGTATATGCATATTGGAAAGCTAGGTTGGGTGTTCATCCGGATGAAATGCATACCATTGCTGTCGGAGATATGATTTCACGAGGAAATACATTTTTAAAGAGACTTGGTTTTACCTTCAAATGTCAACGGTATTTAATGCCCCGTTAATATATCTCTTTAGATTAGTTACAGGTAGTTTAGACGGGATTGTCTATTTTATTCGAGTGGTTACAATATTTATCCAAGCGTTATGTACGGCATATTTCTATAATACTTTTTCGAAAGTATTTTCTAAAAATTATGTAGGTATTCTGTTCTTTTGGGATTATGCACATCCTGCTCTGTGTTGACGTACCCAACGTCTGCCATATTTGTATTGTTTATTATCGGTCTATTCATATATTGCTCACGAGTAAGGGACGAATCATTACAAAAGACAGCTAAATTAGTAGGATTATTTATCACAGTTTGCGATATTTGTGGAGCAATTTTTTTAGCATATGTATTTGCCACCATTGGAATAAAAGATTTTTTACATTATTTTCCAATAGTATTTATGGATGGAAACTTAGATCGTAATTTTGCAACTAAGTGGTTATATCCGTTGTTTATAATGTTTATTATGGGTGGGATTGCCTTTATTCCGTGCGTGATAGTACAGAAATGTAAAGTAGTTAACAGAGTGGTCTTGAAATATCATATTCCGATTATGACTATTCTTGTTATATTGGCATTTGCAGGTCAAATATATATAGAAAAGGCATGTATAACATGGCATGTTATTAATTATCCATATTCTTTAACACCGTTTGTGTGTTTATGGCTTGGCAAGATGATGGATAATGAAAAAGAAAAGATTACTTCTAAGGTATGTATTCTTTTGGATGACCTGGGGAGTGATATTAAGTATGCTATTGGCGTCGAACCAGGGTAATATTACAGGAATGTATGGAACTGTTTTTACAGCGATGTTACTTGTAATGCAGATGGGAACGAGCGCCGATGTTAATGAAGAAATATGTTTGTTTGGTGAAAAAAGAAAGATAGCCGTGTCTTTATTGGTAATTGCATTGCTGACATTTATTTTTTCGGTATATGAACATGAGAGCACGACACCGATTAACGATTCATTTAGCCAGACAAATATATTTACTGTCGAGAAATGGCAGATTATGGACCTTTAAAGTGAATTCGTGGGATGTAGTATAAGGAAAGTGAATAATTAATGTTCAAATCAGAAAAAAAACTATATAAAAAAAATCAGAAAATTAGGATGATTTATATTTGGGCACTTGTTTTGACTTTATTTGTGGTTAGTTTAGTTTGGGCATATCATAAGTTAACTTATATTGAGCGCAAGATGTTCAATGATTCGGATGATACATTTATTATATTAGAAAATAATAATGATGTTATAGAACAAGAATTCATAATGCCATATGATTATCTTCGGGGTGTTTCTGTCTGTATAAACACATTAGGCCGTGACAATAATTCCAAATGGAATCTTACTGTACGAGATGAACAGAATAGGATTATTTGGGATAAAATCTTTGAAGCAAGTTTATTGCAAGATAACTCATATAATATTATTAATATTGATAAGAATATCAGGGTAGATAAAAATAATAAGTATACGCTGGAATTTAGAGCAATAGACGTAGATTTATTTTCCGGACTTGGATTTTATACATCTGATAAGTCTGTAATTGATGACGCAACGCTACAGTTTAATAGTGAGCCTATAGATGCAGATTTGTGCTTTGAAATTATGGGTGGTGATTTAGATTTCTGGTGGATTGGTTTTATAATAATATTATTTGTACTTTTGGGATTTACGGTTTTTAAAATAGAAAAGTTGTACCGTGAAAATAAAAAAATCACCGAAGATACTTTTACTCAGGGATTAATTGTTTTGGGTATAGTATTTTTGATGTTGTGTACTTTTGCCGTTACAAGTGGATATTGTGATGAAACTGACAATATGCTTGGCGGCATGATAATTGCAAACGGAGGGATTTTATATAGAGATTATGTAACTCAACATACTCCGCTTGCATACTATATTTGCTCTTTATTTGCATTAACCGGTGCGGCTTCAATTGAACAATTTAGGCTTTCGTATTATTTGTTGCAGTCGATAATCTGGAGTTTGGTATATATTAGATATTCAAAAACAATTGGAAGCAAAAAAATGTTTATTCTTCCGATATTAGAAATCATTTGCCAGACTGCGATAATATTTCCGTATAACATTAGAATTTATGCTGAAGGAATTCAGGGAATTCTGTTTGTAATATTGATATTGGAGTTTTTGTGCTATTTAAAAGATAAACAGCTTGGGTTAGGAAGATGCTGTATTATTTCCGTGTGCTTTTGGGGAAGCATAGGATCTGTATTTATGAGTGTTTACGCATTGATTTGGATAATTTTGGCGGTTGCCATTATTGAGATTATTGATTGGAAACACAGGGAGATATCTGTTAGAAATATTCTTGTTCGTTATTACAAATTGGCAATAACGATGATTGTGCCGCTGTGCTGTGCATTTATATATTTTAAATTGAATAATTCATTAGAAAGTGCAATTAATCAATTTTATAGGTTTAATAGAGAAGTTTATCCTAAATATGTAGCAGGCCTTGGCGAGAATGTTTTACAACCAATTGTAAACTCGATTCAGCATTTCTTTGGAATATTTATAGATAATTTTAATACTATTATTTCGGCTTCGGCAACCAATGTTAATATTTTGCAATTATTGTTGATGGTTAGTGTAATTGGCTTTACTATACTTTTGTATATGAAGGGGGAAAAATGGGAATCAATAATTCCATTTTTAATAATGATTTTTTCGGCTCCAAGAGGATATGGATTTCATGGATTGGCAGCTTGGTATACTGCAATACTTATTGTTGATCTGAATTTTGATGTTATTCTTGAGAGAATAGCTACGATGTCCAAAATTTTATTGGCAATTGTCCTTATTATGCTGTTGTATGTATATACGACAGAGGTTGGAAATAATCTGCTTCATCAGGAAGTATGCATTTCCGAGTTGGAAAGTGAAGTAATAGAACTAACTGAAGACTCGAAGGATATATACCTTGATGCATGGACCTCGGGGTCGCTTTATTATCTTTACAAAGATAAATATCCTGTTAATAGTGCTGTATTTATGTTACCGTGGTATATGGACTGGTATGAGGAAGATAATATAGTTGCATTGGATAACTCTCAACCCCAAATTGTAATATATAATGAGGATGAAGAGGTTTGGGGGCACACTAATTACTCGTCTGAATTTGCCTACAGTTTGAAAGAAAAATATTCAAGACTTAGTAATGATAGTACGAGTTGGAAATATAATATATGGACAAGAAATAGCTAGAAAGACGCATATAAGTAAAGAGAGATATATGGATTGCTTATATTTAGTAATACCTGCATACAACGAAGAAGAAAATATTGAAAGCGTAGTGTCACAATGGTATCCGATTCTTGAAGGAAAAGATGAAAGTTCCAGGTTAGTTATTGCCGATAGTGGAAGTACTGACAGTACACATGATATTCTTATAAAGCTTCAATCAAAATGCAATAAGTTGGAAATTCTTAGTGATACCGGAAAATTTCATGGTCCTAAGGTAATAGCACTATACAATTATGCAATTAAGAATGGTGCAGATTATATTTTTCAAACTGATTCGGATGGGCAGACCAATCCGGAGGAGTTTGAATTATTTTGGAATGAACGAGAAAAGTATGCCGGAATATTTGGAAATAGGGTTATCAGGGGAGATGGCAAAGACAGAGCTTTTGTTGAATGTGTTGTATGTTTTCTCCTTAAAATATATTTTGGTGTCAATGTTCCTGATGCCAATGCGCCATTTAGACTTATGCGTGCAGATAGGGTAAAGAAGTATTTATATAAAATGTCTGAGGATTATAATCTTCCTAACATAATGATTACTACATTTTTCGCGAAATACGGTGAAAATATTAAGTTTGAAGAGATATCGTTTAAACCCAGACAGGCGGGAACCAATTCTGTAAATATTCCAAGAATAATCAAGATAGGTTGGAATGCACTAAGTGATTTTAGACGTTTTAAGAAGGATATGGAAAAATCGTAAACATTATAAAATGATCAATTGTTACCGGAGAAACTAAATCTGATACTGCCCCAATGGCTGTGTTTGCAATCAACATTAGAGATACTAATGCTGATTTTATAGGTTTTGTTGGTGAGTAAGTTCTAAGCATGAATCAGCGCATTATAAATCGACCGTTGGTGCTTGAAGTGATGCGTTACAAAAAAGATGTGAATTCTTAATAATGTCAGGAGATTGACATGAGTTTGACTAAGATTAAACATAATAAAAAATTAATAATGTTAGCAATAGAGATAGCATTTTTTTTGAGTATTATTGGAATGATTATATATGGATATAGTCATAATGTTTCTTATGTCATCACAGAGGATAAAGTGTTTTCTGATTATGTAACATATGATAATGGTTGGTCTATATCGGAAGGGGTTATTTCTTCTGACGAGAGCGATATCACCTTGATAAACTGTAAAGATATTTGTCTTGATAAGGGCACATATTCTTTGCTGGTTTGGTATGAAACTGATAATTATCAGAATATTATTCCCTATGTGGAAGGTAATAGGTCTGTTTACTTATTTTGGGGACAGGGGAATGTATTCCTTCGCGATTCGGATAATTTTTTGAGATATGATTTTGAGACTTCGGGGACTATTCCTAATTTGGAATTGCATTTTAAATATGATGGACATGGGGATTATTCAATCAAGAGAATTGAAATTTCTGAGAATCAGAATGCACATAAAAAAGTTCTGGTTTATTTTCTGTTGATTTCCATTTTCGTTAATATTTGGGTTTTCTTTTCGGAAAGAATTCGAAAAAATATTAAAGAATTAACGATACTTTTGATGGCGTGGGTTATTACGGGAATACCGCTGCTTAATGGTTACTGTAATTGCGGTTATGATTTTTATTATCATACATTAAGAATAGAAGCTATTGCTCGAGAGTTACAGAACGGAAATGTACCATTTTGGATTGATTCTTTGTTTTTTGACGGGGCAGGATATCCAAGTCCAATATATTATAATGACTTATTTCTTTATTTCCCGGCTTTGTTAAGGACGATGGGATTTTATGTTTATGAAGCTTGTAATTATTATTTCTTTTTTATTAATGCAATTGCTATAGTTATTGCATATTTCTGTTTTAGAAAAATATTTAAATGCAATAAGATTGGGGTGGTAGCCACAGTAGTATATGTGACAACACCGTATAGACTGATGCTGTATTATGAAGGCTCGAATATTGGCCAGTTTACGGCCTATTCTTTTATACCACTTATTGCCTTGGGAGTATGGGAAATATATGTAAACACTGAAAAGTTTGAATGGGTGAAGGCTTCATTTTACATAGTGTTGGGAATGTCGTGTCTGATAGGCTCACACATTCTTTCTGTTGGTATGGTATGCATAGCCCTTGCTTATGTTGTGATTATTCGCTTTCGTACAACAGTGAAGCCTAAAGTGCTGAAAACCTGGATATTAACTGTGGTATTAACGGTATTAGTTAATTTGTATTTTATAGTTCCGTTTGTTGACTATTTTATTCACGTTGATACCAATATTAGTATGAGAGTGGATAATGCTGTTCAACTTATCCAACATTCAGGCAATGCCATAATGCAGTATTTTTTGTTTTTTGCCAATCCGTTTTTGAATACTAATACTAATAATCAAAATTCGCCGGGTATGGTGCTTATGAGCACACTGGTTGTTTCTATTGCTCTTTTAACTGTACGGAAGCTTAGAAAGGAACAGGTTAGCCTTCTAATTATGTCTTTTGTTTTTGGGTGGATGTCAACCGAATGTTTTCCATACAATTGGCTTGCTGATAATTTAAAATTAGGAAGATTGTTGTCACAGATTCAGTTCCCTGACAGATGGTTATTGATATTGTCATTGCTATTAACATTGCTGTTGGGTTCACTGCTTGTTTCTCGAGAAGATTATATAATCACAGAAAAAAATAGTAGCAGAGATATAGTTTTGATACTAATAGTTTCATGTGCAATTGTAATGGCACTAGTCTTTACTAGTTGGTGCGCGGAAGCCCGCGATGAAGGACATACTATGTTAAAATATGGTGATTCGGAAGAAATGTGGTGGTATGATGTGGGTTTGGCAGAGTATGTGAGAGAGGGAACAGATCTAATATCTTTACCTGGGGATTACGTTTTTGAAGATATTGAAGAGTATGAGATAATTTCGAAAAGTGGAACTAATATAGAAATGTTTTGTTCAACTAACCAGTCTTCGGGATATATTGAGGTCCCTCTACAAAATTATAAAGGATATAAAGCATGGGATGAAAAGGGCAATTATTTTGATATTATTGATGGAAACAATAATAGAGTTGCATTTGAATTACCTGCTAATTTTGAGGGAAATATTACAATAGATTTTATAGCTCCTTCTATATGGATAATCGCGATAATTATTTCAACTGTAACGATTATTTTTATGATAGGAATTTGTATATATTTGAAGAAATAATATGAAACGAGCAATTGTTACCGGAGGAACTAAATCTGATACAGCCCCAATGGCTGTGTTTGCAATCAACATTAGAGATACTAATGCTGATTTATTTGACGAACTTGTAATTTTTCATGATGGAATCAAGTTAAAAGATCAAGAATTGATTAATAGTATTTTCCCCACACGCTTTATTGAGTACAAATATCCAAATAAGAGCAAAAACAATGTGATTCTATCTTATTTTTCCGAGATGCTTTTTTGCAAATATGAATGTTTTAATTTGCTTGACAATTATGATGAAGTAATGTGGAGTGACTACGACGTTGTAGTACAAGGAAGACTTGATGAAATGTGTAATGTAAAATATAACCGTATTAATTGCTTGACTTATGAATTGACTATCAAGTCTATGCTTTACAAAGATATAGTGAATGATGAAATACTACAATACGACTTGGATGATACCGGAATGATTACTCCTATTTTCACTATCTCAAAGTTTAACGAAAATCCTAAGGATATATGCAACTGGTGTTACGATAAAACTGCCAAATGGGATAAAGATATATATTTACCCGAACAATGTGTTCTTAGCTTGGCACTTCAAACATATGACATTATTTGTGATAGATTTCCGTCAGAAATATATGCCTGTCATCCGTCTAAGTCAAAAGGTAATGAAATAATATTGCATACGTATGGTCAGCCTAAATTCTGGAACGGACTTCATAATGCGAAGTGGGATGAAATGTATGCCGAGTGGCGCGATATAGGTGGAAGTGCTTACTGTGAATGGAAGAAAAGGCTGGCTCGAAATTTCGCACTTGTAAAGAGTAAACTAGTAGGCAATAAAAATAGAAAATATGAATGATTTATTAATTGGTACCATTGGTGTTGCTTATGTCTCTGTTCTCGTTTCCATTTTTATTATTTTTAACAATTGTTTTTCTTGCATATTATTTAGTTCCTGCTAAATTTCAAAAATACATCTTGTTTTTGACAGGTTATTTGTTTTGCTTTTCATTTGGATGGAAATGCATTATCGCGCTTATTTTAGCAACGGTTATAACATATCTTTTTGCCCGTATTTTAGAAAAACATAAAAGTGCACCACTTCTTATTACCTGTATTGTGCTATGTATAACACTTCTGTTTTTTACCCGCATATCTGATATTTTACCTGCCATAGGTATATCCTTTTACACTCTTCAGGCAATCGGATATGTAGTTGATGTTTATAATCGAAAAACTACTGTTTGCAATAACATACTCGATTATGCTCTTTATGTTTCGTTTTTTCCGACCTTATTATCAGGCCCTATAGAAAGAAGTACTTCCCTATTGCCTCAGATTAGGCAATCTGCAAAAGAGTTTAATCTTGAGATGGTTAAGTCCGGTATGTGGTGTATGCTGGGAGGATATTGTCTTAAATTGCTTATTGCAGACAGACTTTCACTGATAGTTGATGGGGCTTTTGAGGCTGTTGGTGATACTTCGGGAGGGACTCTTGCTATAGCTGTGATTCTGTACGGACTTCAATTATATGCCGACTTTGCAGGATATAGTCTGCTTGTTTATGGAATCGCAAGAGTTTTCGGATATGAAATAATTCTTAATTTCAAACAACCCTATTTTTCTCAGAGCATTAGAGAATTCTGGGGAAGATGGCACATCAGTTTATCTAATTTTCTTAAAGATTATATTTATATTCCCCTTGGTGGAAGTCGTTGCTCTAAAGCTCGAATTTTCATAAATTTACTCATTACATTTACTGTCAGCGGAATATGGCATGGAATGGGACTTAATTTCATGGTATGGGGACTTATTCATGGCATATACCAGATATTGGGAAGATTCTTTTCACATAACAAAAGCAATCCGAAGAGTGATAAAGGAATATTAGTCAAAGTGATGAAGGCTTTAAGAACCTTTGTCCTGGTTGATTTTGCATGGATATTTTTTAGAGCAGCTTCCCTGAATGAGGCTTTTGCCGTTGTTAAGAAGATTTTTACAGAATTTGATGTATTGGGTACCTTTGATAATTGTAATTTCCTAATGGGATATTCGAAACTTAGATTTATTTTGTTAATACTTGAGATTGTAATTTGGGTTATTATAGACATTATGCATGAAAAGAATATAAGTATCATTTCGATTCTTGATAATCAAAAGAGTATAGTAAGATATTTGGTATATTCGGGAATCGTAGTGGTATTGCTGATAGCCGTGATTCACGATCTCGGAATGGGAAATTCCGGATTCATTTATGCGAATTTTTAGGTGAATTGTTTGAAGACATTCTTTAAAAAGATAACAATAATTGCATTAACTTTATTATGTTTAATTGTCGTAATCGAAGTTTTATCTTTTACAGAACTTCCCGGCAGATATCTTGGCTACTTTACGGATAGTTACGAATTGCTGCCAACCGGACCTGATGAAATAGTTCCGCGTATCGAACATGCACGGGAAGAAGACGGAACCGGTATATTAATCTGTGGGGACAGTGTATGCGGTCAGCTATTTAATGATTTACAGGATATCAATCCCAATATAAGCATCGTGGCATCCAACGGTGGTGTATCTGTACCCGGACAGTACCTTATTATCAGGGAATATCTGTCTCATCATCCCCAGGCAACAGAAGTCTATCTTTTTCTACTCCCTGTTTCGTTAATGCGTGGATATGATACGGATTATGGTTACCAATATGCGGTAGCTCCCTTTGTTGAAACGGATACTTTGAAATATCTTGATAGCGATACTATAGATATTATTAGGAAAACTTATGGGAAGCTTAGTACAGATCCTACCTTCGAGCAGTTCATTGATAATTCCGGAATTAATAAAAAACTGTATCTTAATTATCTTAAAGAATATAGAATACCTTATGTTTCGGACAATTCCTTTGAATTGGCCGATAAATATATTGCGAAAATAAAGCAGCTCTGTGATGAGAACGATGTGGATTTTTATCTTATATCCTCACCTGTTTCCGACCGATTCTTGGACGAATACAGTAATTGGGAGTCTGATTACGACAAGACGGAATTATCTAAATTATTCCCCGATTACCTAAATAATATACTCTTTTTCCCGGATGAAGAATCTGTGGACGGAACGCATTTTGGTGGCGACTATTCCACTAGAGCATGCTATAATATTAAAATTAGGGAAATGATTTCAGAAACGTCTCTTGCGGATAAAATGAATTTGGGAGATAAAATCAGTGTTGTTAAGTGAAGTAATGATTAAGTCACTAATTTATATTGTGATACTAATTATATGCTGGACAGTTTGCGTAATGAAAAGGAAGAATTATGTGATGTTCGCATTTACTGTATCTATTATGATATTTTTAGTGACCAATGTATTTATTTGGATTGAATCAGATTTTACGGGAATGGGAGTGCCATGGGATTTTACAGATTTTACCGATCCTGTCAAGACTGGTTATGGTAATATCATTTCGACTAATTATCCTCCGATTGCAACAATTGTTTTTAAGTTTTTTCATCTACTTGTAGTTAATAAAACCAGTAATACTTTGGCATTGTGGTATGGTACATTTCTCTTTTTGTTCATATGTCTTGCTGTAATTATAATTCTTTCTTTGGATTATATTCGTGTACGAGATGCAAATAGTGAGAAGAATGTTCGTAGTATTCTTGCTGTTTTATTATTATCGAGCCCACTTTTATATGCATTGAGCCGTGCTAATTTAATCTTAATAGCCTATATAGGTATTTTGCTATTTTTGCTGTACTATGATTCTGAGTCGGTGGGTAAGAGAAGTATCGCAATAATTGGTTTGGTAATTGCAGCAAATATTAAGTATTATCCCGCAGCTTTTGGCTTGTTGTTACTTAAGAAAAAACGTTATAAAGAAGCGATAATTTCGGCTTTCTTAGGACTACTTGTATTTTTTATTCCCATTTGGTATGAAGTCGGTATATCAGGGACGTTTGAAGGTATAAGATCATTATTTGCCGGAAGCCAAGAATTTGTGGACTATTACCGTGACAATTGTGCAGGACTTTCTACATGGCAAATATTAAATTTCACATTAAATATTTTAGGGATATCATTTTCGAAATCCTTAGTAGTATTATTAAACAGAGTTATTTTGGCGGTTGTTATAGGAACATCACTTGCATGTTCATATTTTACTGTGCGAGATGATACAATCCTTTTTATGTGCGGCGCTTTGTGCATGTTTGTACCCACAGTAAATTTTTGGTATTCGGCCATTTCCCTTTTGCCGGCAATGGTGGTGGCGCTTTGTGACAGAAAACAGACTGATTTCTTTTCCGGAAGCATAATCGCGTTGTTTTCATTATCAGTGGTGTATTATGAGACTAATAAAGTTCCGCTCGGCAATGGTTTTGCCTGGAGTATTTATTTGTTGTGGCTAGTCTATGTGATTGAATGTTTAAAGGATAGATTTGTATTAGGAATTAATAGGAGGAATAGATGATACCTCAGACCTTACGTATTACATTATGTATAGCGGTAATCTGTTATTTCATAATTATTCTGCATTATCTTAAAAACAAAATGCTGGAACTGCGTTATTCGTTAATCTGGTTATTCTGCGGAGTAGTAATGGGAATTTTGGTATTTTTCCCTGAATTACTTGAGAAATTTATCAGAATCCTCGGAATCGAAAGCAATATGAACGGCCTGTTCATTATAGCATTTGCTTTTGTGATAATCCTGCTTATGATGCTTACTTCCATAGTATCGAGAACTTCGATGAAAGTTCGGTCTTTAACTCAGGAAATAGCAATGCTTGAAAAACGTGTACGGGAACTTGAAGAGAAGTGATACATTCTGATATAATAGAAGGGTTAATGTGCTAGTAAATAGGAGATTTGTTGAACCATGGCCAAAAAAGCATTAATTATCGGAGCCGGCCCTGCCGGACTGACAGCTGCATACGAATTATTATCCAAGGGACAGAATATTGAGGTTACAGTCCTTGAGGAAACCGAACAGTTCGGCGGAATATCCAAGACAGTTGAATACAAAGGCAACCGAATGGATATGGGCGGACACAGATTCTTCAGTAAGATTCCCGAGGTTAATAAGTGGTGGGATAATATGCTTCCTATGCAGGGAAGTAAATCTCATGATGATATTATTCTTAATCGTGAAAGCCACATAGCTCCGACAGGTCCCGATCCCGAGAAGGAAGACAGATGTATGCTTACCCGTCATCGTGTAAGCCGTATTTTGTTTGATGATAAATTCTATGATTATCCCATATCTTTAAAGCCCGAGACTTTTAAAAACTTCGGGTTTATTACAACAATGAAAGTTGGCTTCAGTTATCTTGCTTCGGTATTTCATAAGCGTCCGGTAACTAATCTTGAAAACTTTTATATTAACAGTTTCGGTAAGAGACTGTATTCTATGTTTTTTGAATATTATACGGAGAATCTTTGGGGCAGACACCCCTCAGAGATAGATGCTTCCTGGGGCGCTCAGCGAACAAAGGGTTTGTCTATTTTCGGAATTATTAAGGATTTCTTCGGTAGATTATTTAAGGTTAAGAATCGTAAGGTAAATACTTCACTTATTGAAGAATTTAAATATCCCAAACTCGGTCCCGGTCAGCTGTGGGATGTTACAGCTTCGGAGGTTGAGAAACTTGGCGGTAAGATTATTAAGAATGCCAAGGTTGTTAAGATTAACAAGATTAACGAGAATGGAACGGAAGCAGTTAAATCTCTTGTATATGAAGACCCGAGAACAGGAGCTCAGACTGAGATAGAGGGTGATTATATCATTTCATCTATGCCCATTAAGGATTTAATTGCAGGAATGAATGATGTACCCGCAAATGAAGCGCGAATTGCCGCAGGCCTTCCTTATCGTGATTACATGACCCTTGGTGTATTGATTCCGCGCCTTAAACTTGTTAATAAGACAGATATCAAGACAGTTGGTAATATAGTTCCCGATAACTGGGTATATGTTCAGGACAGAAGAGTTAAACTGGGGCGATTCCAGATATATAATAACTGGTCTCCTTATATGATTAAGGATCTTCAGAATACGGTGTGGATCGGTCTTGAGTATTTCGTTAATGAAGGTGACGAGTTCTGGAATATGTCGGAAGATGAGTTCGCAGACCTGGGAATTAAGGAAATGATTAAACTGGGACTTATCGACAACAAGGATGAAGTCCTTGACTACCATATGGAAAAGGTTAAAAAGGCGTATCCTGCTTATTTTGATACCTATGATGAGATGGATACACTGGTTGATTACCTTAAGAAGATTGATAATCTTTATTGTGTAGGCCGTAACGGACAGCACAGATATAACAATATTGATCATTCGATGGTTACTTCTTTTGAAACGGTAAAGGCTATCCTTAGCGGATCTAAGAATAAGGATGCTATTTGGTCTGTTAATACCGAAAAGGAATATCACGAAACATCTGAAGGCAGCGATGCCAAGAACGAGGAAGAAATTGATTAAAACACTGATTATTATTCCTGCTTATAATGAAGCGTCATGTATTAAGCAGGTAGTAGACAACTTAATCAATAATTATCCCATGTACGATTATGTCATTATTAATGACGGATCTACAGATGATACACTTAAGATATGTCTGGAGAACGGCTATAATGTCATTAATCTGCCTATTAATTTGGGAATAGGCGGAGCGGTTCAGACAGGCTATAAGTATGCTTATAACAATGATTATGATGTTGCGGTTCAGTTAGACGGTGACGGACAGCATAATCCGGAATATATTTCATCTATGCTGGAAATTATTGAATCGGGAGAGGCGGATGCGGTAATCGGCTCAAGATTTATCGATAAAGAAGGTTTTCAGTCTTCTGCCACCAGAAGAGTAGGTATAAATTTCTTAAGTGTTCTCGGCAAAATTCTTACCAAGGTTCGCTTAAGAGATATTACCAGCGGCTTTAGAATGGTAAATCGTAAGCTTATTAAGCTTTATGCCACTGATTACCCAAGTGATTATCCGGAGCCGGAGGCTATGGTAATTGCTGTAATTCATGGGTGCCGTGTTAAGGAGTATCCTGTTGTTATGGAAGAACGCGTAAGCGGTTCAAGTTCCATTAATCTTAAGCGTTCAGTATATTACATGCTTAAGGTTTCCCTTGCAATGATTATTCGAAGACTTAGTCTCGGATTTAGGAGATAAAATTAGAAAGAGAGTCACAAAATGTCAGTTCGTTATCACAATTTCGGAGGAATAATAGGATGGAATCTTCAGAAGCTGTTTCCGTCATTATCTTCCAACAGCTATCTTAAACTTCAGTTTGCTATGCGCCATAAGCTTCAGGGACAGTATATCGATTACTTTATGAAATCCGATGTTCCCCCTATGCCGCTTGTTGTTAACCTTGAGACAATTAACAGGTGCAATTCGGATTGTGCCTTTTGTACAGCCAATAAGTATGCGGAAAAACGTCCTTACTGTCGTATGGAGGACGGATTGTTTTACAACATTATCGATCAACTGGCTGACTGGGGCTATAAGGGACATCTTACACTTTATGGCAATAATGAACCATGGCTTGATACACGTATAGTTGAATTCCATAAATATTGCAGGGAGAAACTCCCGGATTGCTTTATTTTCATGTCAACCAACGGACTTCTTCTTGATGTTGATAAGGTAAAAGCTGTTCTTCCCTATGTTGATCAGCTCATTATCAACAATTACTGTGAAGACATGAAGCTTCGCCCCAATGTTAAGCAGATATATGATTATGCCAAGTCTCATCAGGATGAATTTAAGAATGTAGAGCTTCTTATCCAAATGCGTTATGCCAAGGCGGTTCTTACCAACAGAGCAGGTTCTGCACCCAATAAGAAAAATACGCAAAAAATTATTAAAGAAACATGTCTTATGCCCTATACCGATGTGTTTATATTCCCTGATGGACGTATGGGAATTTGCTGCTGCGATAATTTCGAGGCAACAACTCTTGCGGATTTAAATACAACACCAATAAGTGAAGCCTGGAATTCCAAGCAGTATCGTGAAATACGTGAAGCCATCAAAACTTCGCGTTCGGGATATGAATTTTGCAAATACTGTGATTTTATAGATGCAGGTCTTCGCATGGATGCAGTTGATGATACGTTAAAGCACCGGGATGTTAATCATGGAGCACGACAGAGTCTGTTCCGTAAGAAGTAGGATTATTATGAGAAAATCAGAGTTTGATACTTCAATTACATATATGGTAACAGGAGCGGCCGGTTTTATCGGCTTCTTCTTGTCTATGGAGATATTAAAAAAAGGTGCCAAAGTAATAGGCTTTGACAACCTGAACGATTATTACGAAGTTTCCTTAAAGGAGCATAGATTAAGCAAACTTCGTGAATTTGACAATTTTGTATTTATTAAGGGAGATTTGTCCGATAAGGAAACTGTCTTTGATGTATTTGATAAATATAAACCGGGAATTGTTATTAATTTGGCGGCACAGGCAGGAGTTCGTTACAGTATTGAAAATCCCGATGCTTATATTCAGTCTAATATAGTTGGATTTTTCAATATTTTGGAGGCCTGCAGACATTATCCCGTGGAGCATCTTTTGTATGCTTCATCTTCTTCCGTGTATGGAGGAAATACGAAGGTTCCTTTTTCTACGGATGATAAGGTGGACAATCCCGTATCTTTGTACGCGGCCACCAAAAAATCAAATGAGCTTATGGCTTATTCCTATTCCAAGCTATATGGAATTAAGTCGACGGGACTTAGATTTTTTACCGTTTATGGGCCTATGGGACGTCCTGATATGGCAGCCTTCCTATTTGCCGATGCCATTATGAAGGATAAGCCCATTAAGGTGTTTAATAATGGGGATATGAAACGTGATTTCACCTATGTGGATGATATTGTAAAGGGAATTATGAACATTATTCCCAATCCTCCGGTTGAGGATGAACATGGTGTTAATTATAAGGTTTACAATATTGGTAATAATTCACCGGAAGACCTTATGACCTTTATCGGTGTACTCGAGAAAGCCCTTGGTAAGGAAGCAAAGAAAGAATTTCTTCCCATGCAGCCCGGAGATGTTCCCCAGACATACGCTGATGTAACGGAACTTATGAATGATTTTGATTTTAAACCGAATACTTCAATAGAGGTAGGATTAGGCAATTTTGCCAAGTGGTTTAAGGAATATTATGGATATTAAAAAGGAGAGTAACTTCAAATGAAAAAATTTTCTTATGCAGTATTAACAGCATTATTGGTGTTTGAGACCTTTAGTCTTTGCATAGTACCGGCTTATGCAGCCACAGCTATGTATATTGACCCTTCGGCCGTAACATATGTGATTCAGGCTGTAGCGGGAGTTGTTATTGCTATCGGTGCATTAATAACTATATTCAGACATAAAATTGCAGCTTTATTTAAGAAGAATAAGGATGTTGAGAAGAAAGAGGTTCATTTTACCGAAGCGGAAGATGTTACAGAGGAAAATAAGTAATGATGTCGGCAATAGGAACGTTTTTTGCGTGGATACTTAATTTATGTTGTGAATTAACGAAGAATTACGGCTGGGCGATTTGGATTTTTACCTTCATTACCAGAATTATACTTCTTCCTGTTTCTATTATGGTACAGCTTAATTCCATTAAGATGGTTAAGATGTATCCTCAGATGAACAGATTTAAAGCTAAATATTACGGTGACAAAGATATGATTTCCGAGGCACAGTATGAGCTTTATAAGAAGGAAAAATATCATCCTGTTTTAGACCTTGTGCCTGTTATTATACAGCTTGTGCTTTTGATGGGTGTGGTTGAAGGTATCAAAAAACTTATGCAGACCGGTATAGATATGGGATGGCTGGGCCTTGATTTATCTCTTACTCCGATAAAGTCGGGTGGTATTATCATAATTATTCCCATATTGGCTGCCGCATCTGCGTTTATTATGTGTGCCACGCAGAATCTGTCAAATGTTCTTCAATCGGAGCAAAGCTTTGCCAACAAGGCTACTACCATGGCTATTTCGGTAGGTCTGTCTTTGTATCTTGGCTTGTTTGTTCCTGCGGGAATAGGACTTTACTGGATTGCAGGTAATCTGTTGTCCATAGCGCAGATGTATATTCTTAATGCCTGTATTAATCCTAAGAAGCATATAGATTATGCAGCCTTGGAGGAGAGCAAAGCCGAACTTAAGAAGATACAGGATGAAGCAGCTTCTTCTAACAAAGCCCGCACCAAGGAAGATATATTACGGGAAAAGGAAGATTATAAGAGATTCCTAAAATTCGGACCTAAGCAGATAGTTTTTTATTCTGAAAGGAACGGTTTCTATAAGTACTACAGAGGAATAATTGAATATATTCTTCGTAAGACCGATATAGACATTCACTATATTACATCGGATCCGAAGGATGATATCTTTGGACTTACTTCTGACAAGTTCCACACATACTATATAGGTGATAATAAATTTATTGTGCTGATGATGAAAATGGAGGCGGATCTTATGGTTATGACTACCCCCGATCTTCAGAATTATCAGCTTAAGCGCTCCTATGTGGACAAAAATATAGAATATATATATGTTCCCCATGATGTTAACAGTTCAAATCTGACCTTCCATAAGAATGCCCTTGATCATTTTGATACTATCTTTACATCAGGTCCCAAGAATAAGGCAGAGATTTCGGAACGTGAGGAGAAATTCAGCCTTAATAAAAAGAACCTGGTGGAGTGGGGTTCGGGTGTCATTGATAACATGAAGGAAGCCTATGAGAAAATTCTGGAAGAAACCGTATCGGAAGATAAACCTACGATTTTAATCGGACCTTCATGGCAGGATGACAATATTATGGATTCGTGCCTTGATACACTTTTGGAATCATTGGACCCTGCCGAATATAATATTATTGTCAGACCTCATCCCCAGTATGTTAAGCATTTCGGTTCTAAGGTGGAAGCACTTAAGAATCAGTATGAACCCAAGGGAATTACCATACAGAGTGATTTTTCATCGAATAAGACCGTTTATACGGCGGATATGATTATTACCGACTGGTCAAGTATTGCTTATGAATATGCTTTTTCAACATTAAAACCTGTGCTTTTCATTAATACTCCTATGAAGATAGTTAATCCCGACTATCAGGAGCTTAAGGAGATACCTATTGATATTGAAGCCAGAGATGCAGTCGGAATATCAATTGAATTAAGTGATGCGCCTAAGGCAGCAGAAGCTGTTGAACGTTTACTTAACGAAAAGAGATTTACAGTTGAAGAAATGGCCAAGCTTCGTGACCGCTACATCTATAATGTAGGCAAGAGCGGAGAAATTGGCGGAAAATATATGATTAAGAGAGTTATAGAGAAGTCAAAAAATGGAAATTAAGAGAAACGTTTTGTTAAATCCCGGACCGGCAACAACTACCGATACGGTTAAGATGGCTCAGGTAGTTCCTGATATTTGCCCCAGAGAGCAGGAATTCGCATCAATGATGAAGGAAATAAGAGAAGATCTGGTCAAGATAGTACATGGGGATTTAGCTAAGTATACTTCTGTGCTGTTTTGCGGTTCCGGAACCATTAATATTGATGTTTGTTTGAATTCTTTGCTGCCTGAGAACAAGAAGATACTTGTTGTAAATAACGGCGCCTACAGTCAAAGAGCGGTTGAAATTTGTGAGGCTTATCATTTGCCGTTTATTAATCTGGAGTTCCCCGTTACCCAAAGACCTGACTTATCCTTGGTAGAAAAAACCTTAAAGGAAAATCCGAATATTGCCCTGGTTCATACGACCCATAATGAAACCGGTACCGGATTACTTAATCCCATTAAGGAAATAGGTGCTCTGGCTCATAAATACGGAGCGGTATTTACAGTAGATACCACATCAACCTATGCAATGCGGCCTATAGACATTGAAGCTGAAAATATTGATTTTTGCATGGCATCGGCCCAGAAGGGATTAATGGCAATGACAGGACTTTCTTTCGTCATCGGAAGAAAAGATATAATTGTTGAGTCCAAGAATTATCCGACAAGATCCTATTATTGCAATCTATATCTCCAATATGCATATTTTGAAAAGACGGGGGAGATGCATTTTACACCTCCGGTTCAGACAATTTATGCAGCAAAACAAGGAATTAAAGAGTACTTTGAAGAGGGCGAAAAGGCTAAATGGGAGCGTCACACCAGAGTGTTCGAGGCTATTCACAAAGGTCTTGATGAACTCGGATTCAAAGATGTTATTAAACGTGAAGAACAGTCGGGCCTCGTTGTGGCAGGTGTGTATCCTAATGACCCCAACTGGGATTTTATGAAGGTTCACGATTATTGTTATGAAAGAGGCTTTACCATATATCCCGGCAAAATCGAAAGTGCGGGGACCTTTAGGTTATGTGCCCTGGGTGCCATTGATGAGCAGGATATCCTTGACTTTTTTGCAGTGTTTAAAGAGGCGTTAAATTATTATAATGTGGCTATTCCCGTAAGATATTAAGGTATAGGAGCAAATAATGAGTACAGTATATACATGCTTTACGACAGATGTAATTCATGAAGGTCATTTAAATCTAATTAATGAAGCTAAGAAATACGGCGAGGTAATAATAGGAGTTCTTTCGGATGAGTGTATGATTCGTTTTAACAGATTTCCCTCTGTGGATTTTGATGAACGAAAGAGAATTGCCGAAGAAATTCCCGGTGTAAGTCGTGTGATTATCCAAAAGAGCATTCATTATGATGAAATAATTAAGGAAATAAAACCTGATTATATAATTCATGGTGATAACTGGCTGGAGGGTCCCATGAGGGCCATAAGAGACAGGGCTTCGGTGCTGCTTGAATCATACGGCGGACGTATTATCGATGTTCCGTATACTTATAATGAGACAGTTACATTAATTGACAGCAGAATTCGTGAAAGACTGGCAATGCCCGAATACAGACGTAAGAGACTGCGTAAGCTTATTAACTTGTGCCCCATAGTAAAGACTATTGAGGTTCACAGCGGACTTACGGGACTTATTGCCGAAAAAACCATTGTGGAAAATGACGGTGAGTTGGATCAGTTCGATGCTATGTGGATTAGTTCTTTATGCGATTCAACCGCTAAAGGAAAACCCGATATTGAACTTGTTGACATGACCAGCCGTTTCAGAACTATTGATGATGTAATGGAGGTTACCACCAAACCGATTATTTTTGACGGCGATACCGGCGGTTTAACCGAGCATTTCATATATACGGTGCGCTCCCTTGAGAGAATGGGTGTGTCGGCTATTATTATTGAAGACAAGACAGGCCTTAAGAAGAACTCATTATTTGGAACAGAAGTAAGTCAGACTCAGGATACCATAGAGCATTTCTGTCAGAAAATTGCATCAGGCAAGAAAGTTCAGCTTACTGATGATTTTATGATTATAGCCAGAATTGAAAGCCTTATACTTGAACAGGGTATGGAAGATGCATTAAATCGTGCCCGCGCTTATGTTAAGGCCGGAGCAGACGGAATTATGATACATTCCCGCAAAAAGGATCCTGATGAAATTCTGGAATTTTGCGACAAATTCCGTGCAGAGGATTCGGATACACCTATTGTTGTCGTTCCCACATCCTTTAATACCATAACGGAGACTGAGCTATCAAAGCACGGTGTTAATATTGTAATCTACGCAAATCAGCTTACAAGAAGTGCCTTCCCGGCCATGGAACAGACAGCCAAGGATATTCTTAAATACCACAGGGCCAAGGAAGTTGATGACAGACTGATGTCGATTAAGAGTATTATTTCCTTAATTGATGAGTTATAGTCGGTGATTGTTTATGAATGAAGAATATGCAATTTTGATGGCTGCCGGGTTGGGGACCAGAATGCGTCCTTTAACCTTGGAAACGCCAAAGCCGCTTATTAAAGTGGGTAATACACCTATGATTGAGACTGTAATTAACGGACTTAATCAAAGAGGTGTTAAGGAAATTTATGTTGTTACAGGATATTTGGGTGAGCAGTTTGAGTATCTGACACGTAAATATTCCAATTTATATTTGATTGAGAACAAAGAATATACTGTAAAAAACAATATTTCGTCGGTGTATGCGGCTGTTGAAGTATTACGAAAAGGCAATTGCTTTATTTGCGAATCGGATTTATTTATTCCCGATGCAGCTGTTTTCTTAAAAAAACTGTCACATTCGGTTTATTACGGGAAAATGAAAAAAGGACATTCCGATGACTGGGTGTTTGAACTGACTGACGGATATATAAGCCGGGTCGGCAAAGGCGGAGATGACTGCTACAATATGGTGGGAGTTTCCTATTTTGATAAAGACGATGCTTCACTGCTTGCTGATTTAATCGAAAATGCGGGAAGCGATGATGCATGTAATGATATGTTTTGGGATGATATCGTTAATATAAATCTTAACAAGCTTAAGCTTAAAATAGAACCTGTATCGGATGGTGATATTGTTGAGATTGATACGGTAGAAGAGCTTACGGAAGTTAACAGCAGATTATAAGAATGAGAGTTTAAATGAAAGCTTCGTTATTTTTGGATTTAGTAAAACAGAAACTGGATATTGATGTTATAGCAGGTGTTCCGGATTCGACACTTAAGCAGTTTTGTGATGCCCTTCATTTTAGGGAGGATTTTAAGCATTTTACCCCTGCCAATGAAGGTGCTGCAGTGGGAATTGCCATAGGTAATTATCTCAAGACCGATAAACCGGCCTGTGTTTATATGCAGAATTCAGGGATAGGAAATATCGTTAATCCCGTATGTTCACTTGCCAATAACGAAGTATACGGAATTCCCATGCTTTTCATATGTGGCTGGCGAGGCGAACCCGGAGTTCATGATGAGCCTCAGCATGTATATCAGGGCAAGGTTACATGTAAATTTTTTGAAGATATGGATATTCCCTATTCGATTATTGATGCTGCTACCGATATTAATGAACTTGATACTGTTTTTGAGAGTGCTTTAGCTGCATTTGCTAAAAGGCGTCAGTATGCAGTAATAGTTAAGAAAGGTTCCTTTGAAAAAGAATATAAATTCAGTTGGGATAACGGAAATAAACTTATTAGAGAAGATGCATTAAAAAACATTGTGAAGCTGGTGCCAAAGAATGTTCTCATAGTATCTACCACAGGTAAAATATCCCGTGAAGTGTATGAAGCCTGTGATTTAATTAACGGCAATCATGACAATGTATTTTTGACAGTGGGAGGAATGGGACATGCTTCCATGATAGCATATGGATTATCCCAGGCCGATGCAAATCAAAAGGTGGTTTGTATTGACGGTGACGGCGCAGCTTTGATGCATATGGGATCACTTGCATTTATTGCCTCACACGCTCCCCGGAATTTTTATCATATTGTTATTAATAATATGGCCCATGAATCTGTGGGCTCAATGCCTACCGATTGCGGTAATATTTCATTTGCAAAGGTAGCCCTTGCTGCAGGATATAAGAAGACCGTAGTGATTAACGATATCGATGAGTTAACGGAAGCTTTTGGCAAAGATATTAATGCAACGGAGATAGGCCCTGTTTTGTATGAGATAAATGTGTCTCTCGGTTCAAGAGATGATTTGGGAAGACCTAAAGAAAGCGCTGCCGCAAACAGAGCTTCGTTTATGCAGTTTTTAAGTAATATTGACGGAGAATGATAATTGTGAAAAACTATTTGAAAAAATTCGGTATTTCCTTTCTTGTAATATTTTTACTCGCGTTTATGATTTTCATTTTCGGACCTACAGAAATTTATTTTTCGAATCTTGGTCAGTTTGAATTTCTGTTTCAAGAGTATATTTTTGTCATGACGGGAATAGGTATAGGTATAGCGCTTATTCTCGGAATTGCAGTTGCGTTTTTGCCGGATAAGGTATATAAGATTATCCTTTCGGCAGTATGCGGATTGGGGCTGGCTTCCTATGCTCAGGTTATGTTTTTTAACAAGAATCTTGATTTATTGGGCCTTAATCCCGACGGATATTCTGTTTCTGTCGGAGCTTTGATAATAAATCTGCTGATATGGATTGTAATTGTAGCGGCAGTCGTTTTGGCAGTAATTAAGAAAGAGGATATTTCCAATAAAATATTAATCGGTATTCCGGCTTTTTTGGTTGCCACACAGATAGTAGCCTTTGCTTCCCTTATACCGGGAGCGGATGAATCGGCTTTTGAACGGCCGGAAGGTTCATATTTTTTGACGGGCGAAAATCAGTTTAAATTATCCGAAAATGACAATGTATTGGTATTCATCTTAGATTATTTCAGTAACCAGTATGTTGATAGGATGCTTGATAAATATCCTGATGCCATTGATTATCTTAATGATTTTACTTATTACGATAACGATGAATGCGTATACCATGGAACATATCCCTCAATAGCCCATATGCTTACGGGACAGGAAATAGAGCCTTCGATTCCTGTCAATGAATGGACTTCGCAGATTTGGCAGTCCGAAACGGTTAATGAGTTTTATAAAGTCATGGCCAAAGAGCAAAACTATAATGTCGAAGTTTATACACCTGAATCCTGGGTTTTACGTGGTGATAATGATGTTACAATTTTTGATGGGATTTTTGATAATCTTACCAATTCGTCTCAAGAGATAGAATTGGACAGAAAATTACTTGTAACTACCATGTCTAAAATGGCTATGTACAGAATGTCACCTGAAATTCTTAAAAACTGTTTTTATACCAATAATGGTGAGGTTCTTAACATCGTATCTGAAACAGCCGGTGAGAAGGCTCATGAGGATGCAGAATTTTATGACAGGGTATTAGAGGATGGATTGACAGTTTCCGGTGATAAAAATATGCTTCAAATTCATCATCTGGAGGGAGCTCATGCCTGGACGGTTGATGAAAACTGCCATACCAAAGAAGATGCTACTTTGGAAGAAACCTGTATGGGCTGTATGGTTATGATGAGTGCATATCTTGATGAACTTAAAAGAGTCGGTAAATATGATGATACAACTATAATAATTACTTCAGATCATGGTTCCGAAAGGGAGCCTCAGGTTATTATGTATATTAAAGAGCCGGGTGAAAAACATGATAAAATGCAGGTAAGTCATGCTCCGATTTCCCATTGTAATCTGCTGCCTACATTGGCATATTATATGGGTGCAGACACTGAAGCCTACGGAATTCCTATAAATGAAATTACCGAGGATTCTGTTACGCGACTTTATTTCCTGCATACCTATGATGACAGATATCCTTCGGTAAAAACTACTGACGGAACAAGGGATGGTGCATATAATGTATACTATGCATATCAGTATACGGGGGATTATTCCGATTTACTTAAGGAAATTGATAAAGGCGCTCCTGAAACCGTAATACCTATGGTTGATGCTCCGAATTAAGAAAATCATAAGAATTTATTAAATATGATATAAATCCCATAGAATACAATATAGGAAATATTGTATATAGTGAGGTGATATATATTATGAAAAACGAAAATGAAAAAAAGGAAATAACATTTAGCAAGTCTTTTGGTATATTTCTTATAATTTTTGCCGCAATAGGCTTGGTGGGAATTGTCGGCGCCGGAGTATTGCTTGGAATAAGGATTGGAGAGAATCGCTCCGCACAAGGCATCAAAAAGACAACTACCGAAGTTAATGAAATCATTTTGAGTGATACATCAAATGAAGTTACTGCAGACAGCCTAACGGTAAATAATGAGGAAGAACCCATAAATAAGACTCAGATTAACGGTGATTTGTCGGATGTTGAAGTACCGGAGGAAAATGCTTCCGAAGTGGAAGAAGAGGCGGTTATTGATGACGGTAAATTACGAATAGTGTATTTGGGTGACAGTATTTTTGACTTTAATCGTGAGGATGAAACATCGGTTCCTCAGCTTACTTCTCAGAAACTTGATGCTTCCTGTATCAACCTTGCCATAGGTGGAACCTGTGCATCAATTGCTATGGATGAGAGTACATTTAATGAAACCTGGAATTCAACTTCGGGAATCGGTGTGGCAAAGGCAATGAAAGGAGAGGTCAGCCTCGATTCTTTGCGCGATTGTACCGCCAAGACACTTTTACGGGAATGTGCCGATGAGTTTTCAAAAACCGATATATTTGTAGTGGAATTCGGTATCAATGACTTTCTTGCCAACCGTCCGATTTCAAGCTTTGACACATATGAAGATGTGCAGAATTATCATGAATCATTGTTAACTATCGGAAGAACACTTAGGGATGTTTCTCCCAATGCATCCATTGTCCTTTGTAAACCCACATATTGTGAGTTCTGGGGCAAAGACGGACTGTTCCTGGGAAACAACTATGGTATGCTTAACG
This sequence comes from Lachnospiraceae bacterium, assembly GCA_045629045.1. GTDB lineage: Bacteria > Bacillota > Clostridia > Lachnospirales > Lachnospiraceae > JAILLW01. Next base: position 175,032 of record JAZQQM010000004.1, read on the forward strand.
ATTACGGGACCTTATTTGATTACAGCGGCAAGGTTGACTGTGCCGATGACCCGGACATAGGAATATATAGTTTTGATCCTATAGTTGACAACGGAATTAATATTTACAGTGCAGAAGAATGCCTTGAAGACGGAATTCACCTGACAATGGCAGGAAGAGAAAAATATTCAACTCTTTTAGCCGACTTTATTTCAAGGAATATTCTTCATGCAGAAGATGAACAATCTACGGAAGAACAGCCTGTTGAGTGAGGATTTTATGGATTATACATTACTTCTTAACAAGTACAAAGGAAAAAGAGTTCTTATTACAGGACATACCGGATTTAAGGGAAGCTGGCTTTCCAAAATTCTGGTTGATGCAGGTGCGCTAGTAACGGGCTACTCACTTGAACCTCTAACAGACCCTGCATTATTTGACATTTTGGATGTTGGAGATAAGATGGACTCTGTTATAGGCGATGTGGCTGATCTTAAACATCTAAAGGAGGTTTTTGCGAAGGCAAATCCTCAGATAGTAATTCATATGGCGGCGCAACCTATAGTACGGGCTTCTTATGAAGATCCTGTCGGAACCTATGAAACCAATGTTATGGGCACTGTCAATGTAATGGAGTGCTGCAGACTCACAGCCTCTGTTAAGTCTGTTGTGAATGTCACCACTGACAAAGTGTATAGGAATAATGAATGGGATAAGGGTTATGTTGAAACGGATTATCTTGACGGATATGATCCCTATTCCAACAGTAAATCCTGTTCCGAACTTGTTACCCACAGTTATTATCAGTCCTTTCTCAAGGATATGGATATTCGGGTATCAACCTGCCGTGCCGGTAATGTAATAGGCGGAGGAGACTTTGCCAAAGACAGAATTATTCCCGATTGTGTAAGAGCAGCAGGTAAGAAAGAAGACATTATTGTTCGTAATCCCTATTCCACCAGACCTTATCAACATGTACTGGAGCCTTTGTTTGCTTATCTTATGATTGCAATGGCTCAGTATGAAGATGATAAATATTCTTCTTCTTACAATGTGGGTCCTGATGATGAAAGCTGTGTTAATACAGGTGATTTAACTGATAAGTTCTGCGAATTGTGGAACAAGAGCAACAAGGATGCAGAGCTTAAGTGGATTAATAAGCATGACGGTGGACCTCATGAGGCTAATTTCTTAAAACTTGATTGCCATAAATTAAAAGAGACTTTTGGATGGAAACCTAATTGGACTATAGATGATGCTATGAATAAACTGGTTGAGTGGTACAGTATATTTTTGTCCGATGGAAATGTTATTGAGTGTACCGAAAAACAGATAAAGGAGTATGTGGAATGTTCGAGGGATTAAGTGAACAGCAGGCAAGGGAAGAAATATTATCTTCAGTTGCCCAATATTGCGACAAATATCATAACAAAAAGGGTGAATTTAAACCCGGAGACAGAATCCCCTATGCTTCCAGAGTGTACGACAGTGAGGAAATGACCAATCTCGTTGATTCGGCTTTGGAATTTTGGCTTACATCGGGAAGATATACCGAGGAATTTGAAAGGGAATTCGGTAAGTATTTAGGAGTTAAGTTTGTTTCTTTGGTTAATTCGGGTTCTTCGGCTAACCTTAATGCCTTTATGGCTCTTACCTCACCCCTTCTCGGAGATCGCAGAGTTAACAGAGGCGATGAAGTAATTACAGTGGCAGCAGGTTTTCCTACAACGGTTACCCCGATGATTCAGTATGGTGCTGTTCCTGTTTTCGTTGATGTTACTATTGGACAGTACAATATTGACGTGAATATGCTTGAAGAAGCTTATTCAGAAGGTAAAACCAAGGCTGTTATGATAGCTCATACCTTGGGAAATCCTTTTGACTTAAAGACAGTACGTGAATTTTGTGATAAGCATGAACTATGGCTGATAGAGGATAACTGTGATGCTCTCGGATCTGAGTACACCTATGACGGTGTTACCAAACTTACGGGAACTATCGGCGATATTGGTACTTCTTCTTTTTATCCGCCGCATCATATGACAATGGGTGAAGGCGGTGCCGTATATACCAACAATCCGATTCTTCACAAGGCTATTCGTTCTTTCAGAGACTGGGGACGGGATTGTGTATGTCCTTCGGGCCGTGATAATTTGTGCGGTCACAGATTTGACAAGCAGTACGGCGAACTTCCGTTGGGATATGATCACAAGTATGTTTATTCACACTTTGGTTACAATCTTAAGGCAACGGATATGCAGGCAGCGGTAGGCTGTGCTCAGCTTAAGAAGTTCCCTTCCTTTGTGGCAAGAAGACGGGAAAATTACAAGCGTCTCTATGAAGGTCTTAAGGACCTTGAGGAAAAAGGATTGATAGTACTTCCCAAGCCCTGTGAAAATTCCAATCCTTCATGGTTCGGTTTCCTTATTACATGTAATAGCGATAAGGGTGTGGTAAGAAATGAAATTGTGCCTGCTCTCGAAAAGGCCGGAATTCAGACTCGGATGCTGTTTTCGGGTAATCTCATTAAACATCCTTGCTTTGATGAAATGAGAGCTACAGGTGAAGGCTACAGAGTGGCAGGTTCCTTGACCAATACCGACAGAATAATGAACGATTCTTTCTGGATAGGGGTATATCCGGGAATGAGCGATGCGATGATTGATTACATGATAGAGCAGATTAGAAGTAATATTTTATGATTAAAGTCACACATCTTATTACCGTCGGAACAGGCGGAGCATATAAGGCAGTTGAACGATTGAGTGAGGCCCTTAACGGGCTTCGGTCTGTTTCGTCAACTGTTCTTTTGCGTAATAAAGTATTTAATGATACTGATGCTGTAGAGTTTTTGGATAATCCTGTTAAGAGTTTTGTTTCAAAAACAAAGAATGTGATTAATAAATTGTTTGCAAGCGGTGATATAACAAGAGATTTGTTGGGAAGCAATGTTGCTGCTCATAGTACTGTTAAAGATGCCGATGTTATTATTGTTCACTGGATTAATTCCTTTCTTTCATATAAAACCTTGAGTAAAGTGATTGCTATGGGAAAGCCTGTTGTCATATTTACCCATGATATGTGGCATATGACCGGAGGCTGTCATAATAACGGTGATTGTAAGCAATATACTTTAGGATGCAATAATTGTCCCCAAACCGGGAAGGGAAGCAATGTGGCAGCGAAGAATTATATTGATAAGAAACGACTTTACGCAGCCTCAAATGTAACCCTTATTGCTCCGAGCAATGACTATCTTGAGCGGTCCGATGCCGGCGGAATATTAGGTGATGTAAGCAAAAAGTGTATATTCAATTGTTTAAATACGGATATATTTAAGAAACTTGATATAAAACCTAATGCTGCTTCGATAGGTCTGAGAACTGATATTCCAACAGTAATGTTTTGTGCCGACAATGCAGGTGTTAATAACCCCAATAAGGGATTTGATATACTTTCTAAAGCCCTTGAAGAATTTGACAAAGACCGGATCCAATTATTGGTGGTTGGAAATATAGATAAAGATATAATCGGGAAATTAGGATTTTCTTATTATGCGCCTGGCTTTATTCATGATGAAGCAAAAATGGTTGAACTGTATAATTTGGCAACTGTAAATGTGGTACCGTCATTACAGGAATCCTTTTGTTATTCTTCTGCGGAAGCGTTATCCTGCGGGACACCGGTTGTGGCTTTTCCGGTTGGCGGGCTTAAGGATCAGGTCATTCATAAAAAGAACGGATATTTGGCAGAATATAAAAGCAGTCGGGATTTGGCCGAAGGAATACGTTATTGTATTAATAATTATTCCGAGCTTTCATCCAATGCGGTGCAAAGTGCCGATAAGTTTTCATATGATACCGTTGTCGCCCAATGGGAATCATATCTTTTTAAGATAACGGAGCATGTTAATGAGTAAATATAAAGCAGTTATTTTTGATGTGGACGGCACATTGCTTGATACATCAGAGGGTGTTTTGGCATCGGTTAAATATACAATAAAAAAGTTCGGGTTCAGGGAACTTAGTGATGAGAAATTAAGGACCTTTATCGGACCTCCCATCCAACGCTCTTTTGCACAGCATTATAATCTCGAGGGTGACATTATTCAGGATATTGCAACCGTATTTCGTAATCGATACAAGGATTATGATTTATTAAAAGCCGTCCCCTACGATGGGATTTTTGAATTAATGGATTCTCTTGGGAAAGCAGGAATCAAGGTCGCTGTAGCAACATATAAACGGCAGGATTATGCTGAAAAGATTATGCGGGAATTCGGCTTTTATGAGTATACAGATATTGTTTGCGGCGCTGATCACGAGAATAAATTATCCAAAAAGGATATAATCTGTAATGCCTTGAAACTATGCGGAATTGATAATTATGAAGATGCCGTTATGGTAGGAGACAGTGACAATGATGCTATTGGTGCATCACAGATCGGAACCGATTTTGTTGGTGTAACATACGGCTTTGGATTTAAGACGAAGCAGGATGTTATGGAATTTGATAATATAGGTGCAGCGGATACTACGGATGAGGTGCTTGATATTATAATCAATTCAGCCGGATTGTAGCGAACTTTAGAATTTGGAGATAGCAGGAGTGATTCTTTTTCAGTTTTTTCCAATCCTCTTTTTTTTCATATTGAATTCATTGACAGTAAAGATAAGTAAGAAACCCTTTGGCATTTCTATGCCGGTTACACTTATGATATCTGCTATGGGGCTGTATTTCTCACAAATGATATTTGGATCATTTAAGCCTGCGTATATATTGCTTTTATTGGCAGGCCTTGGAGCAGTTATTGTTTTTATCCGGAATATTCGCCTTGCTGAATACAGGAATTGCTATTTTTCAGCCGGCTTTATTTGTGTTTTTGGAATTGCTGCGTTTGTAGCATTCATTGATTTAGGTAAGCACTATTTTATGTGGGATGAGTTTTCTCATTGGGGCAAGATGGTTAAAGAGATGATAAGGCTTGATGCATTCTATTCTGCTCCGGAATCCACATTATTGGTTCACAAGGATTATCCGCCATTTATAGGATTATTCGAAGTGCTGTGGTGTCGACTTGCCGGAGGTTATTCCGAAGGCTCTGTCAATCGCGCACTTCATTTTCTTGAATTGTGTTTGGTGGCTCCGTATCTTTGTGAGAAAATCGTTGCTGATTCCAAATTATTCCGAAAACTGATAGCTGCTGCAGCAATGATTGCATGTTGCGTACTTATAATGCTTTCATTTGACGGTGAGGCGATATTTAGAACAATTTATCCTGATTTTTTAGTACCGGCCTTGTTTGGATATGCTTTTTTTGCAGTACTTGATAAAGATATAAACAATAGCATTTTTGGCGTATTTTCTATAATATTGTCATTAAGTGCTATGGCACTAACCAAACAGGTTAGTATCGCTTTTATTCTTTTGGTTTGGTTCTTTTATACAATTAACTTGGCAAATAAAAAGAATTGTTCATTTAAATGTGGCATTGTTACTTCGATATTGGTATTGGCAGTTCCTTTTATTATCATGAAGTCATGGAACCTATATACCAAAGGCCTGGGTTTAACAGGCCAATTTGATTTATCAAAAATATCTGTATCATCAATATTCGGGATACTGTGTGGGCATGGAGAAGAGGTTCAACTTAAGACCCGTGATTTATATTTTGAAGCTCTGATAAAACAGCCCTTAAGTTCGGGAACTGTAAAATTGTCGTATTTAACAATAGCTCTTTTTATAACAGTGTTGTTGACATTTTTATATGTGATATATAAAAAGCAGTTTAATAAATCCGTTTATGTTAAATTGTTAATAACCATTGTCGGTGGTTCCGTAGCATATGCATTTATGATGTTCGTGCTTTATATGTTCTGTTTTTCAGAGTACGAGATGCTTAATCTTAACAGCTACGGAAGATATATGGATTGTTATGTTGTAGGTGTTCTGTTTGTAATCTTATTTGTTATTGCGGAATTGGTTGGTAAAGAAGTGCATTATGCAAGTATCGTTCCCTTATTGATTTTGGCTGTACTTATTTTGGATTTTGGAAGGATATACGAATTACTTCCCAAACGACTTACAGGAATAGTAAATATGGAAAATAATCCCTATGCTACACTTGGGGAATTTATTAATTTTAAAACTGAGCCTAATGATAAACTTCTTCTTATCAGCCCGGATAATTGTAAGAAAACCTATTATGTGAATTACTATTTGGATGATGGAAGAGTAATTGATGAAAGGTATTTATATACCGATGTTGCAACAATAAGTGCAGATAATTTAACTTTTTGGAATGAATATACTGAGTATGCTCATGAATTTGACTATATTTGTATATATGAGACATCTTCGGAAGTAAATGCAGCATTGAATGAATATATTTCATCGGGAGTAATTGAGGATAGAAGTTTATTTAAGGTGACTGATGATAATGGTAAATTATCTTTAGTCAGAGTAAATTAGTAGTTGGAGATTATTATGAAAAAAACCATTATTGTAATGCCGGTTGCCAATGAAGGAGCAACCATGAATTCAATAATTGAGCAGATTATGGCGCTGCCATATGACAATTTATATCTTTATCCGGTAATTGATTCATATTCCAAGGACGATACCGAAAGTATTATTCGCAGTTGGGAAGCTAAAACGGACAAGGTAAAATGTATTTTTTATGAAAAATCAACAGGAGTAATAAGCTGCTATTTTGAAGGCTTTAGAAGGGCTCTGGAAGATGGCGCGGAACAGATTCTTGAAATGGATGGAGGCGGTTCCCATCGACCGGATGAAATACCGCAATTTCTTACGAAGATGGATGAAGGCTATGACTGTGTTTGGGGGTCGCGATTTATGCCGGGAGGTTCTATGCATGAACAACCCCTGTATCGTCGTATATTAAGCAGTGGCGGTACTGTTTTGGCAAATTTGGTTCTTGGCACGAAATTAAAGGATATGACAAGTGGATTTGAATGCTTCAGAAGAGAAATACTCGAATCCTTTGATTTAAATAAATTCATGTCAACAGGGCATATGTATCAGACGGAAATGAGGTTTTACTGTCGTAAACTTAAGACTGTTGAGGTGCCTATTCATTATGTAGGTACTGCATCTTCACTTAAGTTTAGTTCTGTTACGGAAGCTCTTAAGCTGTTGTTTAAGCTAAAGGAAAATGAGAAACCGGTTCACATATTTCCATATAAAGAATTTTGATATTGAAGAATATGGGAGTGGTTGATGAAAACAAAGAATAGAAATGTCATAATTAAAGCTGTTTTATGTTTTGTTTTGATAACCGTTCTTGTTTGGATAGTATGCAATGATTCAATATTTAGCGAAGATTACGAGCGTAGGCTGACATATGCTACAATCAGCGGATATAAGATTAATTCATTTAACGGACCAAACGGACAGTATTTATTTCTTCCGGGCTTTGCTGACTGTGAAGATATAGTTAAATCCTATGCACTTAGGCAGGAGAACAATCTAAAGATAATGAAATCTTCGGATATTCCTGCTGTTTTTATTATGACCCAATCGGGCAATTTGAATTCTGTTTATGAGAACAAAGACAACCGTGAAGCAGGAACTATTAGTGTTGTTAATCCTGATGGGACCGAAGACTATTCCGGCGGAATTAAGTATATTAAAGGCCGTGGTAATTATAGCTGGGATAATTGGGATAAGAAACCTTTTAGTATATGCCTAAAAAAGGAAGCGTCACTACTTGGCTTGGGAACCGGAAACAAGTATGCCCTTATTGCAAATGCTTCCGACCCTACACTCATTCGAAACGATGTGGCAAGAGACCTGGAGGAGGCAATTAGTCTTAAGTATTCTCATACGGGAAGATTCGTTGATTTATATATTAATGGCGATTATATGGGAAATTATTACCTAATAGATATGCTTGATATTGGGAATGAACGTATTGATATTACCAATCTTGAAGAAAGTGTATTGAAAGAACTTCGAGGGGCTTCCCCCTCGGAATTTCCGGTGTATGAAACGCCTCTCATTAAGGGATGGAATATTCCTGAAACAGCGGATGATATAACGGGAGGATATTTAATAGAGCGTGAGTTTAGTGGAAGATATGATGTGGATTATCAAGAAAATCCGAGCTGTTTTACTACTGACTATGACGAGCACTTTATTGTAAAATCCCCTAAATACTGTTCCAAAAATCAGATTAATTATCTATGCTCATTCATTACCGATTTGGAAGGAGCTATTAGATCAAATGATGGCATTAATCCGACAACGGGGAAGTCTTATTTGGACTATATGGATGTTGACTCAATGGCTAAGAAATATCTTATTGAGGAATTCACCAAAAATTATGATTCGGGCGTTAGCAGCTCGTATTTTTATAAGGATTCGGATTCTATAGATTCTAAGCTTTATGCTGCCCCGGGATGGGATTATGATATGAGTCTGGGCAATTATCTTGATTGGATGGATTTTAGCAAATTTGGGGCAGATGGCTATATTCATACAACTAATAATGCCGATGCCAGTATATGGTGGGAGAATCTGTTTAATAAGTCCGAGTTTTCTCAAAAGGTACTCGATTTATATTATGAAGAACTTCATTCATATGTTTTGGAAGAGGAATTATCGAGAATAGATAGTCTATATGATACATTAAAGGCTTCTGCCAATATGGATTATATCCGTTGGAAGGAAATGTACGACGAATTGGGCTATATTCCCGGAGATGCAAGGGAATATGATAAATTAAAGCAGTTCATATGTGATAGAATTGCATTTTTTGACGGAGAATAAATGGACTATAGAGTTGAAGATAAATATTTGATTACGGATATTCAAATTAATTATTTAAAGATGCGTCTAAAGGATTACATGCAGCTTGATTCGCATTCGACAGACGGCGCGTATCTGGTAAGGAGTATGTACTTTGATGACAGATATAATTCCTGCTTACTGGCGAATGAAAACAGTGTTGACCAAAGATATAAGTATCGAATACGAACGTATGATAATGACCTATCGACACTTCGTCTTGAAAAGAAAAGTGTACGCAAAGGATATGTTCACAAGGACAGCTGTTTGTTGGACATTTCCAAAATTAGCAAGATAACGGCGCCCCAATCTGAAGATGCATTTCTTTATAAATGTCTTTATAAAGATATAAATCTGAGAGGTTTTCACCCGGTTTCGATAGTCGAATATGAGCGCACCGCTTTTGTTGAAAAAATTGGGAATGTACGTATTACATTCGATAGAAATATCGGAGGATGCTATGAAACTGACAGATTTACAGAGTCTGTAATGCCGGTGATACCATTACTGCCAAGGGGAACTCACATTTTGGAAGTTAAGTATGATGAGATACTGCCGGGATATATTAAGCGATTGATAAATACGGGAAATTTAACTAAGACTTCGTATTCAAAATATTACTATTCGCGTAATGCTATAGTAATGTGGTAAAATTATAACTTGTGGAGGAAATGAAGATTAATGAGCTTTCAAGATATAATCAAAAAATCCGTATTGGAAGGATTTACAGCCAATGATATGCCTTCCGGTCAGATAATGGTCATTTTGGGAATAACTTTTTTAATTGGAGTATATATTTTTTTCATATATAAACTGGTTAATAAGACATCGTTATATGACAGAACCTTTCACGTTGCAATGGCAATGATTAGTGTTATTACAGCCGGTATAATTGTAGCTATGCAGTCCAGCATAGTCATTTCTCTTGGCATGGTCGGTGCTTTGTCTATAGTCAGATTTAGAACCGCTATCAAGGATACAATGGATTTAATGTTTCTGTTTTGGTCAATCGGAGAAGGTATTATTTGCGGTGCAGGTCTGTTTAAGCTGGCTGTTATGGTAGCTATTGTGGTTACTGTGGGAATATTTGCGTTAGAAGTATTGCCTATGACTAAAAAACCGTATTTGCTTATTATTAACAGTTCTTCTATCGAGGTTGAAGATGCATTGATGCCGGTGATTGAGCAGTTTTCGTCATATAGGTCTGTTAAATCAAGAAATCTCAAGAAAACAGGCATTGATATGATTATTGAGGTTAAGACCAAACAGGAAAAAGAATTGCTCAAGGCAATTTACAATATCGAAAGTATTGAATGTGCATCATTATTAAATAATGATGGGGAAGTACGGGTATGACAGCAGTTAAGTATTTAATCCTGGGGGCAGGGCCTTCGGGATTAACTTTTGCTAATATGTTATTAAAAAGAGGCGAGACCTCTTTTCTTGTAATAGAAAAAGAAGATACTGTTGGAGGTTTATGCAGGTCTGTTGTGGTGGATGGTGCGCCCTTTGATATAGGCGGAGGCCATTTTCTTGATGTCAGACGACCTGAAGTAACCTCTTTTTTATTTGAATTTATGCCTGAAGAGGAATGGAATATCTTTGATAGGGACAGCCGAATAGAGCTTACTGCTTCGGATGGCGTATTTGAAGTGTCTCATCCTCTGGAAGCTAACATTTGGCAGTTGCCGGAAAATATTCAAAATGAGTATTTATCATCCATTAAAAATGCCGGATGTAATAATAATGAGCCTATGCCGGACCGTTTCGTCCCATGGATTACATGGAAATTAGGGAATAAGATAGCAACGGATTATATGCTTCCCTATAATCGCAAGATGTTTGCAGATGAGCTTAATGAGCTTGGCACATACTGGCTTGAGAAATTACCTGATGTAGATTATGAAGATACTCTTCGCTCTTGTCGTGAGCATCATGCATACGGTAGTCAACCGGGACATGCATCTTTTTATTATCCAAAAGAGTATGGTTACGGAGAAGTGTGGCTTCGTATGGGGCAGGCACTTAGCGAAAAACTTGTTACTTCTGTGGCGGTTTTCGAACTTAATATTACGGAGCGGAGTGTTAAGCTATCAGATGGCACCAAGATAACGGCAGATGCTATAATAAGTACGGTACCTTGGAATTCTTACAGTAAGGTTAGCGGATTAACAGAGGATATGATTGATTCATTATATTCTTTGAAACACAGCAGCATTGAAACGAGATATGTTCCGGACAATATTGATACGAAAGCTCAGTGGATATACATTCCTGATGATAATAAGCCCTACCACAGGATTTTAGTCAGACACAATTTCGCACCGGAATCAAATGGTTACTGGGTGGAAACACGTAAAGAAAGATGCTGTTATTCGGATGATAATTATTCGTATATGAATGAATATGCTTATCCCCTTAATACTATAGGAAAGCCGCAAATAGTTAACAGACTGCTTGATATTTGTGCTAAGCAGCATATATACGGTTTGGGACGTTGGGGAGAACATTCACATTATAATTCGGATTTGGTAGTAAGTAAAGCGATGGAACTGGCCAACAGAGTATAAATTATGAAGAAGCAAATTAATAAACTGAATTTAATATTGTTAGCATTCATTACGATAGTATTTTTAGTCTATGGTCTTTTTATTTGGATTTTGGATAAAGATTCGGTGATGCATGTTTATAATAATCCTGTTTTGACAGATGGTGCCATATATAAAGAAATGGCAGCGGGAGATACGATTTCATTTAATCTTTTAGCTTCTAAGGAACAAGCTGTTTCAGGTATTACCATACTTCCTGTTAATGTGTCTGCTGGGGGCAAAGGCTCAATTAATGTAAGAATTGATCAGTCAGGTGGAAATACCGCCTTTACCAGCATCCGTGAGAATGAAATTAAAGTGGGAAAGTGGAACAGAATTCCAATAGAATTGTCACTGAATCCTAATCAGACGACAAAGGTGACCTTTACATTTGTCGACTGTAATCCATATTTTATGTATGCACCTAAAAATAACATTACGGATTCTGATATTTCGGTGGGAACATATCTGAATGCGACAAGTAGCAACGATTTTATTGCAATGCTTGTTAAATATGCTGTTCTTCTTATAGCCTATTCCATTATTCTGTTTATGCTTTTGACAGAGTCCTGCGGCCTTATCGGTAAGGTGGGCAATGATTTATTCCTGGTATTTGTGTTTGTTTTCGTGTGTGTTGGAATATATTCTGCTGCATATAAGAACGGCATTTTCATAACGGCAGATTCGGCGGGATATCTTCGTGAAGCTGCTAACTTAAGGGCAGGAAACGGATTTTCCTATGACGGACTGGCAGGCTATAGCAGTTGGTTTGCTAATTGGCCGATTTTATATCCTGTTATGATTGCCGCAATTATGCTGGTATCCGGATTGGATGCTTATTTAAGTTCAAAGATAGTAACAGCTATTCTTGTGCTTGCAATTATTGTTGTTTTGAGAATCAGGTTTGGCAAAAAAGCCTGGTTGTATTCTGTTGCTTTACTTAATCTGGGATTTGTACAATTGTCGTATTACACCTGGTCAGAGATACCGTTCATATTGTTTTTAATGTTGTTTGCATTTAAATTGGGAGATATTGTCGGTGCTGTAGGTGAAGATACCGTCTCAAAAACCGATTATGTATTACTTGGGCTATGGGGAGTATTAACATTCCTTACCAGATATTTCGGTATATATATTTGGATAGTGGTAGGCGGATATATAGTAATATTGTTGTTTAAGCGGATTAAGTCCAAAGAAAAAGTATATTTTTGGACCGGAATAAAGCTTACAATTACTGCTTTTGTGTCAGGAACTTTGTCTTTAGGATATATGTTTCTTAACAAAATTATGAACGGAATGCCTTCGGGAGTCAGTCGCGGCGCATGGTGGGATGATTACAAAATCCTGACTGTCGACCTGATAAATTCGTTAATAACAGAAGTGTTCAATGTGTTCCATGTGGATTGCTCCGAGATTTTAGGCATATTTGGTATATGGCCCAAAGTAATTTTTGCTGTGATAATTTTAGGTACTGTCGTATTTTTGGTTATACGTGGATTGTGCAAAACAGGCGGATTGTTTACCTCTTGGGGAGCACTTCTTATATTAGGCGGAAGCTATTATTTGATCTTTACGGTTATCAGATATTTTTCGTCGATGGATACGTTTTATTTTAGATTCTTCGAACCGGCAAGCTTCATAATTACCTTAGGCATTGTCGGACTTATATTGGAATATGTTAAGCGTAAAAATTCTGAGAATACGGATAATGGTAAGAAATATATATGGGTCAGGACGATAGGCGTAATTGTTACGGTGCTTATGGCTGTGGGAATTGCAGATTATCTGACTGACGGACTTACACTGACTAAGTTTAACTATTATGATGTTGCCAAAGAAGAGTGGAATTTAGCATATAAAGAAATACCTGTGCATTCGGTTGTAATTTTTTCGGATTTGGATTATCGTTCCGAATACTACAGACCGGATGTGATTTTTGATAAAATGACTACAGAGGATACAGCAGAGACACTTAAGACCAGATTCTACGGTTCCGATACCTTGATAATTCAACGCGAATATGCCGAATCTATGGTAGAATGTGGAGAGTATGAAGAAAGTGTAACGAAACTGCTTTCGGAAGCATTGGATGCAGAATCCGACGGAAAGTATCTGCATATTGCATTAAGGGGAAATTGATGAAAAAAATTAGCATTCCAAAAATTATTTTTGCGGCACTGTTTTCGCTGATGATAGTACTGTCAAATCACATAGTAAGAATAGATGCAGACAGATCATCATTGGAGAACACGTATTTTACGGATATTCATGCAATAGATGTTGTCTTTTGGTTGGTAATCGGATTGCTTGTATATCTGGTATGTTTATTCTTACCTAAGTTACGATATGAACAGTTTTTTAATGCAGATTCATCGGTATCAAAGAAATCCGGTTGGATTGCCTTTGGCATCGGACTTGTTACTATTGCAGTATTATGGCTTCCGTATATCCTTAGCTTTTGGCCCGGAGGAGTGTATAACGATACCATGTATTCCATATGGATTACGTTGGGAGATGAACCTTTAACAACACATGAACCTTTAGGTTATACCTTATTATGGAAAATAATGTATACAATAGGCGGTGGTAACTTAGAGCCGGGTAATTATGGCGGAATGTATTTGTTTACAATTGTTCAGTATCTGGGTTTGGCATCATTATTATCATCCTTTGCAGCGTGGAATTACAGACGGGGACTTAAGAAGGGTGCATTTACTGCAATGATTTTATTCTTTGGTGTATTCCCGTTATTCCCTTATTATGCTGTTTCGTTGTGGAAAGATACTGTTTTTGGAATAGTGATATTTTTGTTCGCATGGTTTTTATTTGCTATGAATGAGCGCTTGGACAAGGCAGATAATGATGTGTCTGTTAAAGATACGGTACTGTATGTACTAATGTCTGTTCTGTGTGCTTTCTTTAGAAACAATGGAATTTATGTGCTCATTGTTGTAAGTGCGTTTGTAGTGTTTGGAAATATCAAACATCGTAATGTATTTAAGAAACTGGGCATCGCTTCAGCTGCCACAATAATTGCCTGTCTGATAATACAGTATCCGATTTGCTCTGCATTGGGACTTAATGTGGATAAGGCCGTAGAAAGCCTGGCTATTCCTATGGAACAGACGGCATATATTATTTCTACAGACGGAAAGCTCAGTGAAAGTGACATTGATGTCATTAATGAAATAATGCCTGTTGAGATGTGGAAAGAAATATATAATCCGATTAATACCGATTATCTTAAATTTGATCCGTCCTTTAACAGCGCATATATTAACGACAATTCCGGTACGTTTTTTAAAACATATCTGCACATTTGTTTAATTAATCCCATTAAAGCAGTAAAAGGATATTTGTTGGCAACTATGGGATTCTGGGATGTGTTTGAAGAATCCGGGGCTGCTTATAAATGCAGTGAATCTGTTGCATGGACCGGAATATTCCAAGAAGACTGGTTTTCATACAAAACAGGTGTGGAATTTAGATCATTGGTTGAACCTAAAAGACCGATCCCGGCATCTTTATGGATATGGATTATGCTGTTTGTTATGTTCATATGTATGACTTCTGTAAAGAGGATTACGCCCTTTATTCCGCCCCTTGCGGTGTGGATTACCATAATGCTGGCGGTTCCTTTGGCATTCTCATTTAGATATGTGTTTGCAGTATTCTTATGTGTTCCGATATACTGGTTATGTGCTGTTACAGAAGAAACTAAAAGCAATCAGGGCGAAGTTTTATGATTATTATCAGACTAATGGGGGGATTGGGGAATCAGCTCCAACAATATGCTTTATATAAGAAATTTGTTTCTATGGGAGTTCAGGCAAAACTGGATTTATCATGGTTCGAGGAGTCGGTTCAACGAAAGGTGTTGGCTCCCAGAAATATAGAAATCGACAGATTTACCGGAATTAAGTATGAGGTTTGTGATGAAAATGAAATAAAGAATTTGCTTGGACCTTCGGGGGTTGTCGGAAAACTTTATCGTAAGTTTAATCCTAAGAAAGTAAAAAAATACGTGGAGTTTACCAAGTATGATCCTGCATTGTTAACCTTTAGGAATATGTATCTTGAAGGATATTTTGCCTGTGAATATTATTTTGCGGATATTATTGATATTCTGCGCAGGGAACTTATTCTTCCTACTAAAAGAGAACTTAACGGAATTGTCAATGCTATGGCCATGGAGAATTCTGTAAGCATTCACATACGACGCGGCGATTATCTTGATGCTGCCAATAAGGAACTTTTCGGAAGTGTATGTACGGAAGAATATTATGAAGCGGCAATAGAGTACGTTCTAAACAATATAGACGGGCCTGCTAAATTGTATATCTTTTCGGATGATTTGGATTATGCACGTTCCTATGGGGCTAAGATTGCTTCAAAATACAGAACATATACCCAGGTAGTAGATGTTAATTACGGTGCGGACAGTTGCTATGATATATTTTTGATGAGCAAATGTCATTATAATATTTGTGCGAATTCGACATTCAGTTACTGGGGAGCCAGACTGAATACATTTAAGGGCAAAATAATGGTTAGTCCTACCGTTCAAAGAGCAAATCAGGATTTTGTTCCGGAGGATATGCATTTATGGTGGAAAGACTGGGTGTTTATTGATTCAAAGGGAGAGGTAAGATGAACAACAGAAAGATTGATTATACTCGAATCCTTGCGAAGATAATATATTCCGGGATGATTCTTTTTTTTGCATATATCTTTATCACAAAAGGTCTTGTTGGATATGAATCAAATGACGATGCCTTTTTAGGAACCATTCCAAGCGGATGGTTTGGTTTTTTTAGCCCATATACTATTCATAACAATATTATTCAAGGCAAAGTCTTGGCTTTGCTGTCTTCAGTTTTACAAACACACAACTGGACTGTTTGGTATTACTTAGTTCTTATTATTGTCTCGTTCTTATTATTTGGAATATGGTGTATTGACAGGCACGGAACATTGCTGGGAGGAATTTTTAGCGTACTGTTTGTTCTTTTTTGTTGGGTTTCATTAATATGCAGAATGAACTATTCCAAGAGCGGTGCAGTAGCTTTGAGTGTCGGATGTGTTATATTTCTGGATTCCATTGATACGGATTCTTTTACTGATAAGCGAAAGAAAGTATTTAGAATCGTGGGAACTTTGCTTGCTATTATTGGTGCTTTGGCAAGATACAAAGTTGATTTATCGGTACTCCCATTTTTCATTCTGGGGGCTGTGTTTGTTTGCATGAAATATGGCATTAAATCAAAGCAGACGGTATATATAGGCGCACTTCTGACAACAATCTTATTGCTTTGGGGAATTGATTATGGTGTATATCATTTTGACTCTAAGTGGAATGATTTCAAAAAATTCAATGATATACGTGAGCAGCTGTTAGATTATGATATTCCTTCTTACGAAAATGACAGAGAGATTTATAATCAATTGGGATTAAGTGAAAATGATTATTTAATGTTAACACAATGGAATTATGCTGATGATACGGTATTTACTTATGATGTCATGAAGAGTCTTGTGGATTACAGAGATTCACATAAAGATAAGATAAGCTTTGATACTGTTAATGGTGTAATTAAGGGGTTCAAGAATCTGGTATTGCAATATGGTCAGATAAATATAGTCCTATTTGTGTTCATTCTGTTTATATCTTTGGGAAAAACAGATAATGCAGGAGCGTTATATGTTTCATTACTTATGTTTTTGGGAGAATTATGCTATTTGATATGGGTTGGTCGTCCTCTTGAAAGAGCTGTTATGATACCAGTCATTTCGGAATTGTTGCTACTTATTCTTTTATTTGATTCAAGGTGTGTAGTTAAGAAAAAAACTTGTATTTCCATTTGTATTGCGATAGTGATATATGCATATAGTGTTTGCGGTTTTAGCACAATCAAGGATATTGCAAGAAGAGAAGGTGATGGTGAGCATAATAAAGTTTTTGCTTATTTGTCAGAACAAGAAGATAATTTATATATTTGGCAAATATCTGATATGTGTGGTGCATTTTCTAATTTTGGATATCCCTTCGAAAAATATGTTTTTGGAATCGGTAAAAACAGTGTGCCTATGGGAGCTTGGTTTATTCCGGCACCTTTTATCCAGGAGATTGAAGAACCTTTCGGAGAATCAAATAATGTATTTAAAATTTTAGTTGATAATTCAAATGCATATTATGTAGGTTATGCAGGGGCGGATACCGAGATATTGGAGACTTATTTGAGGGAACATTATTATCCCAATGCAGAATTTGAAATGGTAGATACTTTTGAGCAATATGGAATATATTCTGTAAGATAAAAAGACATAGGAAGGAACATTGATGGAGAATGATATAAAATTTCAACATAAGAAGAAAATTGCGATTATTGCGTTATGTAATATTATCATTATAGTGCTTATGGCAGTACTTGGAATTACAGATGCAACTTCTGATGATTATGGTTCTCAGATGATTTTATTTAGCAAAGTTGGGATGTATTGTTCCTGGAGTTCGGTATTTTGGACTGTTCCATTATTTTTTCTTCAGAATACTATTAAAATATTTGCGTGGCAGTATTTGGCACAGATTGTTTTGATTTTGTTTTCATTCAATACAATTCTTATTTTGATAAATAGGAAAACGGACATTGTTGTTGGAACAGTTAGCTCTTTGTTTATAACGATATTGGTGTATCATACATTTATTCAAAATCTGAATTTTACACAAACTGCGGCATTGGGAGCCTTTGCCGGAGTGCTATTAATGTTTTATTACAGGGTATACGATGCATTATGGGGAAAGATGATATGCCCTATATTGGGGGTAATTCTATTCATTGTTAGTATACAGCTTAGATATGATGTGCTGTACATTTGTTGTGGCAGTTTGGTATTATTATTGCTTTATGTAATAGTAATCAAAGGAAAAATCCTTTTTAGGGGTATATTATTATGGATAATGGCAGTACTCATTTGTCTGGGATTGAATATTGCAGATGGGATGATTAAGGATTCGGATGAACAATACAGCAATTATTTAGAGTATGATTCAAGAATTGTGACAATGGTAGACTATCCTTTTGCCGGCTATGAAGATGCCATAGATTTCTATTCGAAATTGGGAATGTCTGAGAACGATGTGAGGATGATATGCAGAAAATGTGAATCCGATCCTGAATACTATTCAATTGATAGACTTCAAAGTTTAGTTGATAATGTATCATATAAATGGTCATTTTCTTATTTCGCAGACAATTTGGTTGCGTTATTCTATCGATGCCTACATCTTTTACTTGTTAATGAACTTGAATATTTTGTTTATATCTTTATTATACTTTCATTTATCTTGCTTCCTAAGTGGAAGAAACTATTACCGATAGGAATAGGATTAATGATAGGATGCTATATGTTACTCTTTGCTGTGATGGGGCGATTGGTTGAGCGGGTTATAGTCGCTATGGTCATGTTGGCAATTCTTCCGGCAATAATTTCCTTAATTGATACTGATAGAATTTTGAAAGGGTCATCTTTAAGAATACTTCGAATTTGTATCATTGTTGTGACGCTTGGATTCTGCCCGTTTTTAATAAAGTCTTGTATAATCAATCAAAGAACTTCGTTTTTGAAGGAAGAAGTAGGAGAATTTGCAACTGTGATATCACAGGATAAGGAGCATCTGTATGCATATTCAAAAGGATTGGACCAAAATTATAAAGCGGTTAAAAATCTTTTGTTAACATCAGATTATTTTCCGGAAGAGAACTATTTCTATCTGAATATGTCTCCATTGGCTCCGTTTGAAAAATGGAAATTAGACAATTATGATATTAGTAATGTTTATAATGAGAGTGTAAATTCAGAGGTGATAAGGTTCATTTTGGGTGATGATGTGGATATAGTTCAGACTTATATAAATGAGCATTATTGTGAGAATGCAACATTAGTTTTTGAAACAGAAATGAATGGATATACAATATATAAAGTGATAAACACTGTTGAGTAGGCATTGATATATGCGGGTATATATATGAAAATAATATTTATTTTGCCAAGTATGGCAGGTGGAGGCTCTGAAAGAGTAGTAGCCAATCTTGTGAATTTTTATGTGAATAAAGGCTTGGAAGCAGCTATTCTTATGTTCGCAAGTAATGAAGTGACTTATGAACTTGATTCTCGTGTGGAAGTAGTTCAGGTAGGAACCAAGACAAACGGGAATCCGCTTGAACGCATAAAAAGAATTAAGAATATGCGAAAGTATTTTAAACAAAATGAGGGTTGCTTCATTTTTTCATTTAATGAAATGGGGGCAGTTTTTTCTGTAATTGCCGCAATGGGAATAAAACATAGATTATTGGTATCGGAGAGAAATGATCCGCGTAGAATACCGTTTATTCAGAGGGTTTTGCGTGATTGGGCATATGCAAAAGCTGATTGTATGGTGGCCCAAACCGAAGATGTTGTGCGAATGTTTAGTAAGAAAGTGCAATCTAAATCCGTGGTGATTCCAAACCCGATAAGTGGAGATATTCCTGAAAGGCATATTGGTGAAAGAACAAAGAGAATAGTTAATGTTGCACGATTGGAACCGCAGAAAAATCATGAACTTTTGATGAATGCATTTTCCGATTTTTGCGTTACGCATAACGACTATACGTTAGACATTTATGGTAAGGGTAGCTTATTATCGTCTTTAAAGGAAAGGGCCTTGGAATTGCAGATTTCTGATAAAGTCATATTTCACGGTTTTTCTTCCGATGTAAAAAATGAGATTAGAGATGCATCTATGTTTGTGCTATCATCTGACTATGAAGGGATATCAAATTCTATGGTTGAGTCCCTTGCTATGGGTATTCCTACCATTAGTACAGATTGCCCTGTTGGTGGATCAAAAACTTTTATTCAAAATGGTGCGAATGGATTATTGGTTCCGGTAGGAGATGTTGTTGCTATGACGGAAGCAATGTGTCGAATTGCGGATGATAATGAATTGGCACAAAAGTTTTCCGATAATTCAATCAGTATACGAACAACCTGTAGTATAGATAAGATAGCAACAGATTTTTTGAAGGCAGCAGGTATTGATTAATTTATGAAAGTATCATTAATATTAACAACCTATAATTCCATAGAATATTTGCCACGTACACTAAATAGTATTGATGCTCAAGACTATCAGAACATTGAGGTGGTAATTAAAGACGGCGGATCAACTGACGGAACCATTGAATTGATTGAAAAATATGCTAATGATTCACATTATAAGGTTAAATACAAGTCATGCCCCGATACAGGTATATATGATGCTATGAATCAGGGAATTGCGCTTAGTACAGGTGATATTATAGTATGTTTTAATGATGTGTTTGTGTGTAACGATGCGGTATCTAAAATGGTTAGTCTTATTAAGAACTCATCCGATAATGTGGTTGGTGCGCATGCCGATTTGGTTTATGCAGACGATAATCATGTGGTTCGCCAATGGAAAATGGGACCGCAAAAATCACTATTATGGGGCTGGATGCCGGGCCATCCGACTTTGTTTTTGAAGCGTGAAATATATGATAAATACGGTAACTATAAAACCGATTACAGAATTTCGGCGGATTATGAGTTTATGATTCGTTTTTTGGCAGATAAGAATGCCGAAAATAAGTTAGCATATTTGCCGGAGAATATTATCAGTATGTTTTACGGTGGTACCAGTACAAGTTCGGGAGGAAGTTATATTAAGTCATTAAGGGAAGGACATCGCGCGTTAATTAGTAATGGGGTTCATCCGGCCTTTGTTGCAGATATTTTTAGAACCATCAGATTGGTGCTTCAGTTTTTTGTAGGTGAAGATAGATTTATTGGCTGATGACGAAGGAGTATTGAATATAGTATGATTTGTAAAATGTTGAGTCATAAAAAGCAGATAATAATGGCTGTTTTGTTTATATTTGTAACTATACCGGTTGTGATGTTTACACGATATTCGTTTCCGGCCCAGGACGATTTTGATTATGTATACATATTAAGAGATTTAATGGATCAAGGCTACAGCCTGATTGGACAGTCGGTTTATATGACCCACAATTGGTATAATGGCTTTGGAGGAATGTATTCGTCAACTTTTTTCGGGTACCTCATTTCCGGAATTGTTATGTGTAATCCCACAAAAATTCGGATTTTTGAATTAATGTCAATCCTGTTCTTTATTATTTCGGTGGCAATTTTTATTTTTGCTGTTACGGCACATCTTTTTCGTTTACCAAAGAAAGAATCGTTAACGATATATGCATTTTTTTGTACGTTTATATTTGCTGTTGCATACTATGTGGATTTTGATGTATGTTACTGGTTTATTACTTCAATACAATATCTGATGCTTTTTTCCTTTGGAATATTGGGCGTTGGCCTGTACGTTTTAGCGTATGCAAGTGATTGCACCAGAACTTGTACAATATTGAGTATTTTGGCTTGCGTATGCGGATTTATTGCCGCAGGTGCGAACCTTAGCATTTCTGCGCTTAATCTGTTACTTTACGTAATTGTGGATATATTGATAGTTCTGTCTGCGGAAGACAAAAAGAGAAACAAGTGGTTAAAATTTGTTCCTATTGTTCCGTTTTTAGGATCTATGATTAACGGCCTTGCTCCCGGAAATTATATTCGTGTCGGAGAGGCGAAATCTGCTGAAAATATTATCATTGCGGCAAAGTCGTCTTTTAGAGTGGTGGTTGAGAGAATAGATTATTATCTACGGGAACCCGAGTTTTGGATAGTGTTGATAGCTTTTATTCTTTTGACACTTTTTATTCCAAGAAAGCAAAATGGTATGGGATTTAAAATAAAATATCCGCTTATTTTAGTTGTTATTTGGGGAATTACTATGATGGGGGTATCATTTCCTGTAATGATAGGGTACGGATATGAAGTATTTGCCTTGCTGATTCGAGGTCAAGTAGTACTGGATTTAGCTTTGTTTATCACCCTTATTTTTATAATTCTTATCATGGAGCAATGGTATGTTGATAAATATGGTGAAGATTTTCTTTTTAAAATTAAGAAGGATATTTCACTTTTTTCGGTATTTTTGATTTTGGCATTATGCCTTCAGTTATTTCTTAATAATGAGAGAGACGTTGCCATACATCGAGAATATGCAGATCTATTAGCAGGGGGAGCACAAGCTTATACTGATTATTATCTGGATATTCTTGACAGTGTCGAAAAAGCGGACGGAGAAATTGCAGTAATTTGGGTTGATGATGAAGTTAAAGAAGATACAATGATGATTAATCCATTAATATGCTACGATGAATGCTATGATCCGGAAGAAAAACCTCAGAATAATTGTATTGCGCATTTTTATAAAAAGAAGGGTGTATGGGTTCTTCATAAGGGATATGTTCCTACAGATGAAGATTATCAAGTTGCTAAAAAGTATGGGGTCCAATTAGATTAAGCGTATAAAATGCTTTCTTGCCATATTTACTAATCTATAATACCCATACCCAACGGCAAATGAAACAATGTATGTTGGAATCCAAAAACTTAAATCATAAGTTCCTTTAAGCTGGAAGAATTCAAATACTCCAAGATGAAACAGGAATATTTCGAAGGAAGCTTTGCCGAGTTCACTGACTCCTTTAACCAGAAGAGCACCGAATTTACTTTTGTCCAGTAGCCGGCCAAGATTGCAAAGGAGAAGGGTAAGCCCGGGAACTATCAGGAAGAAGGGATACCAAAAAAGACCATAGTGCCAACAGTCAACAAAGGTTTGAACACGGCAAAAATACAAAAGCGCTATTCCAAATACAGACAGAATAATCCAAACCCATTTGTTTAAAAGCAGATGGGTTATTTTTTGAGTGACGGTATTAGCGGAATTTCCGGGGACATCGGAAGAATCGGCCAATACAGGTAATGACATTCCCAATACGAAGATGGGAAGCCTGCTCATTGCCTGAATTAACTGACCATGGAAGAAGGCTATTCCAACCATCATTACGAAGATAAGAACTAAAACCATTGCCATAAGTCGCTTAGAAGCACGTGTAATAATCGAATAAATAAACGGTGCTATTATGTAAAGAAGCAACAGCAAATCAATATACCAGTTGAACTGATTCTCATCCCCGTTCCACCATCCGCTCCAGGTAAGATTACCAAACATTTCCGTTATATAGATTCTGTGTGAAATCTTTTTTACAATCATCCAAACAATAATAAACGGAATATAGGAAGGAAGAAACCTTAGGACTCTGCGTTTGATATAGGCAAAGATATTGAGTCTGCCGTTATCGTCATCTTTTTTTAGTGAGTAATAAAGTCCGAATCCGGACAGGAACACGAAAAAATCCACACCACCGTATCCGTTGTCATCGATAAAATGAAGAACAGGTATTTGCGTACGCAGAGGAATGTGATAAATGCCAATCCATAAAATGGCAATACCCATAATAAAACTTCGATATTTAGATATCAGTGAAATAAACGATGTTTTCATATGGGTATTGTAACATATTTTATTGAGTTTGATTTAGCTGATTAGACTATTTATTTGTTCCCAACTCCGCCTGGACCAGTTTAAGCTGCTCTCGTATTGGAAGGTGCTGGGGACAGGCAGCCTCGCATTTGCCACATTCGGTACAGTTTTTGGGCTGATGGGCATCGCCCATTTCATTATTCCAAGTCCAGCTTACGGCATCGAAGCTTTGGTACATATTGTAGAGATTCCAACATCTGAAAGAGCCGGGAATATTAACCCCCATGGGACAGGGCATACAGTAGCCGCATCCTGTGCAACCGTTTTTGGTGCGGCTTAAAATAATATCTTTGACCGCATCGACAGTTTTATTTTCAGCTTCGGACAAAGGTATAAATTTATCAAATGTCTTAAGATTATCATCAAGTTGCTCCATAGTGGTCATTCCGCTAAGAACTACCTTAACGTTATCAAGGCTTCCTACCCAGCGAAGAGCATAGGATGCAGCAGACGCACAGGCGTCGTGTTTGTGGAACATATCCATAATGTCGTCGGTAAGTTTAGCCAAAGTTCCGCCTTTGACAGGCTCCATAATAACAAGAGGAATACCCTTTGATTTAGCTAATTCGTAGCCTTTAAAGGTGGCCTGCTCGTCACAATCCATATAGTTAAACTGAATCTGGCAAAAATCCCAGTCCCTGTAATTAAGAATTTCTTCAAAAGCTTCATATCCGTCGTGGAAAGAAAAGCCCAGATATTTAATCTTACCTTCTTCTTTGAATTTAAGGAGCTTGTTAACACAATCAACCTTTAGCATGTCGCGCCATTTGTCACGATTAAGAGCGTGAATCAGGTAAAAATCGATATAATCTGTCTGTAGTATATCAAGCTGTTCATTAAAGATTCTGTCTATGTCGTCAGGTGTGTTAATAAGCCATACGGGGAGTTTGGTAGCAAGATAAAAACTGTCACGAGGATATTTCTTCATGATTTTGCCCACAACCGGTTCACTTTGGCCGTTATGATATGCATAGGCTGTGTCAAAATATGTGACACCGTTTTTATACGCTTTGTCCAAAAGGCGCTCGGCTTCGGCCTCGTCTATATTTTCATCCGGGGTAGTGGGAAAACGCATGCATCCGTAACCCAATAACGATGCTTCAATTCCCAATTTATCAAATGAACGATATTCCATATTGTAACTCTCTTCTATTATCTGTATTTCGGCAACTAAACACGTTATTATTCAAAAACAAGATCTCTTAATGTCGGATGAACGGTTTCGTAT
This sequence comes from Lachnospiraceae bacterium, assembly GCA_045629045.1. GTDB lineage: Bacteria > Bacillota > Clostridia > Lachnospirales > Lachnospiraceae > JAILLW01. Next base: position 200,164 of record JAZQQM010000004.1, read on the forward strand.
GAGAAACCGCAGTTTCGTACATGCATGGTAAATACGAATGATGTCTTGGTAGCTGTGTCCATCTGGAGACAGCTTCCTGCAGCTCCGTCCCATCCGAATATGCCGGTATGTGTCTTGGAACCAACCTTCTCCGGGAACATGAATACCTGCATTCCTACGCCGTAGCCGTATGCGGTACGGCCCATCTTGGTGGCCAGGTCATTAAGAGAATCGGGCCCCAGAAGATTTGTTTTAATTATATCGATGGTTTCGGACTTGAGGATTCGGCTGTTCGTTCCGATTCCGCCGCAGGCCAGGGCATCACCCAACTTAGCATAATCCTCGGTACAGCTGATAAGGCCGGCACCGCCGCTTTCGTAGCTTTCGGATAACTGATAGTCACAGGACGGCTCCATGGGAACAGTCTTGCCATTTTCGCTAACAACATACTGTTGGGCAAGTCGTTCAACATCGTAGTTCATGGGCTTTGCAAAAAACGTATCATTCATTCCCAGAGGTTCCCATATTTTAGTGCGAAGGTACTCTCCGAAGGTCGTGCCGGAAACAACTTCGATAATAGCGGCAGCCACATCATGAGACAAACTGTAGTTAAAGTGCGTTCCGGGTTCAAAATCGATGGGGCTTTCTGTGAAAGCATCCACCAACTCCCGGGTAGTAGCCGCTTGACCCTTTTCATTAAGAACGCGAAGAATTCCGGGCCTTCTTAAATCATAGTCCAGACCGGATTGCATAGATACCAGATATTTGATTAACAATGGATTTTGGGCATCTGTAATTGTGCCGTCTTCATGTTTGACCTTAAGGTTACGATACGCCGGAAGATATTTTCCGACCTCGTCCTCCAAAGATATACGACCTTCTTCTACCAGCTGCATCAGTGCAGTCATGGTCTGAACCTTGGTCATTGAGAACATAAGATATCTTTGATCCTTAAGGACAGGCATCTTTTGCTCAACATCGGTGCAACCGTTCATATGGCGGTAGATGATTTCGTGATTTTGCATCACAATCATATCGACCGAAGGGATGCCATTGTCCTTAAGTGAATCAAGATAGTTAGTGATTTTAGTTGTGTTCATTTATTTGTAACCCTCCCATATATATTGAGTGTCTATTTGCTAAGCTTTTAGGAAGTTGTTAAAGCCTTAGAGAGGCTTTGAATGTGGGTCATGTAAGTAATAAGAGTTGTAGTTTAAAGGATTTATTATGCTATTTTATTTATTTTATATTAAATACATGGGAGGGTATACAACTATTTAATTGTTTTTTGCCAGAATGTTTCAATATATGGATGCGTTACAGATCCAACTTGAACATTCCGTGCAAATTGCAGTACTCAAAAGCCGAAATAACTTTCTCGCCCTCACTCAACTTAAATAAGGCTATCGGCTGTATACATTTTGTACTGTTGTCTTCTTCCGGGGATGCGCCGAGGTCGTCCCAAGGGCCTTTATCGACCGTGCATTTAGTAGACTCGTAATTTTGAGGTACAATTGCCGGGAGAAGATACTTGATATGAAACCCTTTGTTGGTTTCGACTCCAATAAATTCTATATGATGATATTCTTCCATGGGGTGTTTTACACTTCCTACCTGTACAAAAATATGATTATCTACTATTTCACACATAGGAACGTGCTTTTCTACTGCGCCGTCCGTTGATCCGGGGGTCAGTTCTTTCATTTGTTTACCGCAACATGTTAATGGCATTCCTGAATCCTCCACTTTACACACAATATTTCCGCATACGCTGCATTTATAAAATTTAATTTCCATTTTTGATATTCTCCTTAGTCACATATTATTAATTTCATAGTTAAATGTTGGAACTTAATTTGTTTAACACTTTATCTCCGGGCCCGGTGGCTAAAGCGTCTCTTTAGTAATTTTTGCAGTTTCGCTGTTTCGTTGTTACGTGATTATCATAATGCTGCATATTTGGGCGAAAAATATGATAAAAGATAAAAAAATATTTTTTTTTGGAGGAAAAAAATATGATTTGGCGTAAAAAGTGACAAAATAACACTGCAGAGTTGTTGACATGAGGTGGCTGGTTGACATAACACAATACAAAGTGTATAATTGTAATTCCTAAGAGGGTTTAATTTTGGGGAGGTGTTTCATGAAGAATAGGATTACAGTAGTAGTTTCAACAATACTTGCTTTGGCAGCAGTTGTAATTGCAATTGTAGCATTAGCCAAGTTACCTGTTATATCTTTGGCAGACGGTACTGTTTCGGGTAACTCCGTTGAGGCAGACCAGATTGCGGCAGAGCAGCGAGTAACGAAATTCATTAACGACATAGATGCAGCTCAGAAGAATGCGGTTCAGCAGGCGACCTTCTGTTATGCAATAGCATCGGCTAACGGAACACAGGTTGTTTTTCCTCAGAATCCGTTGACGGTTAATGCAGGCGCTGTAGCTACATATCCCACGGCGATAGTCAGGACAAATGAATTTTTCTTCTTCAATCAGGCTATGATGAATAAGATTAAGTCCAACACATTATTAAACTACGAGATTCACTATCAATATCAGGGACATAAATATGTTCTCGTAATTCCGGCCGGCGCGGATTATTCGCTTATATTCCCGTCTAACGGATACTACGGCTTTAAGTATCTTGAGTGCTTCTTCGGAGGATATGAAGAATTCTAGGAATTGTGATTGGAGATGATTAACTGCCTTTGCCGATTGGTAAAGGCAGTTTTTTTTAGCCATGCAATTGGACTATTAATTACCGCAAATTCAATGTATAATCAATTATCAGTGCATTTATGAAGGAGGAGAATTATTGCTTAGTAAAAAAGAACTTAAGTTATTGCAAAGAAACCTTGTTGCAGATCCTGACGATTTTATTTCATCTTTTCGTAAGAATCTGTTTATGTATGTAGATCAAAAGGATATAACCCTTGCTGAAATAGCCGAGGCTGCTGATGTTTCCTTCAGTACACTTCGGTCATTCTTGTATGGAGATGCAGAAGATTGCAGACTCAGTACGGCAGTCAAAATTGCACGGGCACTTGGCGTCAGCGTGGATGAACTTATAGGAAGCGGAACAATTACGCCCCAGACCTGTGAATCTCTTCAACTGGTAAGGCAACTGCCTGAAAGTTTCACTCATTTCGTAAGATGGGCGATTCATTATCATTATAATAAGCTTACAACAAATCAGGTAACCGAAAAGGCAATTGAAGTAATGAAGGTGATTTGTTGCGAAAACGGTAATATGAAGATGACAAATGATCTGGATGTTATTGATATAAGCGGAATAAACGATGATTTAAGGCCGAAGATTTTCATTGGGGTTAAGATGCCTTGCAATCATTATGAACCCAAGTATTTTAAAGGGGACATTCTGCTGCTTGCCAATGACAGAAGTCCTAAGCCCAGTGAAGATGTAATAGTGGGAGTCAGAGACAATATGTGGATTCTTAACCGTCGTGACGAAAAAATAGACGGAGTGCAGCATATGGGTTATTATTCTATTCGCGACGGACGTAAATGTGCCGATGATAAAACCGTAAATATGGTTATCGGATACGTGGTAAAAGTTATTCAGGCTGACAGTGAGGAAGATTAAATTATTATGAAATGGCTTAGATTCAGAATCAAAACATTAACGGAAGCGGAAGATATTGTAATAAGTTCGCTTTATGATATAGGTCTCGAAGGTGCCCAGATTGAAGACAAGGTGCCCCTTACGGCACTTGAGAAGGAGCAGATGTTCGTTGACATTCTTCCGCCAAGTGAAGAAGATGACGGAGTGGCTTATCTTAATTTCTTCGTTGAAGAACTGGACCGCAAGGATGAAATACTCGAGAGTATTAAGAATGAACTTCAGGAACTTCATGATTTTAATATCGATATAGGCGAGGGAACGGTAACTGTTGATGAGACGGAAGATATCGACTGGATTAACAACTGGAAGCAGTATTTCCACCAGTTCACCATTGATGATGTACTTGTCATTCCTTCATGGGAAGAAGTTAGGGAAGAAGACAAGGACAAGTTTATTCTTCACATTGACCCAGGTACTGCTTTCGGAACCGGAGCTCACGAAACCACACAGCTATGTATTCGCGCTCTGCGAAAGTATATAACTCCCGAAACAAATCTTCTTGATGTTGGTACGGGAAGCGGAATACTTGCTATTCTTTCCCTTATGTTTGGCGCCAAGCATGCTGTAGGAACAGATCTTGACCCTTGCGCGGTTGAGGCAGTAGCAGACAATATGGTCCAAAATAATATCAATCCATCAGACTTTGAGATGATGATTGGCAATATCATTACGGACAAAGATATACAGGATCGTGTGGGATACGAATGCTATGATATTGTAGTTGCCAATATTTTGGCAGATGTACTTGTTCCCCTTACTCCTGTCATAGTTAATCAGATGAAAGCCGGAGCTGTTTATATCACATCCGGAATTATCGAAGGTAAGGAAACTATTGTAGCCGAGGCCATGGCCAAGGCCGGACTTACGGTGGTAAGCACTACGTCTCAGGGTGAATGGCGATGCGTTGTGGGTGTAAAGAACAAGTAGGATAGTTTATGTATCAGTTTTTTGTTTCTGAAAATCAAATCAATATTTCTGACAAGACTGTCATGATTGAAGGTTCTGATGTCAACCACATTAAGAATGTTCTTCGTATGAAAATAGGTGAGGAACTTAACGTGTCTGACGGAAATGACGGCAGGGAATACAGATGCGGGATTAAGGAATTTAGTGATAACGCGGTAGTATGTGAACTTCGTTTCATTAAGGAAGATTCCCATGAACTCCCGTCAAAGGTATATCTTTTTCAGGGATTACCTAAGGGCGATAAGATGGAGAGTATTATCCAAAAGAATATCGAACTTGGTGTATATGAGATAATTCCTGTTGATATGAAAAGATGTGTTGTGAAACTTGATGATAAAAAAGCCGCTTCTAAGGTTTTTCGTTGGCAAGGCATAGCCGAGGCGGCAGCCAAGCAGTCAAAACGCGGAATTATTCCACAGGTTAAGATGCCGATGCCCTTTAAAGAAGCGGTTAAGTATGCCCTTAGGGAATGCAGAGTCTGTCTTCTTCCTTATGAAATGGCGGAAAATATGGATGCCACACGTGAACTGGTATCCGGCATTAACCCGGGTGAGAGTATTGCCGTTTTTATCGGCCCGGAAGGCGGATTCGATGAGTCGGAAGTGGAATATGCCCTGGGAGAAGGATTTAAATCCATTACCCTTGGCAAACGAATATTAAGAACCGAAACGGCTGGCATGGCATTAATGAGTGTACTGGCATATTTGTTTGAGGAATAGTTATGAAAGAAATATATTTGGACAATTCAGCCACAACCAGAGTGCTTCCGGAAGTGGCAGATTTAATGGTAAGGGTTATGACCGAGGATTACGGGAATCCCAGTTCCATGCATAACAAGGGTGTTATCGCCGAAAAATATCTAAAAGAAGCCAAAGAGACTCTGGCGAAGATTCTAAAGGTAAGTGACAAAGAGATACTATTTACCTCCTGCGGAACAGAGTCCGATAATATGGCGCTTTTTGGCGTAGCTGCAGCTAACGAGCGACGCGGAAAGCATATTATTACTACGAAGATAGAGCATCCTGCAATCCTAAGGGCTGCTGAACAACTTGAGGCTCGCGGCTTTAAAATAACTTATCTCGGAACTGATGAACATGGTGTCATTTCCCTTGATGAATTGAAGAACGCAATTAACGACGAAACCATTCTTGTTTCTATTATGCATGTTAATAACGAAATAGGTTCGGTGCAGCCGATTGCCGAAGCAGGTGCGCTTATTAAGAGTATTAATCCGCAGATTGTATTTCATGTTGATGCGGTTCAGAGCTTTGGCAAGTTTCGTATTTTTCCCAAGAAGATGAACATAGATCTTCTCAGCGTCAGTGGGCATAAAATTCATGGACCTAAGGGGATAGGTTTCCTTTATATTAGTGAGAAGACTAAAATAAATCCCATTATTTTCGGCGGCGGACAGCAAAACGGCATGCGTTCCGGAACTGAAAGCGTTCCTTCAATTGCGGGAATTGCGCTTGCGGCCAAGATGCTTTATGACAAACTTGACGAAGATGTTGATAAATTGTACGCTTTGAAAAAACACTTCGTAGATGAAGTGACAAAGATAGAGGATGTGACTGTTAACGGACTGCTTGGGGCTCCTCACGTGGTGAGCGTTTCCGTTAAGGACGTTCGCGCGGAGGTACTGCTTCATTCCCTGGAGGACAAAGGTATATACGTTTCGGCAGGTTCGGCCTGCTCAACTCATAAGCGTGCCGCATCTGCTACACTTCTTGCGATTAATCTTGATAAGGCATTGCTTGAGTCTACAATACGATTTAGTTTTTCTGTCTTTACCACTAAGGAAGAGTTGGATTATACTATTGAAGCAATGAAGGAGCTTATTCCTATGCTCCGCAAATATACCAGGAGATAATTATGTACACAGCTTTTTTGATTAAGTACGCCGAGATAGGTGTTAAAGGAAAAAACAGATACGTTTTTGAGAATGCTCTTGTCAGCAGAATTAAGGCAGTTCTTCGGGAATGTGACGGTGAATTTAATGTGCCGAAATCCGACGGAAGAATTTTCGTATATGCTTTGTCCGATTTCGATTATGATGAAGTGGTTGCGGCACTTAAGAGAGTATTCGGTATAAGCGGCATCTGCCCCATGACAGAGATGGAGGTTGCGCCTGTTGATGAGGTTGGCCCTGAGGTAGTTAAATTCGTACGTGAGAATGTAATCAATGACCCTGCTGTTCGGACTAAGAGTAATGACGGCAGTGTCACGTTTAAGGTTAACACACGCCGTGCACGCAAAACGTATCCTACCAATTCAATGGAGATGAACGCCGAACTTGGCGGATACATATTAGATGCTTTCCCTAACATGAAGGTGGATGTTCATGAACCTGATGTGATGATTCACGTTGAGATTCGTGAAAAGATTTTTATGTATGCAATGGAAATCCCCGGTCCCGGCGGTATGCCTCTTGGAACCAACGGTAAGGCAATGTTGCTTCTGTCCGGAGGAATTGATTCTCCTGTTGCAGGATACATGATTTCAAAGCGTGGTGTTAAACTGGATGCTGTTTATTTCCATGCTCCACCCTATACTTCGGAGCGTGCCAAGAAAAAGGTTGTTGATCTTGCCAAACTTGTTGCCAAGTATTCAGGTCCCATTAACCTTCATGTAATCAATTTTACTGATATTCAGTTATATATTTACGAGAAATGTCCTCATGATGAGCTTACGATTATCATGCGTCGATATATGATGAAGATAGCAGAAGATATTGCCAAGCAGAATGACTGCCTCGGACTTATTACAGGTGAATCGCTGGGTCAGGTAGCTTCCCAGACTATCCATTCCCTGGCTGTTACCAACGAGGTATGTACGCTTCCTGTATTCCGTCCGCTTATCGGAATGGACAAGGGCGAAATCGTTGCTATCTCCGAAAAGATAGATACTTATGAGACGTCAATACTTCCTTTTGAGGATTGCTGCACAATTTTTGTTGCCAAGCATCCTGTAACGAAGCCCAATCTTAATGTTATTAAGAAACACGAGCTTAACCTTGACGAAAAGATTGATGAATTGTATCAGACAGCTCTTGATACAGATGAGGTTATAGTTATTGAGTAATTGAGATATAGCAAAACCGGCCGGTTTTTATTTTCGTAAGAATATATTTTTAGAATATCGGGATTAGAAATCCTTATATATTACCTGCATCATCGCATTGGCCTCTTCTGTAAGCCCAAGTTCCGCTTCGTGTTCTGTAAGCATATCTTGAATTTCCTTGGCACCGTAATATTCGATTCCGTGCTCATCGTAGAAATTTATTACAGATGAGTCAGGATTTATATCTTTGCCCATGGAGTCGCAGAAGCAGAAGAAATATGTGCTAAGGTACGCCATATAGTCTTCGTCCGCATAATCGGAATAATAATCGAAGTCTTCAAAAGTGTATGAGTCACAGCCAATCGGTTCGTCGCCGCCGCTATACAAATCCGAAGGATAATCAGAAGGAACAATGATGTCCGGGATGTAGTAATACGGGATAACTGCCATTGATAAGTCCATCTCCGTATCGCACAGATAATCAAAAACTCTTTCGCCGTCAGCGCTTATAAAGGACTTGGTAAAGGTGCTTGATGAAGCTCCGTTGCTTCCGCCGTTAGTGATTATTCCGGCCTCTGTAACGGTAGTGTATCCGCGACTGCTATTGTTTTCGGTGTAGATGTGATTTACCATATTGTTCTCTATATTAAAGAACATATAGTAAATGAATTCATCATAGCCTTCATTATCATACTTCTGATAAACAACAAGCTCGTCATTTCCGTCAAGTCCGCCGTCAAAATATGCGTAACCTCTTTCGGTCTGCTCGAAATGATCCTCGCCGTCGCCGAAGAATTCATCGGTTATGAAATCTTCGTAATAATCAATGATATCCGTCAGCATAAATTCATTAACATCTCTGTCTTCAAGCACACAATATGCAAGTCCGTCGTTAAACAGGAAATCCTCGTATAATGCATGACGCTCTTCATCACTTAATTCAGTGGTTTCATCATTATTGGTGTTATCGGCCTCTTCGCGGACTTCTTCATCGGCTGCGATGTCTTCTGCATTATCTGATGTGTCGTCTTCAACTTCTAAATCTTCGTTATCATTTTCATCAGTAGCTTCGTTCTTGGTAACTTTCTCATCCTTGGCATCGGATTTACATCCGTTTAGTGATGCAACAAGCATAGTTGAAATTAATAAACTAACTAAAAACTTTTTCATAATAATCTCCATTCCACTCTCCGGATTCCTTGGCAGAATCTGTGAAATAAATCATTTTGATAATAGTACAAAGCACTTACCGTGACAACCTACCAATTATGGTAGAGTGTGACAGTAGGGACGGTTCTTTTTGTCACATTTATCATTATTTGTATAGTGAAGATATGGTATTTACTATATTTTTATTAGGGAGTTCTCGTGCAGTTCTTGGTGTTGCCTTTTATCAGGTATGCGATAGCAGGATGCTATCGCAAGAACTAATTGAGCCATGGATGGCGAATAGTTCGGTACCGTGCCGTTGATTGGATAGGTTTGGTTGCAACACTTAGAAATGCTAGAGAACGGACTCAAAAATAAAGTAAATACCATATCTTCACGATATTTATAAACTAAAATGTGACAAAAAGAACCGTCCCCACTGTCACAATTCGTAAGTGATTTTCTTAATAAGGCCACCGAGGTCTTCGCCGCTGTCTGCTACGCTGCAAAGTATATACTCTTTCGTGTGCCCTACCCAACGGCCGTCTTTTAATTCTTCAAAGAGAACTTCCACATCTTTTCCTGCATATGAACTACGATATTGTGCTGATAATTCTTCATCAAGTTTAAGAAGGCGGTCGGAACGTATATCTTTGTCTGCATCGGAAACCTGATTGGGAAGTTTATCTGCCACGGTGTTTCTGCGGCGGGAATATTTAAATACATGCATTTCAAAGAATTTGATTTCATTAAGGAAGTTATAGGTGATTTTGAATTCTTCGTCTGTTTCACCGGGGAAACCTACAATTACATCGGTTGTTACGGCCGGGTTGTCGAAATAAGCGCGTAACAGTTTAACGGCATGTTTAAATTCGGCCGTTGTGTACTTTCTGTTCATACGCTTTAGAGTTTCGTCGCATCCGCTTTGGAGGGATAAATGGAAGTGAGGACAGATGGCCTCAACTTTACTTAGTCTGTTAAGGAATTCCTCTGTTATAAGGCGCGGCTCCAAAGAACCAAGTCGTATTCTTGATATTCCGGGGATTTTAGCAACTTCTTCTATTACATTAAGTAAGTCTTCGTTGGTGTAGCCCTGTTCTTTGGCCACAATGTTATAGTTTTCACCATGAAAATCAAGCCCGTAGGAACTAAGATGAATTCCTGTAAGAACCACTTCCTTATATCCGTTGCCGGCTAACGATTTGGCTTCTTTCAATATGTCATTTAGCTTTCGCGAACGTATGCGTCCACGGGCTAAGGGAATTGCACAATATGAACAAAACTGGTTACAGCCGTCCTGAATTTTCATAAATGCACGGGTATGTTCGGAAGTGTGGGTGATGAGCATGTTCTCGTAAGGAACGGGGGCGGTAAGATCGGAAACATGGAAGGCTGTGGTGGTGCGGTCATTTATATACTTTGTAATAATATCCGCAATTTCGCTTTTATGATTATTTCCGATAGCTATATCTACAGCGGTATCGGTACCGGCACCTTTAGTGTCGGTCTGCACATAACAGCCTACGGCAACAACTATGGCATCAGGATTTTCCTTCTTGGCCCTATGTAACATTTGCCTGCTTTTCCTGTCTGCAATGTTAGTAACTGTACATGTGTTTACGACATAAATGTCAGCTTTTGTGTCAAATGGCACAATTTCATAGCCGTTTTCTGCCATTTTTTGTTGCATATATTCCAATTCATATTCGTTAACCTTGCATCCGAGGTTTCTAAATGCTACTTTTTTCATATATTTACCCTTGTTTTTTCGTCCTTTTTGCGGATTGACTTTTGAGGTCCTACACATTAGTATATAGTCAGAAGGTATGAAATTAAAGGAGGAATTTAGTTATGAAGACAGTACAGATTTCATTAAACTCAATCGACAAGGTTAAGTCTTTCGTAAATGATATTACTAAGTTTGATTATGACTTTGATTTAGTATCTGGCAGATACGTAATCGACGCTAAGTCTATTATGGGTATCTTCAGCCTTGATCTTTCAAAGCCCATCGACTTAAATATTCATGCTGAAGACAATGTTGATGAAGTACTCGAGACATTAAAGCCTTACACAATCTAATTGTGTAGCTTTAATACTTCAGAAGATTAGGCGCATTCCTCACGGAATGCGCTTTTTTATAATTTGCGTGATTTTATTCATTCGTTTCCAACGCAAAAGCGGGCCATAGACATCCAACCATTATTTCAGGAAGAATAAACCGTGGATCTTGAGCGGGAATGGAAAGAAGCATCATACAGTTAACAAAAAAAATAGGTAAAAGGGTAGACATATAAATCCAACGTCGTTTAATACATAAAATGACGATGGATATTAATATTATTAAAAACGACAATCCACCGCTGTATGTTATGTTTCGCAAAACAGTGTTGTTCTTTACAAATGAGATGATTGGACAAGTAAAATTATATGCTATGCTTGGCCGAGCTTTCCATTCCGGAAAAGTTTCGGCCAATTCTTCACTGTTTCCAAATGTTGGCATTAACCACATATAGCCTCCTTTTGGACGCCGGATGCTCCATACCATATTATTCATTCGGAATAATTTATAAGTATAGTCTATAGGGTGGGAGAAAAAGTATTTGACATTAGCAATTAGCAACTCACCACGTAAATCTAGTGTATCAACTTTATCAACATCATGTCCGATACCGCCATATACGCGTGATAAGGTATCGGCCCAATATATGTTAGAATTGTAACTGTCCTGCCAACGTTCTAAAGGCATGATTTTTTCCATCGTAGTAACAATATTTTCATCTAATTCAAAATCAGCCACAGAATATCCGCCCAGCATATATAATGGCATAGTACATGAAACATATTTTGGCGGTTCTTCCAATTCATATTTATTTAACAAGTATGTCCTGAAACAACTAAAGAGTATAAGGGTGATGGTTGAAAAGACAAGAATAGAAATACATTCTCGTTTTTTATTTGCCTTAAGGAGAAATGCGGAAAACAGAATAATTCCCACAAAAACGGGCAACCAACTCATGTGACGCATACAAGACAGAAAGAAAAACCATAGGCATAGTTCAAGAAGATATGATTTTTTACATCCTTCTTTAGCTATGTAGAGTAATGTTATAGTAATTCCCAATACAGAGATGGAAAAAGGAACATCTTTAAAAAAAATAGTTATATATTCATATGCTGCAATCCCAAAGGTAAGTGAAAATACAGTGTAGAGAATTAATGAAGAGGGCTTACAATATTTTTTAAGATAGTAAACGATTCTGAATTGAACATAAAGCCACAAAAGCCCATGAAATACTACCATGGTATGCGGCGTGCCGAAATAATACATAACAGCCTTCGTAAATAAATAGTACGTAACAGGATGCCAATCATTGAATCTGTCTTCAAGAAAAATGTGTCTCAAAATATTTGTTGCATCACTGGGAATAGCAGCTGGATAAACGCTGAGTATCATTAGTATGGTTACTATAAAAATGCATACATATGAAAATATGGCAAGATAGGTACATCGGGAAAATTTGTATTTTTTCATATATTATATGCCCCCTTTCGTATCGGAACAAATCAGACCATCTTATATTATATCAAAAACAGATACAATTGTAATATGCTATTGTTTCGATGCGTTTATCATAGCTTGATAAATTTGAAATTCTGCATTAAATGCGGTAAAATGTATCTTTAGGTATGCCCAAGGGTATGTATTGGAGGATAGTAATGGAAGATTTAGGAAACACACAATTTTTTCAGGTAGAGACTGATTCGGCAACGGTTAAGGACGTGCTTCATGAGGTATGCGATGCCATGAATGACAAAGGGTATAACCCGGTTAATCAGATTGTAGGATATATTATGTCAGGTGACCCTACATATGTTACCTCACATATGGGTGCACGTTCCAAGATTATGAAGCTCGAAAGAGATGAAATAGTAGAGGAACTTCTTAACGCTTATATACAGACGAATCACTGGGATTAAGCGACGAAGCAATTCGCCGAAAGGCTACTTAATAACTAATTAGGAATTATACATGCGAATAATGGGACTGGATTACGGCTCTAAGACGGTAGGTGTGGCGATTTCCGATCCGCTTCTTATTACGGCACAGGGTGTGGAGATAATAAGACGTAAGGACGAGAACAAGCTTCGCCAAACCTTGGCTCGTATCGAAGAACTGATAACAGAATATGAAGTAAGTGAGATTGTGCTGGGACTTCCCAAACATATGAATAATGATGTGGGAGTAAGAGCTGAGTTATCCCTTGAGTTTAAAGAAAAGCTTGAAAGAAGAACAGGGCTTCCTGTTGTAATGCATGACGAGAGACTTACTACAGTTGTGGCAGATAAGACTATGATGGAAGCGGGCGTTCGCCGTGAAGACCGTAAGGATTATGTGGATATGATTGCAGCTACGCTTATTTTACAAAACTATCTTGATATGCGAAGCAATGGTAATTAACTAAAGAGGAACTAATGGAAAAGATTACATTTGAATTGGATAATAACGAAAAAGCCGAATTCTTCGTTCTTGAGCAGGCGAAGCTATTTGGCCACAATTATATCCTGGTTACCGAAGAGGAGGAGGGCGATGCTGAGGCTCTTATCCTAAAGGAAGTCGGTACATCAAAGCAGGATACTACTTATGAAATAGTTACGGATGATGACGAACTTAGTGCATTGTCATCATTGTTTGAGAGTTTGTTGGAGGACTGCGCACTTGAGTAAAAATGATATGATGAGAACCTCGGCGCTTGCTGTGATTCCCCTTGGAGGCTTGGAGCAGATAGGTATGAATATCACTGCTTTTGAGTATGAGGACAGCATTATTGTTGTGGACTGCGGACTGGCATTCCCCGAGGATGATATGCTTGGTATAGACCTCGTCATTCCTGATATTACATATCTTAAGGATAACATTAAGAAGGTCAAAGCATTCTTTATTACACACGGACATGAGGACCATATAGGTGCTCTTCCGTATATTTTGAAAGATATAAATATTCCCATATATGCAACACGTCTTACTATGGGAATCATAGAGAATAAGTTAAAAGAACATGAACTTTTGGATACAACCAGACGTAAGGTTGTTTCCTTTGGACAGTCGATTAATATCGGACAGTTCAGAATTGAGTTTATAAGAACAAATCACAGTATTGTTGATGCGGCTGCCCTTGCGATTTATTCGCCTGCTGGAATTGTTGTTCATACGGGAGATTTTAAAGTTGACTACACTCCTGTTTTCGGTGATGCAATTGACCTGCAGCGTTTCGCGGAGATTGGCAAAAAGGGTGTGCTTGCCCTGATGTGTGATTCTACAAATGCGGAGCGTGAAGGATTTACCCCTTCCGAGAAGACGGTAGGCCGTAACCTTGATGATTTGTTTGAAGAGCATGATGATACACGAATTATTATTGCTACCTTTGCCTCAAATGTAGACCGTGTTCAGCAGATTATAAATTCTGCCCACAAGTTCGGACGTAAGGTTGTTGTGGAAGGCCGCAGCATGGTAAGTATCATCGAAACCGCAATGAATCTTAAGTGCCTTGAGGTGCCTGAGAATACACTTATCAGTCTTGATGAACTTAAGAATTATCCTGATGAGCAGACTGTTATTATCACAACCGGTTCACAGGGAGAGAGTATGGCTGCCTTGTCACGTATGGCAAGCGGTAATCACAAAAAGATACACATAGGACCTAAGGACACTGTCATCTTTTCATCACATCCCATACCGGGTAATGAAAAGGCGGTTACCAATGTAATAAACGAGCTTCTTGTTAAGGGAGCCGATGTAATATTCCAGGATGTTCACGTATCGGGACATGCCTGCCAGGAAGAAATTAAACTTATTTATTCTCTTGTTAAGCCTAAGTATGCAATTCCTGTACACGGTGAATTTAAGCATCTTAAGGCTCATGCGAAATTAGCAACCCAGATGGGCATACCAAAAGAGAATATCTTTATACTTCGTTCCGGTGATGTGCTGGAACTTACGGAGGACAGTGCCGAAGTTACAGGACAGGTTCATGTGGGTGATATCCTTGTTGACGGTCTTGGAGTAGGAGATGTTGGAAATGTCGTACTTCGTGACAGACAGCGTCTTGCAGAAGACGGAATCATTATTGTTTCCCTCGGCATAGACAAAGCAAATCAGTGTTTGGTTGCGGGACCTGAAATAGTGTCACGAGGTTTCGTGTATGTTAAGGAGTCGGATGAACTTATGGACGAATCCAGAGAAGTTGTCTATGAGGCAGTTCTTGATTGCCTTGACAGGGGAGTGAAGGATAACAAAAAAATACAAAATGCAATTCGCGATTCGCTTGGGGGCTACGTATGGAAGAAAACCCAGCGCAGACCTATGATTTTACCGATTATTATGGAGGTTTCGCTTTGATGGAAAAGTCAGTTGCAGGAAGTATCGAGAAATTAGTATCCGCAGTTAAGCAGACTGATATTTATGCCACCTATTCATTTCAGGTCAAAAAGATACAAAGATATCCTGATTTGATGGAGCAGATCAATGCTTATCGAGAGGAAAACTTCATGCTTCAGAGTAATTTTGAAGGTGATGAGCTGTTTGATAAGATGGAAGAGTTCAATTTAAAATATGAACAATTTCTTGAAAATCCTGTAGTAAACGATTATCTTAGTGCTGAGACTGCACTGTGTCGTATGATGCAGGAAATAAATACTAACATTATAGAAGGACTGGATTTTCAATAATGAGTGTTAAATCATTAATTTTGGGCGTTCTTGAAACGATTATCAAGGTCGTTATCGCAGCGGTTTTGATTATGTTTATTTACAAAGGTATCACTGCCGCATATGATTTCGGATACAAAGTATTCGCTGATGAGCCCGTATCAGTTAACAATGGAAGAACGATAACGGTAGGAATATCCGAAAATGCAACGGCTAAAGATGTTGCCAATATGCTGGAAGAAAAAGGACTTATAAACGATGCAAACCTTTTTGTTGTACAGGAACTTTTGTCAGCATATCATAATGAAATTAAGCCGGGCATTTATGATCTTCGTACGGATATGACAGCACATGATATGCTTCAGATTATGGCATCCGGTGAGAATATTGTTAATTACGGAGTAGAGGATGCAGTCGCTCCCGTAGACAATTCATCGGAGGGAACAAGCTATGATTCCGATGAACCTGCCGAGGAAGAATACGAAGGAATATACGTTGACGGAGAACTGGTCACGGAGGACGAATTATCCGAGGAACCGGTTGAGGATGCCGGCGTGGACATTGAAGAAACAGAAGGTGGCGCCGAATGATAACCGATGAGAGAATGTCCACCTTCATCAATTCATTTAATACAGGCAATACTCCGTTCCTTAACGAACTGGAAGAATATGCTATCAAAACCAATGTGCCGATAATAAGACCACAGATGCAGAGCTTTATGAAAGTCCTTTTGGAAATGAAAAAGCCCCATAACATTTTGGAGGTCGGATGCGCCATTGGTTTTTCTGCTTTACTTATGGCTGAGTACGGCCCTGAGGATTGTAAGATTACAACCATCGAAAAGTACGAACCCAGAATTCCCATTGCCAAAGAAAACTTTAAGAAAGCCGGTTGCGAGGACAGAATTACTCTTCTTGAAGGTGACGCTATGGATATCCTAAAAGAACTTGACGGTCCCTACGATCTTATTTTTATGGATGCTTCCAAGGGGCAGTATATTAATTTCCTTCCTGAGATTCTTAGACTGATGCCCGTAGGCGGAATTCTTCTTTCGGACAATGTCCTTCAGGACGGAAATGTTCTTGAATCAAGATTCGCTGTAATTCGCCGCGACCGTACCATTCATAGTCGTATGCGGGATTACCTTTATGAATTAACTCACAATCCGTCACTTCGCACGGATATCATGCCGATAGGTGACGGCATTACACTAAGCATAAAAATGTGACAAAAAGAACCGTCCCCACTGTCACATATGAGGAGAAAAATGAAAAAACCTGAATTATTGGTTCCTGCCAGTTCCCTGGAAGTGTTAAAAGAAGCTGTAATTTTCGACGCAGATGCGGTGTACATCGGCGGCGAAGCTTTCGGACTCAGGGCTAAGGCGAAGAATTTCACAATAGAGGAGATGGACGAAGGTATACGCTTTGCACATGAATATGGGAAAAAGGTATACGTTACCGCAAACATTCTGGCCCATAATAAGGACCTTGAGGGTGCAAGAGAGTACTTTGAAGAGCTAAAGGCAATTAAGCCTGATGCCCTTATTATTTCCGACCCGGGTATGTTCACCATTGCAAAGGAAGTATGTCCGGAGATTGAAATTCATATTTCCACACAGGCTAACAATACCAATTACATGACATACAATTTCTGGTACAAGATGGGCGCCAAGCGCGTGGTAAGTGCCAGAGAATTATCCTTAAAAGAAATACGCGAAATAAGAGATAATATTCCGGAAGATATGGAAATAGAATCTTTTATGCATGGTGCAATGTGCATTTCATATTCCGGAAGGTGCCTGCTTAGCAGCTTTTTTGCCGGTCGCGATGCCAATCAGGGAGCCTGCACGCATCCTTGCAGATGGAAATATTCCGTTATGGAGGAGCAGCGTCCCGGAGAATATTTCCCTGTATATGAGAATGAAAGAGGTACTTATATCTTTAACAGTAAGGACTTATGCATGATAGAGCATATTCCGGAAATGGTGGAAGCGGGCATTGATTCCTTTAAGATAGAGGGCCGCATGAAAACGGCGCTTTATGTGGCTGCTGTTGCAAGAACATATCGCAAGGCCATAGATGATTTCTTTGAAAGTCCCGAAAAGTACCGTGCCAATATGGACTGGTACCGGGAAGAGATATCAAAGTGCACATACAGACAGTTCACCACGGGATTCTATTTCGGAAAGCCCGACGAGAACACGCAGATTTACGATACCAATACATACGTTAACGAATATGTGTATTTGGGAATAGTCGAAGATGAACTAAGTGAAATCACATTGTCGGACGGCACCAAAAAGACAGGAAATTTCGCAAAAATAACACAACGTAACAAATTTATCGTGGGAGACACCATAGAAATTATGAAACCTGACGATAGAAATGTGTTTGTAAACGTGTTATCCTTAACCACTGAAGATGGACAAAGCGTATCAAGCGCTCCACATCCACAGCAGGTTTTATTTGTTGAATTAAGCGAAAACGCTTCAAAATATGATCTTTTGAGAGTGAAAGGAAATACCAATGATTAACATTGAAGAGATTTTTGGATCCAAAGTATTTACCCTGGACAAAATGAAGGAAAGAATTCCTTCAAAAGTGTATGATGAGATTCTTAAAGTTAACCAGCAAGGCGGTGAACTTTCCTTTGAGTCTGCCGATATTATTGCCAATGCCATGAAGGACTGGGCAATCGAAAACGGCGCAACTCATTATACTCACTGGTTCCAACCTCTTACAGGTATAACAGCCGAAAAACATGATTCCTTTATTACACCTCCCAAAGCTGACGGAAGCATGATTCTTAAGTTTTCTGCCAAGGAGCTTATCAAGGGCGAGCCTGATGCGTCGTCTTTCCCTTCGGGAGGATTAAGGTCTACCTTTGAGGCAAGAGGATATACGGTTTGGGATACAACATCTCCTGCGTTTATTAAAGAAGGAAGTACGGGAGCTGTTTTGTGTATTCCCACAGCATTCTGTTCATATACCGGCGAGGCTCTTGATAAGAAAACTCCGCTTCTTAGATCTTTGGAAGCTATCAATGAGCAGGCCCTTCGTATAGTTAAATTATTCGGAAATACCAAGGCTAAGCACGTAAGTGTTTCGGTAGGCGCAGAGCAGGAATATTTCCTGGTTGACAGAGAAAATTATTTGCTTCGTGACGATTTGGTTTTCACGGGAAGAACTCTTTTTGGAGCACCTGCACCTAAGGGTCAGGAAATGGACGACCATTATTTCGGAGTTATCCCCGAAAGAGTCGGAGAGTTTATGTCAGACCTTAATGTGGAGTTGTGGAAGCTGGGAGTTACAGCCAAGACTCAGCATAATGAAGCGGCTCCTGCGCAGCATGAACTGGCTCCTATATATGAAGAAGCCAACATTGCAACGGATCATAATCAGATTGTAATGGAGACAATGAAGAGAGTGGCTTATGCTCACGGCCTTACATGTCTTCTCCACGAAAAGCCATTTGCGGGTGTTAACGGTTCCGGTAAGCACAATAACTGGTCCCTTGTAACCGACAATGGTGTCAACCTACTTGACCCCGGTGAGTCACCGAATGAAAACTTCCAGTTTTTGGTGGTTCTTGCCTGCATTATGAAAGCAGTTGATACTCATGCCGATCTTCTTAGACAAAGTGCATCGGTTGTAGGCAACGATTTACGTCTTGGTGCTCAGGAAGCACCTCCTGCAATAATGTCTATCTTTTTAGGTGACCAGCTTGATGATGTTGTTAAGCAGCTTGTTGAAACCGGTGTTGCACAGCATTCGCTGGAGAGTGAGATACTTCAGACCGGAGTATCTACATTAATAGATTTCCAAAAGGACGGAACTGACAGAAACAGAACTTCACCTTTCGCCTTTACCGGAAATAAATTTGAATTCAGATCGGTTGGTTCTTCGGATTCAATCGCAAGTCCCAACACGATTCTTAATACAATTGTGGCTGAGGCATTTTGTGAAGCTGCGGACAGACTTGAAAGTGCTCCGAACTTCGATGACGAAGTTCACGACATTATTAAAGAATATATGGCTAAGCATCAGAGAATTATATTTAACGGTGACGGTTATTCGGAAGAATGGGTTAAGGAAGCCCAGCGTCGCGGCCTTCCTAACATTAAGACAATGGTCGATGCTGTAGAGACTCTAACCACCGACAAGGCCGTTACTTTGTTTGAGAAGTTCCATATCTTTACCCGCGCGGAACTTGAGTCGCGTCAGGAAATCCTGTATGATTCATATTCCAAGTCGATTAATATCGAAGCACTTACAATGATTGATATGGTTTCGCGTAAGTTCCTTCCCGCAGCACTTCGTTATGCAAGATATCTTGCCGAAACTGTTAACTCTATTGAAGATGCGGGACTTGATGCTTCTTTGGAAAGAGAGATTCTTAACGATGTACAGAAGAAGGCGTCTTTGATGAAAGAAGCCTGCAATACCCTGAAGGCTGTAAGTCGAAATGCTGCAGCAATTAAGGATTCCAAGGAGAAGGCTTTCTATTACAAAGATAATGTTATTGCGGCAATGGCTGCTCTTCGTAAGCCTACGGATGAGCTTGAACTTATCGTGGATAAGTCAATGTGGCCGGTGCCCACATACGGAGACATGTTATTCGAAGTATAATGTAAAATGTGGCAAAAGGACCGTCCCTGTGGCAAGGAGGAAAAATGCGTTACTTTTTTAATGGCAAAATCAAACAGGAAGATGATTTTTATACAATAAGTCTTCCTTTTAATGTATGGGAAGTGAGCCGCTACCGTGATGAGGTAAAGGCCGAGCTTTTCCTTGATAACAAGATGATTATGTGCAATCTCGTTCCCGAGGATGTAAATGACCAGAAGGGTAATTACAAGATTCAGCTTACCAAGGACGATGTAGCGGGAGTTAATACCGATATTACCCATAAGCTTTTGATGCATGTGGGAGCTACATTGATTCGCGTTAATCAGAATAGTCCCTATTCTGTTGATAATCCGATTAGAAAGATAGACTCTGTGGATATTATTATCCAGCCTGTAGACGGAACCTGCGGTCAGACCTGTGTTGCAATGCTTGCAGGCGTAACAATCCCGGAGGTATGTACCGTAATGGGTTGCCGTGAATGGCAGGCTACGATGGGTATGGTAATTTCGGGACTTAATTACTACGGAATCAATCACTCCGATGTAATTGTATTTACCGAAGGCGAGGAAGTAACCCTTCCCAAGTGCGCGGTATTAATGGAAAAGATGGGTCGTTTCTGTCATTATCTTGTTTATTTTGATGGCAAATATTATGACCCCAACGATGGCGTTATGACTGATTTTGATAAGTCAAAGCTTCTCGGATATCTTGAGATTAAGCTTGATGATGAATCTGAAGAATAAGTATATCTTTGTACAAAGATATAAGAATTGGTAAAGGTGGTAATTCACAATGATTAATGAGCAATACAAAAGTATGTTAAAAGGTAAATCTGTAATCAGACAATTATCCGAGTTCGCAACCGAGCGTGGCAAAGAGATAGGATATGAGAACGTTTTTGATTACAGTTTGGGAAATCCTTCCGTTCCTGCTCCGGAAGAGTTCAACGAAGGTCTCATTGATATGTTAAAAAATATGACTTCGATGGAACTTCACGGATACAGCCCTTCTGTGGGCATTGCTTCTGTAAAGGATGCTATTGCAAAGGATCTTAATGAAAAGTATGGAATGAACTATAAAGGATGTCATATTTTTCCCACATCCGGAGCTGCAGGCGCAGTCGCTCATGCTGTAAGATGCGTGACAAAACCGGGAGATGAGGTTCTGACATTTGCCCCCTATTTTCCTGAGTATAATCCCTACGTTAACGGCAGCGGCGCAGTGCTTAAAGTAGTTCCTGCAAATACCGTTGATTTTCAGATTAATTTTGATAAATTCGATGAGATGATGAATGAAAATGTTGCGGCAGTTCTTATTAACACTCCCAATAATCCTTCGGGCGTGTTATACAGTGCCGAGACGTTGACGAAGCTTGCCGATTACCTTAATACCAAGCAGGTTGAGTACGGACATGATATCTTTATCATTTCGGACGAACCCTACAGAGAAATTGTATTTGACGGAGTAAAGGCACCCTATGTTTCGAAGTTCTATGACAATACATTGTCATGCTATTCCTTCTCAAAATCAATTTCCCTTCCCGGTGAAAGAATAGGTTATGTTGCGGCTAATCCTAATTGTACGGATGCCGATATAATAGGTGCCATCTGCGCACAGATTTCAAGAGGAACAGGTCATAACTGTCCGTCATCTCTTATGCAGCTTGGGGTCGCCAAGGTACTTGATAAGACTTCTGACATGAGTGTCTATGAAAAGAATATGAATATTCTTTATGATGAACTTACTTCCTTAGGATTTGAAGTGGTTCGCCCCGGCGGAACATTTTATATTTTCCCCAAGGCTCTCGAAGATGATGCAGTTGCTTTTTGCAATAAGGCGAAGGAGTACGATTTGATTCTGGTGCCCTCCGACAGCTTCGGAGTTAAGGGATATTTCAGAATGGCTTATTGCATTGATACCGAAAAGGTTCTTCGTTCCCTTGATGCGTTACGAAAGTTTGTGAAGGAGTGTTATCCAAATGTCTAAGAATACTAAGAATTCACTTATTATGAGTGTACTTATGCTCGTAGTCGTTACATTATATACAATATGTGTGAAGGTGGTTGACGTAGCCCCTATAGGCCCGGATTATTCACTGGTGGGTTTTGCTTCCTTAAACGGACCCATTGCAAACGTTCTTGTATATAACGATTTTTGTTATAAGGTTTCAAAGATATTAGGTATCTTTGCATTTTTGTTTATTGCATTTTTTGCAATTATTGCATTAAGACAGATTATTGCCCGCAAGGGAATTTTTAAAGCGGATCAGCATTGGTATGTGCTTGGTGTGTTTTATGTTTTGGTAGGTATTGTTTATATCTTTTTTGAAAAAGTAATTATTAATTACAGACCGATAATTATGGATGAAGGTTTGGAAGCGTCATATCCTTCTTCTCATACAGTACTTGCTCTTTGTGTGTTCGTAACCGCTGCAATGCAGTTTAAGGCAATGAGCAAATCAAAGGGTAAATTTAATGTACAAAGCATAGCATGTATCGTATGTGCGGTTGTTATGATTGTGTGCAGATTTTTATCCGGAGTACATTGGCTGACTGATATAGTAGGCGGATTAATAATCAGTGCATTTTTAATTATGGTATATGTGACATTGTTGTCATTTTTGGCTGATGCTATCGCGAAGAAACAAAATTGACTTAATTAGTTGACAAATGTTTTTTTATGCGATAGAGTAGCACTTGACATAATGTTTATTGATTATGTTTATTCAATTATCTATGTGAATATATTTTAGTTTGTGATAATCGGTGTGAAAGGAGATTAATCATGGCAGAAGAAAAGAAAGTTGCAACAGCGAAAGTTATTATTCCTGTTAAGGCAGAAGTTAAAAAAGAAGAAACAAAGGTAGAAGCTCCTAAGGCAGCAGCTCCCGCAAAGAAGGCACCCGCTAAGAAGGCACCTGCAAAGAAGGCACCTGCTAAGAAGGCAGCAGCACCTGCTAAGAAAGCAGAAGCTACTAAGAAGGCAGCACCTGCAAAGAAGGCACCTGCTAAGAAAGCTACAGCAGCTAAGGCAGCAGCACCTGCAGCTAAGGCAACAGCTACTAAGGCAGTAGCAGCTAAGGCACCTGCTAAGAAGGCAGCAGCACCTGCCAAGAAAGCAGCTGCTAAGAAGGCTCCTGCTAAGAAGGCAGCTCCTAAGGCAGCAGCACCTGCAAAGGTTGCACTTAAGGCTTCAGTTAATTTTGAGTTCAGCGGAAAGTCTTATACTCCCGATGATTTAATCAGCATCGCAAAGGATGTTTGGAAGTATGACCTTCAGGGTAAGGCAGCTGATTTCAAGTCAGTTGAATTATATGTTAAGCCCGAAGAGAGCACAGCTTATTATGTAATTAACGGCGACGTTACAGGAAGCTTCTTCATCTAATATATTAATTGCGATTTGCAAAGGATTTTGGATGAAATCATATAGTTATTGAAAAGATAGGCGGTTCTTGTTTTCCAAGAGCCGCTTTTTTATGTTACAATGTACATGCGTCCCATAAAGGGGAATCTCCTGTGATTGCCCCGAATTGGTGGCCGCTAAAAATGCCCCCGCATTCCGTGGGGCGGAATGGAGATTAGTATGGATTTTTCGTTTGGGCTTGATACATATTCCTTCCTTGGCGATGTGCTTAATGTAATCGGATTATGGCTGCTGTTTCCCAAGATGGGCGGCAAACGCTGGTGGACTTTTGTTCCGCTTCTTAGAGATTACAAGCTTGCCAAGTGCGCCGACAGGGAAGATATTGGTAAGATATATTGTATATCTTCTTTTTTATATGCCGTATTGAGTTACATTAATAACATATATGAGTATTCGGCAATCGAAAAGGTTACACTTACGTCATTTACTTTGCAGCTTCTGGTAATCGGTACGCTGCTTGTTAATCTTGTTTATAATATAAGGATTTATTCAGGTTTATGCGAAATGTTCAAGCGCCGCAAAAGATGGATGTGGCTGTGGATTCTTGCCGACGGCCTTACAACTGTTATCTGGGGTGCATCAAAGAAATTCGAACCTTCTTATATTGTCGTAGATGAAAAGTATGCAGGTGATGACACCAATATCATGAATGACGTGGATGCCATCGAAAAAGGTCTTACCATCAATATTTATTCACGTTCGGTTCGCAGTATGTTCAAGACCAAATACTTGTTAAAAGATATACACTTGAACATTGAACCCGGCAAGATGGTGCTTCTTCTGGGCGGTTCCGGTGCCGGTAAGACAACTTTCCTTAATGCCGTTAACGGCTATGAACCTGCGGATGCGCAGATTCTTCTTAATGATGTTGATGTGTACAAAGAGTATGAAAAAATGAAATATCAAATCGGATTTGTTCCCCAACAGGACCTTATCCGTTATTCTGATACCGTAATTAATACACTTTCGGATGCGGCTAAGTTGCGTCTTCCTTCTTCAGTTTCAAGGGCGGAACGCAAAAAGCGTGTTGCACAAGTACTTGATATCTTTGGACTTACACCGGTTAAGAACAGTATTGTTGCCAAGCAGTCCGGTGGTCAGAAGAAGAGAATTTCCATTGCAACGGAATTTATTTCCGACCCTTCATTATTTATTCTTGATGAACCGGATTCCGGACTTGACGGAATTCTTGCCAAGGATTTGATGAGACGTCTTCATGAGATTTCCCGCCAGGGCAAGATAGTCATTGTAATAACTCATACTCCGGATCGTGTTATTGAATTATTTGATGAGGTTATAGTTCTTGCCAAGGATGAGAACAGAATCGGAAGACTGGTGTTTAACGGACCTGTTGATGAAGCTAAGAAGTTCTTCGGCAAAGATACAATGGAGGATATTGTAAAATGCGTTAACCGCAAAGAAGAAGGCGGAGAGGGCATGGCTGATGAATTAATTAAGAAATTTGCGGAGGTGAAGAACAATGGCACAACCGAGAATTAGAAAAAGACTTCAACATAAGGGAAGATTTACACAAATACCTATTTATTTGGGTAAGTTCTTTAGAATGTTTATATACATGGATGACTGGAAAGTACTTCCTATGGCAGCAATTATCGCGGGCCTTGTTGCATTCGTTGCAGGTCGAAATATGTTTGTTAATATGGAAGGATGCCTTATGGGCTCTCTTGCCATGACCTGTATATGCATTTGGAACGGTTTCTTTAATTCCATCCAGTCGGTAGTTCGTGAAAGAGATATTGTTAAGCGTGAACACAGAAGCGGTATGCACATTACATCATATCTTTGTGCACATATTATTTATCAGGCTTTCCTGTGCTTATTGCAGACAATTATTACCATAGTGGTGTGTTCCGCAGCTGGAATGAATTTCCCCGTACAGGGATACTGCACACCTTCATTTAAAGTAGATATCGGTATTACTATCTTCCTTATTACATTTGCTGCCGATATGTTATCCCTTATGGTCTCTTGTATCGCCAAGACCACTACAGGGGCAATGACGATTATGCCCTTCATGCTTATTTTCGAACTGCTGTTTTCGGGCAGCGTCTTTAAGCTGGGCGACAACATGACTAAGTTCACGGATCTTTCCCTTGCCAAGTGGGGACTTAATTGTATGTGCGCTCAGTCCGGATACAATAATCTTCCGATGATTACTGTTTGGAATCAGATGGTGAAGTTTTCTAATATTGAGTATCAGGGATTTAAACCCCTTGCTGAAATCACTTCATATATGCAGACCAATAATCTGATTGATGATTTTAACCTTCAGGTTGGCGCCAACAGCCAGAATCCAAACTATGTACTTAGCCTGAATAATGTAGGCAATTGCTGGCTTGCCCTTGCGTTGTTTGCGTTGGTTGCAATTGTTGTGGCTGTAATCTTTCTGGAGCAGATAGATCGCGATAAACGATAATGTGACAGTAGGGACGGTTCTTTCTGTCACATTTTTGAAAATTTGTTAATTGCTGCAAAACGGATACAGTATTATCTATTTCACGTCAGCACTCTTGCAGTTCTAAGTGTTGCAATATTATTTTTAGTTTAACGGCACGGCACCGAACTATTCGCCATCCATGGCTCAATTAGTTCTTTCGCCTGCGTCCTGCAGGCTCATGCCTGATAAAAAGCAACACTAAGAACCGCTACAGAGCGCTTCCTAATGAAATTGATAATACTGTATCCGTTTTTTGCATCATAAACATAACAAAGTGTGACGGCGGGGACGGTTCTTACTGTCACATTTTGATTTAAATAATAAATAGCGGTGCACATATATCTTTTGGCGTCATCGTCACGCAAGATGAAGTACGAAGTTAGCGAATTACTTCCAAGAAATTAGGGAAAACACACAGGAAGTGTGTTTTAGGCGTAATTTCGACATGGATGTCGAACTACGCCGGCCCGGGCATAGAGAATAGTAATTCACTTAGTTCGGACAAATCTTAAGTGACTAGCCAAAAGATATATGTGCACCGCTATATTTGAGTCTTTAAAGTGTGACAGAAAGAACCGTCCCCGGTGTCACATTTTAGATTTTCTTTATAATTCTTTAATATTTACTTCTATTGACATTCCTAAACCCTAAGAGTATATTATGAATTGTGCTTGATGTTAGCACTCCAACAAATTGAGTGCTAATAACAAAAAGTGTAAGAATAATTCATATGTTTAGATGGGTACTTGTCAGATTCGACCGATTTTAGCCGGGCAATTGACAGTTAATTGAAAGATTGATTTGATTAAATGCAAGTAACAAAATACAAAAATGCAAGAATTATTGCATAAAGCGGTATGAAATATGACACTTGATGATCGAAAAATAACAATTTTACATGCAATCATCCAAAATTATCTCGAAACGGGAGAGCCTGTCGGAAGTCGAACTATTTCGAAGTATACGGATCTTAATTTAAGTTCCGCAACCATAAGAAATGAAATGGCCGACCTTGAGGAAATGGGACTTATAATCCAACCCCATACTTCTGCCGGAAGAATTCCTTCGGATAAGGGCTACAGATTGTATGTAGATTCCATGATGGAAACTAAGGACAAAGAAATCGAAGAGCTCAAAGAAGTAATCCTCGAAAAAGAAGAGAAAATGGACAGGATGCTTAAGAGCGTGGCTAAAGTTCTTGCCAATAATACGAACTATGCAACCATGATTTCGGCACCGGCAATTCAGGGGAATAAAATCAAATTCCTTCAGTTATCCAGAATGGATGAGAATCAGATTCTTGCAGTAGTTGTTGCGGAAGGTAATGTGATTAAGAACAATGTTATTCAGGTTTCGGAAAGTTTAAGTGATGAGACACTTCTTAAGCTCAATCTTCTTCTTAATACGAACCTTTGCGGCAAGGCAATTGAGGAAATTAATCTTCCTATGATTACTACCATGAAGCAGCAAGCGGGAATTCATTCGGACGTTGTGTCGGAAGTAATTGATTCCATAGCGGAGTCAATCAAAGTTGAAGAAGATCTCCAGATATATACTTCGGGAGCCACGAACATTTTCAAGTATCCGGAGCTTTCGGATAATCAGAAGGCATCTGATATCATACATACACTTGAAGAAAAGCAGCAGCTGACCGAACTTGTTACAGAGGCACTGGCCGATGAATCAAATACAGGCATTCAGGTTTATATCGGTGATGAAGCGCCGATTCAGTCTATGAAGGACTGCAGTATAGTAACGGCCACGTATGATTTGGGCGACGGCATGAGAGGAACAATCGGAATCGTCGGTCCCAAGAGAATGGATTATGACAGAGTTGTCAGTACATTGAAGAACATAACTCATCAGCTTGATGATATGTATAAGAAATAAATGCGACAAAGCGTATAAGTAATTTGGAGGTACGTAATGACGGACAAAGATATGAACAAAGAAACAATCGCAGGAGAAGAAATTCTTGACGAACAGGAAAATGTCGATGCTACAGAAGATGCAGCTGCCGATGAAACGAACACGAATGGAGCAGACGCAGCTGTGAAAGATGCAGATGCATCCGACGTGAACACAGCAGATGAAAATGTTCAGGAAGGCGCTGATGAAACATCTGACGCAGATGTCGACGCAGAAGACGGTGATGCAGAATTAGATCCTGATTCTAGCGATAAGAAGTTCTTCAAGAAAAAGGACAAAAAGCAGGATGCAATGAAAGAGAAGATTGACGAACTTGAAGATAAGGTTAAGCGTCAGCTTGCAGAGTTCGAAAACTTTCGTAACAGAACAGAAAAAGAAAAGACACAAATGTTTGAAACAGGTGCCAAATCTGTTATAGAAAAGATTCTTCCCATAGTTGATAATTTTGAGCGTGGACTGAATGCAATTCCGGAGGATGAAAAGGGTAAACCTTTTGCAGACGGAATGGAACTTATATATAAGCAGCTCATAGCCGAACTTGAGAAAATGGAAGTTAAACCTATCGAAGCCGTGGGAACGGAATTTAATCCGGATTTCCACAATGCGGTAATGCAGGTTGAATCGGAAGAATACGAATCAGGCTTCGTAGCACAGGAATTATTAAAAGGATACACCTATCGCGACAGCGTTGTAAGACATTCAATGGTAGCGGTAGTGCAGTAGATAGATTAAGAGCCTCATAAGATACAGTTACAGATGAGGCAGATAATTACATCTAAGTACATTATTAGGAGGATAAATAAATGAGTAAAATTATTGGTATTGACTTAGGTACAACTAACAGCTGTGTAGCTGTTATGGAAGGTGGTAAGCCCACCGTTATCGCTAATGCAGAAGGCGCAAGAACAACTCCTTCGGTAGTGGCATTTACAAAGACAGGCGAAAGATTAATCGGTGAACCTGCTAAGAGACAGGCAGTAACAAATGCCGAGAAGACAATCTCTTCTATTAAGAGAGATATGGGTACAGACAATGGTCGTAACATCGACGATAAGAAGTATTCTCCTCAGCAGATTTCGGCTATGATTCTTCAGAAGCTTAAGGCTGATGCAGAAAGCTACCTTGGTGAGAAGGTAACAGAAGCAGTTATTACGGTTCCTGCTTACTTCAATGATGCACAGCGTCAGGCAACCAAGGATGCAGGTAAGATTGCAGGTCTTGATGTTAAGAGAATTATTAACGAACCTACAGCTGCAGCTTTGGCTTACGGTCTTGATAACGAAATAGAGCAGAAGATTATGGTTGACGACTTAGGTGGTGGTACATTTGATGTATCTATTATCGAAATCGGTGACGGCGTAATCGAAGTTCTTGCTACAAACGGTGATACACACCTTGGTGGTGATGATTTTGATAACAAGTTAACACAGTACATGATTGATGAATTCAAGAAGGCTGAAGGCGTTGACCTTTCACAGGATAAGATGGCTCTTCAAAGATTGAAGGAAGCAGCAGAAAAGGCTAAGAAGGAATTATCTTCAGCTACTACTACTAACATCAACCTTCCTTTCATCACAGCAACAGCAGAAGGTCCTAAGCACTTTGATATGAACCTTACAAGAGCTAAGTTCGATGAACTGACACATGACCTTGTTGAAAGAACAGCTATTCCTGTTCAGAACGCTATGAAGGATGCGGGTCTTAACAATTCCGATATCGGTCAGGTATTACTTGTTGGTGGTTCAACACGTATTCCTGCAGTTCAGGATAAGGTTAAGCAGTTAACAGGCAAGGAACCTTCTAAGTCACTTAATCCTGATGAGTGTGTTGCACTCGGTGCTTCTATCCAGGGCGGTAAGTTGGCAGGTGATGCCGGTGCCGGTGCAATCCTTCTTCTTGACGTAACTCCTCTTTCTTTGTCTATCGAGACAATGGGTGGTGTTGCTACAAGATTAATTGAAAGAAATACAACTATTCCTACTAAGAAGTCACAGGTATTCTCTACAGCAGCTGACAACCAGAGCGCTGTTGATATCAATGTACTTCAGGGTGAAAGACAGTTCGCAAGAGATAACAAGTCATTAGGTCAGTTCAGACTTGACGGTATTGCTCCTGCTCCTCGTGGAATTCCTCAGATCGAGGTAACCTTTGATATTGATGCTAATGGTATCGTTAATGTATCAGCAAAGGATCTTGGAACAGGTAAGGAACAGCACATTACAATTACAGCGGGTTCTAACATGTCTGATGAAGATATCGAAAAGGCTGTTAAGGAAGCTCAGGAATTCGAAGCTCAGGATAAGAAGCGTAAGGAAGCTGTTGATTTAAGAAACGAAGCTGACTCATTCGTATTCCAGACAGAAAAGGCTCTTAATGATGTCGGTGATAAGGTATCTGCTGACGAGAAGAGCGCTGTCGAAGCTGATATGCAGGCTGTAAAAGATATACTTGAACGTACTAAGGATCAGGAAATGTCAGATTCTGATATTGATGAACTTAAGGCTGCTAAAGAAAAACTTACTACTTCCGCACAGGGTGTATTTACTAAGATGTACGAATCTATGCAGCAGGGACAGGCAGGTGCAGGCCCTGATATGGGCGGCTTTACAGGTGACATGGGCGGTGCAGATGCAAATGCCCAGAGCAGCGAGCCGGAAGGCGATGTAGTAGACGGAGATTATAGAGAGGTATAATTCCATGGCAGAAACTAAACGCGACTACTATGAAGTCTTAGGCGTTAGTAAATCCGCAGATGATGCGGAACTAAAAAAAGCATACAGAGCATTAGCTAAGAAGTATCACCCGGATATGAATCCGGGTGATGCTGAGGCTGAGAAGAAATTTAAGGAAGCTTCGGAAGCATATGCCATCTTAAGCGACCCGGAGAAGCGTAAGCAGTATGACCAGTTCGGATTTGCTGCATTCGAAGGCGGCGCAGGTGGCGGCGGATTCGGTGGCTTTGATTTTAATTCTATGGACTTTAGTGATATCTTTGGAGATATCTTCGGAGATTTCTTCGGCGGCGGAAGAAGCCGAAGAACTTCTAACGGTCCCATGAAGGGTGCCAATATCCGTACCAGTGTGCGTATAACTTTTGAAGAAGCGACCTTCGGCGTGGAAAAAGAGATAGAATTAACCTTAAAGGACGAATGCGGAACCTGTCACGGTACGGGAGCAAAAGCCGGAACCACTCCGGAAACCTGTCCCAAGTGCGGAGGCAAAGGACAGGTTGTATTCACTTCACAGTCTTTCTTCGGTACTGTTCGTAACGTTCAGACCTGTCCGGATTGTAACGGAACAGGTAAGATTGTTAAGGAGAAATGTCCCGATTGTTACGGTAACGGATATATTGCCAGCAAGAAGAAGATTCAGGTATCTATTCCTGCAGGTATTGATAACGGTCAAAGTGTGCGAATTCGTGAAAAAGGTGAGCCCGGTACCAACGGCGGCCCAAGAGGCGATTTGCTCGTAGAAGTAATCGTATCCCGCCATCCTATTTTCCAAAGACAGGATTACAATATTTACTCAACCGTTCCAGTATCTTATGCAGTTGCGGCTTTGGGCGGTGAAATTGTTGTAGACACCGTTGATGGCAAGGTCATTTATGAAGTTAAGGCCGGAACCCAGACTGACACTAAAGTCAGACTTAAGGGTAAGGGTGTTCCTACACTTCGAAACAAGGATGTTCGAGGCGATCACTATGTTACGCTTGTTGTACAGACTCCCGAGAAGTTATCAAATGAAGCCAAAGAATTGCTTCGTAAGTTCGACGAACTTACAGGCGACAGCTTAAATGCCGCTTCCCGTGCAGGAGCATCGGATGATTCTTCTTCAGATAAAGATAAGAAGAAAAAATTCTGGAAGACATGATAATTCCTATCAGACTAAGGATTACAGATACCGAAATTTAATTTAGGTAACAGAGGAAATCAGTATGGACACTAAAACCAGAGTTTCCCAAATAATTAAATTGCTTGATGAAGAATACGGCACCGATTTTCGGTGCTTTCTTCATTATGAGAAACCCTATGAACTGCTTATTGCCACGATTCTCAGCGCGCAGTGTACCGACGAACGTGTCAACATTGTGACCAAGGATTTGTTTGTTAAGTATCCCAATCTTGAGGCTTTTGCAACTGCATCGCTTCCGGAATTGGAAAAAGATATACATTCAACGGGCTTTTATCATAATAAAGCAAAGAACATAATTGAGTGTGCAAAAGAGCTTGTTACTAAATACAAGGGAGAAGTTCCCTCGGATATTGATGAACTCATATCTTTGCCCGGAGTGGGACGTAAGACTGCAAACGTAATTCGTGGAAATATTTACCATGAACCGAGTATTGTAGTTGATACTCATGTCAAAAGGATATCAAATAAGCTGGGTGTTACTAAAGAACAGGACCCTGTAAAAATAGAATTTGATTTAATGAAAAAAATTCCAAAGGACCACTGGATCCTTTGGAATATAGATTTAATTACTTTGGGCAGAACCATATGTAAGGCTCCCAATCCGAATTGTAAGGAGTGCTTCCTTAAGGGAAGCTGCAAAGAGTATGAGAAGAAGCACTAAATACTTCGAATAAATCCACTTACGGTAAGAATTAGGAATCAGCTTGCTTTGATGCCTCCGGCTCTGATAAGTACTCTTCCAGTTTACTCACAATACTATGGCTCATCATGGAGTTAATTTCGGAAGCTTTTGTAATCAACTCTTTTATTTTGTCCGTGTTGCCTTCATCAGAGTATATCTTTGCAAGCAAATCAAAGGAAGAACTGACATCGGTGTCGGTTTCCATAGCAAATTCCAAGATAGACTTTGCTTCACTAATGAATTCATTCTCATATAAATAATGTGCCCACTGATTAAGCGTACGGGCCAAAGTTGTGTATGCCTGGTCATACATAATTAGCTTATCTATGTTAGGAGCACCGTATTTTAATTTAAGATCTGTGTTGGTAAAACCTGTAAAGTTTACAATGGGAGATTCCGATATACTTTCTAGTGCGCGGTGATAATCGGATACTTTAGGATCATCCTTAAGAGTGTCCATGGGAAGAGCATCAAAAGGTATCGTAATGTAGTTAAGGTCATCAAGACTTTTGCGCCTTGTGGAATTTGCCTTGGTCTCACGATCCCAGAAACTTTGATATTCTTCCGCTTCCTTGTCACGCTGCCTGTGAATCGTATACATAAGTGTTAAACAAAATATTACAACACTTGCAAAGATAGGGTATTTCATATATAATTCCTTTCAGTAAAGATTTACCAAAAAAGGTGAAAAAATATGTTAAATTTTAACAATAAAAAGGGTAGAAAAGTAGCATCGATTATTATTGTACTTATTCTTATCCTTGCAATGATTATACCAACTATAGCATCTTTGATGCCCTAAGGCAATGAGGCATACTATGTTTAAGAGGCTGTTAACAACTGTATCGGGACTTTGTGCGGGTGTGATTCTTCTTGTGATTTCACCTGCTTTTTGCTATGCGGAAAATATGGGTACAGCCAATGATTCCGATATAATTCTTCAGGGAATTTATGCCGAGAACATTCCTCTGGGTGGCCTTAGTGAACAGGAAGCTGCAGAAGCAATTAACGTCTATATTTCCGAACTTTCCAACAGAACAATTACTCTTTATACGGTAAACGACAACGAAGTTACAATTACTCCGGCCGATATAGGAATACGTTGGAGTAATCCCGAGATAATAGAGGATGCTCTTGCCTATGGACATGGCGGTAATGTTGTACAACGATATAAAATGCGAAAAGACTTAGGATATACCAACCAGGTATATGATATTTCTTATTCGGTGGATGATGCATTGGTACATCAGATTCTTACGGAACAGTGCTCGATTTATAATCAGGATGCCGTTAACGGTAAAGTTTCTTTAGAAAGCGGAAACTTCGAAATTACGGAGGGTCGTACAGGTCTTATTCTTGATGTGGATGCATCTGCATCCGGACTTGAAAATTTCATTCAAAATGAATGGAGCGGTGAGAATACCGCTTATCAGCTGACAATTCAGGTGGACGACCCTAACGGTTCTGCTGCTGATCTTGCTTTGGTTAAAGATCAGTTAGGTACATATAGTACAAGCTTTAAAACATCATCTTCTTCACGTAGCGCCAATGTAAGTAACGGTGCTTCACTTATTAACGGAAGTGTAATATATCCCGGCGAAGAGTATTCTTTCTACGATCACGTTAAGCCATTTACCAGCGAAAACGGATATAAGCTTGCTGCTGCATATTCGTCAGGTCAGGTTGTAGATTCTGTAGGAGGAGGAATCTGTCAGGTTTCATCTACTTTGTATAATGCCGTACTTATGGCAGAACTTGAGGTAACAGAGCGCCGTAATCACGGTATGATTGTTACCTATGTTGATCCTGCAAGAGATGCAACTATTGCCGAAAGTGCCGGAACAGACTTTAAATTTAGGAACAATACTGATGCACCGATTTATATTGACGCATATACTACTGAAGATAAACATCTTTATATTACTATTTACGGGCATGAAACACGTCCTGCGGATAGGGAACTTACTTATGAAAGTGAAGTTATTTCAAGAACGGATCCTCCTGCCGACGTATATATTCAGGATCCTAATCAGCCTGCAGGCTATGTAAGCACCCAGTCTGCACATGTGGGTTATAAAGCCAACTTATGGAAGGTTGTTACTCAAAACGGCGAAACAACCCGTGAACTTGTTAATACGAGCACCTATAATCCTGCTCCGAAATATATAACTGTAGGTACTGCTACGGACGATCCTGTCGCCGCTGCAGCCCTTAACAGCGCCATTTCTTCAGGTGATCTGGATACTGTGAAGAATGCGGCGAACAGTATAAAGAATGGTCAGGCTCAGGCATCTTTGGATGAGCAACTGGCGGCATATGAGGCTGCCCTGGCGGCACAGCAGGAACAAGGAGCCGAATAATGGATGTACTGGTAACCCGCTACATAGGTATTCGAGGAACTGCCATTCTGGCCCGGGAGTATCGTGATGATTTGGTAAACCGTTATCCTAAATGGCTCGTTGATGAGGCCTGCCAATTTGATTCTTACTTAAATAACAGTGATTCTGAAAATATCATTTATGATGCGAACGTTGTATATTCTAAAGAATATACTGAGTTTGGTATTTTCGAAGCATTATTCCAAATGTCGCGTGAATTGAAATGCGGTTTGGAAATCAACATCAAAGATATCCCCATTAAACAGGAAACAGTGGAAATATGTGAATTTACCGGTGTAAACCCATACGCTTTGTATGCCGGGTACTCAAGTGTTGTAGTAGCTCAAGACGGTAAAAAAGCAGTGGAGTTTTTTGAAAAAAACGGAATTTCCGCAACAATTGTTGGCACAACTGCTAAAGATAATGATAAGATAGTTATTAATGAGGATGAACGGGGATTTCTCCCTCATATCAGAAAAGATGAACTAAAGACTAAATTAGGAAGAAGGTTATATTATGAGAGAACAGATTCTATCAGTGCTGGAGAAGAACAGCAGAATTGAAATAAAGGAATTGGCTGTAAGATTGGGAGTTGATGAACTTGCGGTAGCCAATGAAATTAAAGCTATGGAGGACGAAGGTATTATTTGCGGATACCATACAATGATTGACTGGGAAAAGACATCAATTGAGCAGGTAACCGCATTAATTGAAGTACGTATTACTCCACAGCGAGGCCAGGGCTTTGATAATTTAGCAGAAAGAATATACAAGTATCCTGAGGTAAACAGTGTTTATCTTATTTCGGGAGGATACGATTTACTTATTACTCTTGAGGGTAAATCATTGAAGGAAGTATCAAGTTTTGTGTCACATAAGCTCAGCACCCTTGAAGGTGTACTTAGCACTGCAACACATTTTATTCTTCGTAAATATAAAGATCACGGTACTATCCTTGCTAAAAAATATGAGGATAACAGGGAGTTGATGTCACTATGAGAAATCCGTTAGCAGATAAAGTCGTTGGCATTAAGCCATCGGGAATTCGTAAATTCTTTGATATTGCTGCTGAGATGGATGATGTAGTATCTCTTGGCGTTGGTGAACCTGATTTTGATACACCCTGGCATATCAGAGACGAGGGTATTTATGCTCTTGAGAAGGGCAGAACCTTTTATACTTCTAATTCAGGTCTTCTTGAACTTAGAAATGAAATAAATAATTATATTAAGAGAACCCAGGGCATCTCTTATGATGTCAAAAAAGAAATAATTATTACAGTCGGAGGCTCGGAAGCTATTGATTTGGCGATTCGCGCCATGATTAACCCCGGTGAGGAAATTATTATTCCGCAACCATCATACGTATCATATGAGCCTTGTGCTGTTTTGGCAGATGCGGTACCTGTAATAATTAATCTTAAAGCTGAGAATGAGTTTAGACTTACGGCAGCAGAACTTGAGGAAGCCGTTACGGATAAAACGAAGATAGTAGTCCTTCCTTTTCCTAATAATCCCACAGGAGCTATTATGGAAAGAGAAGACCTGGAGGCTATTGCCGAAGTAATTATCAGACATGATTTATTCGTTATTTCAGATGAAATATACGGAGAACTTACATATAAGGGTAAACATGTATCAATTGCATCTCTTCCGGGTATGCAGGAAAGAACTATTTTGATTAATGGATTTTCGAAAGCATATGCAATGACAGGCTGGAGACTTGGTTATGCATGCGGCCCCGAACTTATTATGAAACAGATGGTTAAGATTCATCAATTTGCTATTATGTGTGCACCCACAACAAGTCAGTATGCTGCTGTTGAAGCACTTAAGAACGGTGATGAAGACGTTGCCATGATGAGAGAAGATTACAACCAGAGACGTCGGTTTTTAATGAATGCCTTCAAAGAAATGGGTCTTGAATGCTTCGAACCTTTCGGTGCGTTCTATGTATTCCCCTGTATCAAGGAATTCGGAATGACTTCCGATGACTTTGCTATGCGTCTTCTTAATGAAGAAAAGATAGCAGTAGTTCCCGGAAATGCCTTCGGTGATTCCGGCGAAGGCTTCCTTAGAATTTCTTATGCATACTCTATTGAGAAACTTAAATTCGCAATGGAAAAAATCGCAGCATTTATTGAAAGATTAAGAGCTGAAAAGCAGTAAATTTATTTGCCCATATAAGATACAATGAAAGATATCAGATATGACAAGATAATTATCGGCGCAGGATTGTATGGCCTTTATAGCGCATTATATTGCGGTAAGCGTGGAGAGCACGTCCTTGTATTGGAAAAGGATGCGGCTCCGTTTATGCGTGCCACATATATTAATCAGGCCCGTGTTCATATGGGGTATCATTATCCGCGAAGCTTGACTACGGCTATGAAGTCTGCCGGTTATTTTAAGCGGTTCGTAGATGATTTCGGATTCTGCATACACAGTAAGTTTGATCAGATATATGCTACTTCCGCACAGTTTTCATGGACTGATGCAAAGCAGTTTGCTGAATTTTGCAAAGCTTCAAATATTAGGTGCGATGAGGTCCCAACGTCACATTATTTCAAAGATGGTGTCTGTGATGGCGCATTTATGACAGAAGAGTATACATATGATGCTCATGTTCTAAGGGATTATTATCTGGACGAAATTGCTAAGCTATCGAATATTGAGATTAAGTATAATACATTTCCCAAGTCAATTATTGAAGATGGGGACCAATATATCATTACAGATAATCTGTTAACGGATTATAAAACTTCATTTATACTGAATGCAACATATGCGTCTGTTAATGAAGTACTTTCTCTCATATATCCCGAGGAAGCGTTTAAATTGAAGTATGAATTATGTGAGATAATATTGTGTGAGCCTTCAGATGAATTACGTGATACAGGTATAACTGTAATGGACGGCCCGTTCTTTTCCATTATGCCTTTTGGATTGACAGGTCTTCATTCTCTGACGGCAGTTACGTTTACTCCCCATATGGTCAGTTATGATAAAACCGCAACTTTTAAGTGTCAAAACGGTAACGGTTGTTCGGCAGAAATATTGAATAACTGTAATGAGTGCACTAA
The DNA here is from genome assembly GCA_045629045.1 of Lachnospiraceae bacterium. GTDB lineage: Bacteria > Bacillota > Clostridia > Lachnospirales > Lachnospiraceae > JAILLW01. The sequence goes on from JAZQQM010000004.1 coordinate 238,165, forward strand.
TCGTCCTGATTCGGCATGGGAATATATGTCACATCTTGCGGACAAATATCTGCTTGATAAATTTAGTTATAAGTATGTTAAGTCATTATTTTCAATGAAACCCATTTTGGTTAGTTCAGAGGTTGATGACTCAAGACCTACGGCAATAAAGGTACACAATAATAAGCCGACATTCATTAGTGTGTTGTCAGGCAAAATAAATACAGTATATGATTTGGATGAGTATTTGACAGAGAGATAGCATATGGAAAAGAAATTTATTTCAGTTGTTTTTTATCTTCATAATGATGCGGATGTGCTGGAGAGTTTTCTCGATGCGCTTATTCCGACAATAAACAAGGAATTTGAAAATTATGAGCTTATTGCAGTTAATGACTGTTGCCAGGATGCTTCTGTTGCCCTGCTGAAAGAATATCTGGATAATAAGGGACTTAATCATATAGTGAGCATAGTTCATATGGGATTTTATCAGGGAGTTGAAGCTTCCATGAATGCAGGCCGTGATGCGGCCATCGGTGATTTTATCTATGAATTTGATTCGGTTTATGTTGATTATGATTCTGAAACGGTAGTAGAACTGTTTAATAAATCAGCTGAAGGCTATGATATTGTCAAAGCTGTCGGAGATGTCAGAAAGAAGATTACTTCAAAGGTATTCTATGCTTTGTACAATAAGTTCAGTCACGGTACGGGAAAGATTGGACCTGAAACATTTAGATTGATTTCGCGTCGTGCCATTAACAGAGTTAAGTCTATGGGACAGTACATTCCCTATAGAAAGGCTGTATATGCTAACTGTGGTCTTAATATGACATCGATTATGTATCACAGTGTTTCGGTTACCGGGAAGAAAAAGCATTATGCCGGAGAACGTCGCAAATTGGCTTTTGATTCTTTTGTGTACTTTACCAATGTGCTTGAGAAGCTTTCGGCATTTATCAGCGGATTGTTCCTGTTAATAACGGTAGGAACCGGAATATATATCATCACAGATTATTTTAATGTAAATAAGCCGATTGAAGGATGGGTTTCCACAATGGCATTTCTGTCATTTGGATTTTTCGGAGTTTTTACTTTATTAACAATTGTACTGAAGTATTTATCTGTATTACTTAGCCTTGAATTTAAGAAACAAAGATATCTGGTATCCGACATAGAGAAGGTGGTATCAAAGTGACTGTAAATCTTTTATTTCCTGTACTTAATGAAAGATTAAGATTGGAACGTGGAATTGATAATTGCATGAAATACCTTAAGGAAAATGTAACGATTCCATATGAATTAACAATTCTTGATAATGGCTCTGATGATGAAACACCCGATATTGCCAGAAATTTGGAAAAGAAATATTCCGAGGTTAAATATGTCAGAATTGATGAACGGGGTGTAGGTATTGCCTTTAAAACGGGCATTGAAATGACTACAGCGGATATAGTCGGATATATGGATATAGATTTGTCTACAGATCTTAAGTATTTGTCAAAGACAATAGATTTGTTTGAAGAAGATGCTTCCCTGCAATATGTTAACGGATCAAGATTCAGTCCCGAGTCTGATACACAGGGACGCAAATGGTATCGTAAGATTACTTCGGCAGGGCTTGTGTGGATTCTTAAAGTTTTGTTTAAGATGAAATCAACCGATGCTTTGTGCGGTTTTACGTTTTTAAGAAGTGACCTGGCTAAGAAATTAGTGGCTCAGTGTTCGGATGATCATGGTTGGTTCTATACTGTTGAATTTTTGCTAAGGGCAGAACGAATGGAAGCAAATATCCTGGATATGCCCGTTGAATGGGTAGAGGATTATGACACTACTGTCAAGGTATGGAAAACCATCAGAAATTATATTAAACAGATGAGTAGATTGCGCAAATTGTTCAAGAAAGAAGGAATTCTGTAATGATTAAGCGAATTGATATCGGAAGAGATTATAAGAAGCATGAAAAGGAATATATAGATGCAATTAAGGCCTGCTGCGAGGAAACTGCTTTTTCCGGCGGTAAGTATGCGGATAAATTTGATGAAGAATTTGCCGCTTTTGTAGGTGTACCTTATTGTCAGGGCGTAAATAACGGAACTTCAGCTCTCCATTGTGCGTTTGCTGCGCTGGGAATAGGTGAAGGTGATGAGGTTATAGTTCCTGCCAATACATATATTGCTTCAGCTTGGGGAGTGACATATACAGGTGCTACTCCTGTTTTTGTAGATTGCACTTCCGATACTTGGGAGATTAACCCGGATGTTATTGAAGCAGCTATTACTCCCAAGACAAAAGCTATTCTTGGAGTTCATCTTTACGGACAGCCCTTTGATTTTGGTGCGGTTAAGGCTATTGCCGATAAGCATAATCTTGTGGTGGTAGAAGACTGTGCCCAGGCCCATGGAGCCAAATTCGAAGGAAAAAACGTGGGATCCCTTGGGGTAATCGGGTGCTTTTCATTTTATCCGGGCAAGAATTTATATGCTTTTGGAGAAGGTGGCGCAGTAACCACTTCAAATGCCGAATATAATGAATATATTAATGTGATGAAGAATCAGGGATGTAAGGTTAGATATTATCATGAAATGATAGGTTATAATTACCGTCTTGAAGGAATTCAGGGGGCAGTTCTTAGTACATCTCTTAAGTTCCTCCCGGAGTGGACGAAACGTCGTCAGGAGATTGGACACAAATATATGGAGCAGATTAAGAATCCTAAGATTATTCTTCAGACACATCCTGTCAATACAGAACCTGTGTTCCATTTGTTCGAGGTTGAGATTACGGATGATCCGGAGAAATTTGTTGAATATATGAAGGAACGTGGAATTGAGTGTAATCGACATTATCCTGTTCCCTGTCATTTACAAAAGGCATATGCTTATTTGGGATATAAAGAAGGCGACTGCCCAAATGCGGAATATCTGGCAGCCCATTGTGCCACACTGCCGCTGTTCCCTGAGATGACCGAAGAAGAAGTCGATGAAGTAATTAAAGCGGTGAATGAATATGAAAAATAAGGTATGTTTTATCGGTGGTACGGGTACAATCAGTACGGCAATTTCGCGCAAACTGTTATCTGAAGGTCATGAGCTTTACTTGATTAATCGTGGTAGCAGAAACGATATTTTGGGTACATATCCTAATCTTCACAGTATAGTTTGCGATGTTAATGATGAACAGGCCCTTGTTAAGGTGTTGGAAGGTCTTAAATTTGATTCTGTCTGCGATTTTATCGGTTTTGTTCCGGAACAGGTGCAGCGTGATTATCGCGTGTTCAAAGATATAACCAATCAGTATATGTATATCAGCTCTGCTTCGGCATATGCCAAGCCTGTGCAGGACTATGTAATAACCGAAGGTACATCTCTTGTTAATCCTTATTGGGAATATTCACGAAACAAAATAGCTTGTGAAGAATTCCTTATGGAAATGTATCGCAAGGAAGGCTTCCCGGTTACGATTATTCGTCCGTCTCATACTTATGATGAGCGTTCGGTACCTCTCGGAGTGCACGGAACAAAAGGCTCTTATCAGGTAATAAAGCGTATGCTTGATGGAAAGCCTGTAATAATTCACGGTGATGGTACCTCCTTATGGCATATGACATTTAATGAAGATTTTGCCAAGGGATTTACAGGTCTTATTAATAACCCTCATGCAATCGGTGAGGCATTCCAGATTACCAATGACGAAACCCTTACCTGGAATCAGATTTATTCAACAATTGCCCGTAAATTGGGCGTTGAATTTAAGCCCTACTATGTTTCTTCAAGATTTTTGGCTGATGTTTCGGATTATGACTTCGAAGGCGGATTGATCGGTGATAAGGCGAACTCAGTTGTATTTAATAATGCGAAATTAAAGCACGCTGTGCCGGGCCTTAATATGAACATAAGATTTGAAGAGGGTATCGGCAGAACCATAGACTATGTACTTTCTCATCCGGAGTGTCAGGTAGAAGATCCCGAATTTGATGCATGGTGTGATAAGGTAATCAAGGGTCTGGAAGAATTAAAGGCAAAAATTAGTAATGATTAATGTGAAAACATATAAGCTAATGTTGAGTTTGCCAAAATGGTTTGAATTAAGTGGTTTAAATTAAGCGAACTTTTGAGATAAAAAATACTTGCACATAAATAATAAGTTGTGTATAATACCAAGGGTACGCAAGAAATGCGAACAGCCCAACCCACCGAAAACATATATTTTTGTACAAAGATATAATGTTTTCAAATATAGCGGTATCGCCAAACGGTAAGGCAACGGACTCTGACTCCGTCATTTCAAGGTTCGAATCCTTGTACCGCTGCTAAAGACTTCTCAGATGATATGGGAAGTCTTTTTTGTTATAACTGTATATGTTCTAATGATTATTATTGATTTTAGAACAACTGGTTAAAATAGCGTTTGGTGGCAATTTCAATCATAACCACATTGCTGTTTGAAAGAAGGACTTCAAAAGCCACGTCATCTATTTCCCAGTATTTTGCTTCTTTGGAAGTTATGTAGGTAGAAAGCGGTTTGTCTGCAGGTGCGGGTAATTCACTTATGAAATATTCGGATAACTGTTTATACAAATCTTTGGAATAGAGAGCGTCAAAGGCCATTATTGCGCCAATCAATTCGTCTTCTAAAAAAACATACAGGATTTCAACTTTATGTCCGGATACGTTTGAATCTTCATATATCAGTACGGTGCCTTCCGCACCTTCGGCGAAATATTTTTTCCCTTCTTCGCTGTCGGCGGTGATCTCCTCTACGAAATTCCCTGTTTCCGATGCCATAACCTTGGCTACGGAGTCTCCCATATTGGCCTTCCTAAAATGTTTATCGCCCATTGCGATTCCGCTAAAATCTGAAGTTGTTGAACTGCAGGCGCTTAGCATGCTAATCATAAGCAAGACACATAAAATAGATTTACTTTTAATTTTCATTTTATTCTCACAATGCTTTCCGATAACTTAAAATTTACGACACTTTCAACTTAAAAGCTTATCAAGACAAAATTTTATCATATATTATGGAATCATGCATTTGTTATAATAGTGGATTTTATTTTCATGTATATTCTCTTCTATATATTTTATTTCAAAGTACATTACTTGGATCTATTATTCCGAGCGTTATACTTCAACGTACGTTACTTCCGCTTATTTTATTCCAACATATATCGCTCCAACATATATCATTCCAACATATTTTACGGAGAAAGGAACTATGTTGCGGTGAATATCCGTAAAATATGCCCTATATCAAGTGTTGATTACGGAGATAGAGACAGATATGTACATAATATCCGTAATAATCTGCCATGTGATATGCTATATTACGGAGAAAACGGAACAAAACTTTGATTTATCCGTAATATAGAGTCATACACTATCCTGGATTACGGATTAAGTAATAAAAGGCGGTATTTTATCCGTAATATAGAGTCATACACTATCCTGGATTACGGATTAAGTAATAACAAGAAGGCATATATCCGTAAAGTGTATATGGTCCCGCTTTTTTGATATAATTGACTTGTTATATTCGGAGGAACACATTATATCTGTCAGAATATATTATATAAGTTAAGAAAATATTATAAATGTGACATGCATAGAACAAGCGTATGACAACAAAGCATATGATAATAGAACATATTAAATATCGGGAGGGACTATGGCTGACATACTTACTTTTCCCTGGGCGGATTTGATTCCTGAGGGTGATTTTGTTTCTACAGCGCCGACTTATGAGGTGGGCAAATACTTTGATGATTTTCGTGAAGACAAATATGTGGGGGAGGGTGATCCTCAATACAATACTATGAAGTATTATTTCTACGATCCCACAGAACATGGCTATCCGAAACGCGATGCGAGTGCTAAAGATGACCATGCATTGCAATATCCGTTGCTTATATTTTTGCACGGAACCAGTAATGCACTTGTGGGTACGACATGTATTAACTATACCGGCGCAGAACTTTATGCTTCTCCTGAATATCAGACAGATTTTGGCGGTGCGTATATCCTGGTGCCTGTAGCCAATGAATACCAGGGTGAGGAGCATGTTGAAGGTGCCTGGTGCGAGGAATACATTTTGCCGTTATACGGACTTATTAAGGAGTTCATTAATAAGCATACCGACGGCGTCGGCAACAAATTCCTATTCGGCAATTCTTCGGGTGCTACCATGACCATGCGAATGGGTGAGAATTATCCTGACTTCTTTAATGCGCTTATTCCTGTGGGAACAACCCATATTCCGGACAAAGATATACGTAATAAGCTAGACGAGAATGATGTGAAACTGTTTTTCGCAATCGGACAAAAAGATGAGTTTCATCCCTATGATGAGGAAATAGCGCCGATACTTGATGATTTAAAAGCAATGAAGAACTGCTTTATTTTCATGCCGGAATGGGTGCGTAACGGTGATCGTGGAATATCATCGATTAATGCAGGTTTTGAAATGGGACAGCACTGCCTTATGAATGCGGTACAGTCTAATCTTAAGTTTGATGATGGAACACCTATGGATGAGAGACTTCCTCGCGGTATGACGGGATGGATAGATGAAGTTAACCGGGGCTCTGCAGGAAGAGTGCGTGAGTATGCACCACATGGCGGTTATCTTAAGACAGGCTATGTAGAGGTTGATGATAGTATATCTTTGTACTACGAAGAATACGGAAAAGGTGACAATATTGTCATTTCTGCGCAGGTTGGTTTTTATCACCGTGGTATGCAGCAAAGGATGGCAGAATTGGGTTATCATGTTTATTGTATTACCCTTCGCGGATTTCATCCGTCGAGCCTCATTACGGATGATTATAAAGAGCGATGGTACGATATCTTTGCATCTGATGTAATTGCATTTGCAGATAAAATGGGAATCGACCGGTTCGTCTACATGGGGGCATCACACGGAGCGGGAGTCGGTTGGCATTTGATGCTTCAGGCACAGGACAGAGTAGATGCGTTCATTGCAGTTGTTGCGGGACCCCATAGCCTTAAAGAAGGCACCATGTCATACAGGCAGATGCTGGAACAGGGAATTATCAAGGAGGTTCCACCCTTTGATTTGCCTATAGACAACGACACAGCCCGCAAGCAACGTCGTGATTATCGCGACCAATGGATTTTAGAGGGCACAAAGATATCATTTCCGGAAGAAGCCAGACTTGATTATGGTCGCCCAATGATGCGGTTCGGAACAGAGGAAAACCTGTGTGAAGCACTTAAAACCATCACGGTACCGGTGCTTTATATAGGAGGAAACGATGATCCGATAAGTACCCCGGAACTTATGATGAGAACTTTGAATTGTTTGCCGCACTGCAAGATGATATTGTATACCAATTGCGGACATAATATTGATACGGACCTTATTGAAGAAGTATCTGATGAGGCGGACAGATTTATTAAGAATGCCAAGAAGACCGGGAAGTATTATTTGCCGGTGGAAGGGTAAACATTTTTACTCAAATTATCAAGAACGGGATTTATATTCGTGTTACATTAATATTACGATATCGTATATGTTTATTTGAAATGCAAGACAGAATTCATACACAGCAGAATTATCGGTGAACTAAATCTGTACAACAGAATTGTCGAGGAAAGGGATTCGGATGGAGACTATTGAACTTCTGGTAGGTGCACTCAGTTATATTGAAGATAACCTGACGGAAAACATCAAAACTGAAGATGTGGCGAACCATCTGTATTGTTCCAAGTCCACTGTTGAGAAACTGTTTAAGTATTTCAATAACATTAGCATCAGGGTTTATATAATTCGACGAAGGATGAGCAAGGCTGCCCAGGAAATAAGGAAATTCCCGGACAAATCGTTACTTGATATCGGTGTCACTTACGGATACGGAAGTAATGAAGCCTTTACCAGAGCTTTTGCAGGTGTATGGCATGTTTCTCCTTCCGAGTTTCGTAAAAACCCATCGAGGTATGAACTTTTTCCGCCTATAAGGCCGGATCGTGATTTAATGGAGGACGAGCATATGAGTGACAGATTAAAAGTTGATATAAGTGAATTGTATGATTGCATAAGAGAGCGTAAGGACTGCTATTTTGTAGTTGGAGATATTAAGTCTCTGGTGCCGATTAATGAGGTTTCATTTCAGGCAGGTGATTTGGCAATTATTACTTCTCTTAAAAGAATGGAGAATGCATGCGGACCAAATGACCTGGTGTTCCGTATCGGCGGTGATGAATTTGTAATTTTAACGGATTCACAGGATGAAGCCTATGCCAACAAAATATGTGAGGAAATCAAGTCTCATAACGGTGAGAATATTACATGGGAAGGACATGATATTCCGTTATCTTTGTATGTTAAGGCTCTTAAGCTTGATATATACAATCTGCGATACAGCGAATTATTTTCAACACTCCAGGATGCCATGAGCAACGAGTACAAAATGAGCTGTGAATAAATACAAAAAGAGCGGCTTGCAGTGGCAGGCCGCTTTCCTTTTGTGAAGGACAAGGGATTTCGATTTTTGTTATGGAGAATAGCTTATTGTGATTACATCTTGACATGCGATATGATAAAACATATCATATATTCTATAATAAACTTAGTGTACCATATCATTATGATTGGATTTAACATATCACAGGCGGTATTATGAGCAAGGAATTTGAAAATGAAAAGCAAAAAATTGCACAGATAATCAAAAAACTTCGCAGTGAGAGAGGTTTATCGCAGCGGGAACTTTCAAAGATGACAGGAATAAATCAGGCAGATATATGTAAAATTGAGCGTGGAATTGCTAATCCGTCATTGAGCACTATCGCAAGACTGATGGAATCTTTGGAAGCGAATCTGAATATAGATTTTATATATAAGTCAGATGAGACAGAATTCATTGTCGAGTCTTGGGGTAATGTGAATAATAAAATAAAAGAATTGAGCAAAGAAAGTGCTGTAATGATACGTGATATTATGAAGACAGATATAAAGTCAATTATTTTGTACGGATCCTGTGCTCGTGGCGAAAACGGAGAAGATTCTGATGTTGATATAGCATTGATAACTACCTGCAACAGGTTGGATGCTAAGAGGTATGATGACGAACTGGCGGATATTTCAACCTATATGATGACTAAGTATATGGAAGTGGTTAATTTTGTTTCATTACCTTATGAAGAGTATATGGCTAAGAAGAGTTGGTATCCCTATTTTAGGAATATTGATGAAGAAGGAATTGTAATATATGCACGAGGATGATTTTAAGGAACTTGCCAAATTAAGAATTGAACGAGCTCTTGAATTGACTGCCGAAGCACAGGAATTATTAAATAATGAATCTTATAAATCTGCTAATAATCGTGCGTATTATGCTATTGAAAAGAGTTTGGCAGCATTATTGGCTACTATTGGTATTCAGACCCAAACCCATAAAGGCTGTTTGCTGCAGTTTAATTTGTGGTTTGTTCAACAAGAGAATAATGATTTCTCTATTAATGATTACAAAATAGCTGCAAAAGCAGAAAAAATCAGAAATGCTTCGGATTATGATGATTTCTACATAGCAGATAAGAATGAAACGCGTGAACAGGTTGAGAATAGTATATATTTTTGTAACAAGGTAAAGGATTATTTGAAAACATGGTATAATCCGGGATGATATACGTTCAGAGTCGATAGGAATTATTAAGGAGCAACATGCGTAATTTTAAACTGACATTGCAGTACGACGGCCTTAAATACAGAGGCTGGCAATCTCAAAAGGATGAAGATAATACAATACAGACTAAGCTTGAGACACTCCTATCACGTCTTCTTGATGAAGAGATAGAGGTTATCGGTGCAGGAAGAACCGACGCGGGCGTACACGCCCGTGCTATGGTGTGCAATTTTAAGTCTAAGACCAGATTAAGCAAGGAACAGTTGCTTACTAAAATTCGTGAGTATCTTCCCCATGATATCGGTGCCATATCCCTTGAAGTTGTACCGGATAAGTTCCATTCCAGATTTTCGGCTAAGGCCAAGACCTATAAGTACAGGATATGGACCTCTGATAACCCCTGCGTTTTTGAAAGAAATTATGTGTACAGATTCTTAGAGCCGCTTGATATTGTACAAATGCGAAAGGCAGCGGAATATCTAATGGGAGAGCATGATTTTACCGCATTTACCACTAACAAGCATATGAAGAAATCCGCTGTCAGAAATGTGGACAAAATTGATTTTGAAAAGTCGGATGATGAATTGATTATATCCTTTCACGGAGACGGCTTCCTGTACAACATGGTACGCATCATGACAGGCACGCTGCTTGAGGTGGGAACCGGAAAGAAAAGCCCTGAGGATATTCCGAAAATCCTTGAATCCAAGATACGTGAGAATGCAGGTTTTACGGCACCGGCTCACGGCCTTATTTTGTATGAAATAGAATATTAAAGATACTGCAGAATCCTCTGCAGTATCCTTAATTGAAAACTAATCCTGTGGTATAATATAGTTTTGGTAATAGTGTTTAAAGAGAATTGGGTATGGACTTTCAATTCTGGGTATTGCAGTAGGATTGTTAGTCTTTTTTATAAATGGCCGGTTGAATAAATAATGAAAAAGCGTATTACGGAATACCTGAACAGAATAGATAAGATACTTAGTGATGATCCGGCAGACATTGATTATAAGAGGCTCCTTGAGGAACATCTTACGCAAATCGCCTTTTTTCAGCACGAGCGACTGATACATCTTCTTGTGACACTTGCATTTGCGATTCTGACAGTAGCGTCAGTTTTGGCGATTGTAATAAGTGGGTATTTACCCCTTGCGGCCCTTGCATTACTGCTTCTTGTATTGCTTGTTCCTTATGTTGCTCATTATTATCTTCTTGAAAACGGTGTTCAGAAGATGTATGCGCAATATGACGAAATACTCCGCAGAGCCAACAGATAAATGTATTTGCCGATATTCATCCGATTAAAGAAATATATCTGTCGGTTTCCGACAGATACTTATAGAAAGAGATATTTATGTTGTATATAATTAGGCACGGTCTTACTGACTGGAACGTGCGTCATAAATTACAGGGACAGACTGAAACAGGTCTTAATGACGAAGGTATCGCAATGGCTAAAGAAGCCCGCGACAGATACAAAGATATACACTTTGACATTTGCTACTGTTCACCTATATTAAGAGCAAGACAAACGGCCCAAATTCTTCTTGAAGGTCGAGATATTGAGATTAATTATGATGACAGATTAAAGGAAATCAAATTCGGCGCCTTCGAAGGTGTCGAAAATGCATATCATTTAAAGGACAGTCCGATTGTCAATTTCTTCAAAGATCCCGAGAATTATGTAGCGCCCGAAGGCGGAGAGAGCATTAAGGAACTTGCATCCAGAACCGGTGAGTTTCTTAATGAAGTTGCCCTTCCCTTGGTAGAGGAAGGCAAAGATGTTCTCATTGTGGGACACGGTGCCATGAATTCAAGTATTGTGATGCAAATTCGAAATAATCCGATTGGTAAGTTCTGGGACGAACCTATTGAAAACTGTGTACTTAAACAACTGATATAATGCTCCATAGATTCCACGGTGCGGAATAGAGCCTAATACGAACGGAAACAAAAATGAAAACCAAGAAATTTGACTGGATTGATTTTATTAAAAAGGTTGCTGTAATAGCAATTCCGATAGCTATGCAGAACCTGCTTACCACTACCGGAAGCATGGTTGATACCATGATGATAGCCTCGCTTGGAGAAGAAAACGTTGCGGCCGTGGGACTTTGCGGACAGTTCGCAACCCTTATGTTCTCCTGTTATTGGGGCTTCGTTGGCGGAGGAATGCTTTTCTTCGGTCAGTACTGGGGTAATAAAGATGAAAAGGGTATCAGTCGTTCATACGGAATGACTATAACCTGTATGACAATAGTGTCGGTCACCTTTGCTATTCTTGCATTATTCTTTGCTCCATTTGTTATGGGTGTCTATACGGACAAGGCAAACATTCAAGCTATAGGAATTGAATATTTGCAGCATGTATGGCTGGCATATCCTCTTCAGGTATTTTCAATGGGCATGAGCGCCCTGCTTCGAACCACAGAACGGGTAAGAATACCGCTTATAGCATCAATTGCTTCCGTAGGCACCAATATATTTTTTAACTGGGTATTTATTTTCGGACATTTGGGTTCTCCCGCAATGGGAGTTAAAGGCGCTGCCATTGCCACAACTATTGCCGCATTTGTAAATGCTGCATTAATTCTTATTCTGGCAGCAGCTACCAAGTATCCTTATTTGTTCCGATTCAGGGAGCACTTTAGATGGAACAGGGAAGCTGTAGGCCTGTTTTTTAGAAAGTGCTTCCCGATTATATGTAATGAGCTTCTTCTTGGAATTGCCAATATGGTTATTAATATTGTTCTTGGTCATCAGACTCAGGAGGCCATTGCTGCAGTTGCTGTATTTAGAACAATAGAAGGTTTGGTTATCGGATTCTTCGCAGGATTCTCAAATGCTGCTTCGGTATTGGTAGGAAAATGTGTCGGTGCGGGTGAACTTGATATAGCCTATGAACGTGCCAAGAGACTTATTTATATGTGCCAGGTAATTATTGCAACGATTATTCTTCTTGTATTTGCAGTTCATACGCCGTTGTTCCATGCAATGTCACTTAGCGGACCGGCATTTGAAATTGCCACGGGATTAATCATTATATATGGGTTATTCAGCATTATCAGAATGGGCAACTGGACAATGAACGATACTTATCGTTCTGCAGGGGATGCCACCACAGGAACCGTACTTGAAATAGTGTTTATGTATGTGCTTGTACTTCCCTGTGTTTTACTTGCCTGGAAGAAGTTTGATGCGCCCTTCTTCTTAATATTTGCATTATGCTATATCGATGAACCAATAAGATACTGCATTATGCAAAGACATATGTATTCGGGCAAATGGATACGTCCCGTTACGCCCGAAGGCAAAGCAGAACTTGCCCGGTTTATGCGGAATCGAAAGAAAGAAAAGTGCAGAAGCTGATACACGGCTATTTAGCATATGAGGTATAAAAACAGTATATTCTTTATGGGGGATTAATAATGGAAAAGGTATTTTGGGGCGTCCTTGGAACCGCAGGCATTGCCAAAGGCTGTACGATTCCGGGAATGCAAAAGGCCATGAATTGCTATCTTTATGCAATTGCCGGTCGAAATGAAGAAAAGGTCAATAAGTTTAAGAATGATTTCGGGTTTGAAGTAGGGTATGTAGGATATGATAAACTTCTTGAAGACCCGAAAGTACAGGCTGTCTATATTCCCCTTCCTAATGATATTCACAGGGAATGGGTTATTAAAGCACTAAAGGCAGGTAAGAATGTTCTTTGTGAAAAGCCTCTTGCCCTTAATGCCGCAGAAGCTAAGGAGATGTTCGATACCGCAAGAGAAAATAATGTCATTTTGATGGAAGCCTATGCTTATCTTCACAGTCCCTATATGGAGGCACTTAAGCAGGAAGTGGCAAGCGGATTTTTGGGAGAAATTCAATATATCGAAACAGCGTTCCTTACCCAGGGTTATGAGGAAGATTTCAGACTCCATAAGGAACTTGGGGGCGGTATGATTTATGATCTGGGATGCTACTGCACCACCATGATTCTGTCCCTTATAGATTCCGAACCGGAATATGTCAAGGCAATAGCCGAGATGACGGATGAAGGCGTTGATGCTTTCAGCGCGGCCATAATGAAATTTAAAAACGGCGTAAGGGCATCCTTTAACGTAGGAATGATACTGGGCAAAAATTCGAATGCCAGATTTGACAGATTATATATTCACGGTACCAAGGGCGACATTAAGTCTGAAGTAGAGTATAATCAGGAAGGCGATTTGTGTTACAGGGTTATTACCGGTGGCAATGAACAGAAACGTCGTGTGAATGTTTCCTCCAACTACACTCTTGAGATAGAGCAGATGGGAAGATGCATATTAAATAATGACGTTCCCCACGTAAGCCCGGAGTTTTCGCTTAAGAATGCAAAACTGCTTGACAGACTTCTTGATGAGGTGGATTTCTGGAAATAAGTGCCGGCGGTATATCTTTGCAGGCGTATTCATATAAGTATATCTTTGTACATGGAAAAAGCGTATGAGAAGAACTCTGTATCTTAAGTTCATATTGGCGTATCTGATATTCGGATTCTTCGGATTCATTGTTGTTGCTACATTCGTAAGCAGCATGACGAAGGATTATTTGGTGCGTACAAAAGCCGAATCCATGTACACCGAGGCAACTACCGTTGCCAATACATACGCCCGTGATTTGTACAATAATGAAACCGCCCTTGATACGGTTAAGCGTGAATTCGATGCTCTTAGTGCATATTCGGGTGCGGCCATTTGGATTATTAATCCTTCGGGGCGTCTGATTCTTGGCTCCGACAGAGCAATTAAACTTAACGAAGAAGAAAAGATAGAAGGCTTTGATCCCACGGCAACGGGTAATACCAATTACATGGTGGGAAACTTCTTTGGTTCCTTTACGGAAGAGCATTTAAGCGTTTTTGCCCCAATAACGGCGGGCTTTAAGATTAAGGGATATGTGGTGCTTCATTATCCTATGAGTAAGCTTGAGGCTGAAAGAGAGAGCCTTCTTACGATTGATTATTTCCTTCTGGTTATTCTGTTCCTGTTGTCTTTGATTATTCTTATATTTTTTACCGAAATGGTATATATGCCTCTGCGCAAGATTACGGAGGCTACGGAGCAGTATGCGGCGGGAAATATGCACTATGAACTGCAGATGGATTCCGATGACGAGATAGGATATCTTGGAGCAACGGTTTCTTATATGGCTCAGGAAAGTGCCCGGGCGGATGATGACCAAAAGAAGTTCGTGGCTAACGTGTCCCATGATTTCAGGTCACCTCTTACATCCATTAAGGGGTATCTGGAGGCAATGCTGGACGGCACGATTCCTCCGGAAATGCACGAAAAGTATCTGGGTATTGTGCTTAATGAAACGGAGCGACTTCGTAAGCTTACCAACAGTCTGCTTACTTTGAATAACTTAAATACCTCCGGAATGCTTCTTGATATCAGTGAATTTGATATTAATTCCGTAATTAGAAGCGTTGTTGCCACCTTTGAAGGAACATGTATCAAGAAAGCAATCGCAATCGAACTTATTTTAAGCGGAGATGAGCTTTACGTTAAGGCAGATTGTGATAAAATAAAGCAGGTTCTATATAACCTTATCGACAATGCCATTAAGTTCTCACATCCGGATTCGTTTATTAAGATAGAGACTTCCGAAAAGAAGAATAAGGTATTTGTATCGGTAAAGGATACGGGAATCGGTATTCCGAAAGACCAGCTTAATCAGGTGTTTGAACGATTCTATAAAACGGATTTATCCCGCGGTAAGGATAAGAAGGGTACGGGACTGGGACTTTCGATTACCCGTGAAATTATACGTGCCCACGGCGAAAATATTAATGTAATAAGCACCGAAGGTGTTGGAACGGAATTTATATTCAGTATCCCCATCGGTGAAGACAAGGACGACGAAATATAATGCATATCATACTTCATCAACCGGAAATTCCGGCCAATACCGGGAATATCGGAAGGACCTGCGTAGCAACAGGAACCGACCTTCATCTAATAGAGCCTCTGGGATTCGTGCTTAACGATAAGACCGTGGCCAGGGCCGGTATGGATTACTGGGATAAACTTAATGTTACAAGATACATGAACTATGAAGACTTTAAGCAAAAGCACCCCGATGCCAAGGTATGGATGGCGACTACCAAGGCTCACAAAGTGTATACCGAAGTAGAGTTCGGTGAAGATGACTATATAATGTTCGGTAAAGAAAGTGCCGGAATTCCGGAGGAAATTCTCGTTGATAATGAAGATACCTGCATAAGAATTCCGATGCTTGATGATATAAGGTCACTTAATCTGTCCAATTCGGTTGCAATCGTGTTGTATGAGGCACTCCGCCAAAATAACTTCTCGAATATGCAGCTTAAAGGTCAGCTTCACAGATTAAATTGGAATAAAAGGGAAAATTAAGGAGAAAATTATCATGAAAAAAACTTATCTATTGTCAATTATTCTTGTTGCGGCGATATCTTTGACCGCATGTAAATCGGAAGATGTTACCGAGGCTAAACCAGATGCGGTTGAAGCAACAACAGTTGAAGAAACAAATGCCGAGCCGGTAAACGTAGAAACAGCTGAGCCCTTTGAATATGGTATCGGTAATGCCCAATTCGGAAGCGTTATTACGGATGCATGGACAGCAGATCAGGATGTTCCCACATACTCTAAAGGAAAAGTATCTGCATCGGTAGATTCGGATAACAAGATTATCAAAATGCATTCATATTTTACCGAAGAGGATATGTCAAAAGAATGTGCTTTGGCCTATGAAGGCGAAATGTATTATTCCATAGATTCAATCATTGCCAAATTCGGTGACTTTGATTCCGAGGGAATAATCGAATTTAGCAATGACGAAGTTAAATTACATGTCGAAGTGACTAACAAGGATAAAGGTGAGTATTATATTTCTTTAAAGGGAATCTGACAGGTTAATGCCTGTCATTTTCTCTACCTGACTTAGCTTAAAGTGGTTATAGAAACTAGATTCCATAGGGGTTTTCTGTCCGTCTTTCATATAGTAGTACCCAAGTTCTTCCTGTTCCTGGCGAACATAGGGATAGTCATTATAAAAATATGAAATTGCATATTCAGAGCCGTCTGTTCCCACAAATGAGTAATTCGACGGATTACCTGTCACATCATAATCGTTTAGTTTAAGTACCTCATAAAGTGTAGCAAAACTTACGCCGTAGCCGTATTCAGAGGCAATAAGATCATTAAGGGGCTGTCCGTCCTGATAGAGACGACGGACATCTTTATTAGTATTAATATACGAATCTATATACTCATCGCTAAAACCTTCAAGTCCTTCAAAGTAACGATGATCAAGACACGTCATAATAAGACCGTCGTATATTGCGTCATAATCAAGGGTATTGCAATTACTGAGCATGCCGCCTATAGATGCATACTGTTTATAAAAGGGTACATCAGTAAGAGGACAGTTGAAGTAGAGAAGGTAGGGGATGCTTGCTGAATTAAAGCCAATTCCTTCATAGTATGAATGGACCTTACCGACATCTTCAAGGAGACTGTCAAGCTCGGCCTTATCTACGAATGTTCCTGCTAATTTGGCAACAGTATATTCGTCTTCTTCGTAAAAAACATACGAAAGCTTAACTTCGTCGGGAAGCGGCTTTTCGTAATTTTGGACAAACATGGCACAATAATCATCTTTTAACTGATTGCGTCTTGATTCACCGGAATAAAAAGTATCGTTCACTACAGTAAAATCAAAGCCGTAATCTAAATCCTTAACATGCCAGATATAATCGGTATATTTGTCTTTACCGACATATTCTTCAGGTTCCTCTGCCAGTTCGAAGTTTTTAATTCCTAAATCATTTTTAATATAGGATTTCACATCTTTTCGTGTAAAATCTCTTACAGTACATCCCGATAAGAGAATTGATCCTGCAATGACTGTGAATAAAGATATAATGCTTTTTTTCATAATTTTTCTCCGTTCAATTCCACCAATAATATTGTAAACAGGTCTTTTAGGAAGCAAATCGCAAGCTTAATAGGTTGCCTGTTTTTACATTACATAAAAATTTAAAGATAGAATAATAGCATTCTATTGAAAAGTCAATAAATTAAAGAAGAAGTAATATTCAATATTAATTAATAACTTATTTATTTCTTGCAATAAAAGGTGTAGAATATTATGGTCTATGATTATGTGAATTAATATAAATGAAAGGGATAAACGTTATGTACCAAAAAGTTTCTACAGATCTTAATTTTGTAGATCGTGAAAAACAAGTTGAAAAGTTCTGGAAAGATAATGACATCTTCCGTAAGAGCATGGAGCAGCGCGAAGGCTGTCCTACATATACTTTTTATGACGGACCTCCGACTGCTAACGGAAAGCCCCATATAGGACATGTTCTTACACGTGTTATTAAGGATATGATTCCTCGTTACAGAACTATGAAAGGATATATGGTTCCTCGTAAAGCAGGATGGGATACTCACGGTCTTCCCGTTGAACTTGAAGTTGAAAAGCTTCTTGGAATCGACGGTAAGGAGCAGATTGAAGAGTACGGTCTTGACCCGTTCATCGGCAAGTGTAAGGAATCCGTATGGAAATATAAGGGAATGTGGGAAGACTTCTCGGGAACAGTAGGTTTCTGGGCTGATATGGACGACCCATATGTAACTTATCATGATAATTTCATTGAGTCTGAGTGGTGGGCTCTTAAACAGATTTGGGACAAAGGTCTTTTATATAAAGGATTTAAGATTGTTCCTTACTGTCCTCGTTGCGGAACCCCACTTTCTTCTCACGAAGTGGCTCAGGGCTACAAGACATTAAAAGAGCGTACAGCTATAGTACGTTTTAAGATTAAAGATGAAGATGCATATTTCCTTGCATGGACTACAACCCCATGGACATTGGCATCCAACATTGGACTTTGCGTTAATCCTACAGATACATATATTAAAGTTAAGGCTGCCGACGGATATACATATATCCTTGCCAAGGCTCTGGCCGATACGGTACTCGGTTCAATCGAAAGACCCGAAGGTACGCCTGCTTACGAAGTGCTTGAGACTTACGTAGGTACCGACCTTGAGTACAAAGAGTATGAACCTTTGTATCAGTGTGCCAAGGATGAGGCAGACAAGCAGCATAAGAAAGCATTCTTCGTATACTGTGATGACTATGTAACCATGGCAGACGGTACAGGCATCGTACATATTGCTCCTGCATTTGGTGAAGATGATGCAAGAGTAGGTCGTAAATATGATGCGCCTTTCGTTCAGATGGTTGATGAACACGGTGTTATGAAGGACGTTACTCCTTTTGGCGGTATGAGATGTAAGCCCACCAAGAAGGAAATCGAAGCAGGTGCAATCAACTGTGATCCCGAGGTTCTTAAGGAGCTTGATGCAAGAGGTATACTCTTTAGCGCTCCTAAGGTAGAACATGATTATCCTCACTGCTGGAGATGCGATACACCGCTTCTTTACTATGCTCGTGAGTCATGGTTTATCAAGATGACAGCCGTTAAGGATGATCTTGTTGCCAATAATAAAACAGTTAACTGGATTCCGCCTTCAATCGGTGAAGGAAGATTCGGTAACTGGCTTGAGAATATTCAGGACTGGGGTATTTCCCGTAACAGATATTGGGGAACTCCTCTTAATATCTGGGAATGTGCAGACTGCGGTCATCAGGAAGCAATCGGTTCAAGAGAAGAACTTGCTGCCTTGTCGGGTAACCCGGATGCTAAGAATGTTGAACTTCACAGACCTTACATTGACGAAGTACTTTGCAAGTGCCCTAAGTGCGGCAAAAATATGAAGAGAGTGCCTGAAGTTATCGACTGCTGGTTTGACTCAGGAGCTATGCCCTTTGCACAGCATCATTATCCTTTTGAAAATAAGGATTTATTTGAGAAGCAGTTCCCTGCTCAGTTCATTTCGGAAGCTGTTGACCAGACTCGCGGATGGTTCTATTCACTTATGGCAGAATCTACACTTCTGTTTAACAAGGCTCCTTATGAGAACGTTATCGTTCTTGGACTTGTTCTTGATGAGAACGGTGAGAAGATGTCAAAGTCAAAGGGTAATGCGGTTGATCCTTTTGAAGCATTAAAGACATACGGAGCCGATGCCGTAAGATGGTATTTCTATATTAATTCCGCACCATGGCTTCCTAACAGATTCGACGGTAAGGCAGTGCAGGAAAAGGAAAGAAAATTCCTGGGCACATTGTGGAACACATACGCTTTCTACGTATTATACGCAGATATCGATTCCTTTGATCCTACCAAGTATACGCTTGATTACGATAATCTTCCTGTTATGGATAAGTGGTTATTGTCTAAGCTTAATTCCGCTATCAAGGAAGTTGACGATGACCTTGGTAATTACAGAATTCCTGAAGCAGCAAGAGCACTTGACGACTTCGTTGATGAAATGTCTAACTGGTATGTTCGTCGCTGCCGTGAACGTTTCTGGGCTAAGGGAATGGAGCAGGATAAGATTAATGCTTATATGACTTTGTATACAGCCTTGGTTGAGATTTCGAAGGCAGCAGCTCCTATGGTACCCTTTATGGCTGAACAAATATATCAGAACCTGGTATGTACCACAGATAAGAGCGCTCCTATAAGTATCCATCTTTGTGACTTCCCCGAAGTTCATACAGAGTGGATCGATACCGAACTTGAGAACAATATGGAAGAGCTTCTTGATATTGTTGTTATGGGACGTGCGGCACGTAACACGGCTAATGTTAAGACCCGTCAGCCTATAAGTGCAATGTATGTTAAGGCGGCAAAGGAATTACCTGATTTCTTTGTACAGATAGTTAAGGATGAGTTAAATACAAAGGATGTTATCTTCAAGGATGATGTATCTGACTTGATTTCTTATACCTTTAAACCTCAGCTTAGAACGGTAGGTCCCAAGTACGGCAAACAGCTTGGCGGAATTCAGAAGTATCTGTCATCCGTAGACGGAAGTCAGGCTATGAATCAGCTTAAGAGCGAGGGCGCAATCAAGTTTGATGTTGACGGAGTTGCGGTAGAACTTGCCGAAGAGGATCTTCTTATTGATACAGCGCAGAAGGCAGGTTTTGTATCGGAAGGCGATAACAATACTACTGTTGTTCTTGATACGAATCTTACTCCGGAACTTATCGAAGAAGGCTTCGTGCTTGAAGTAATAAGTAAGATTCAGACAATGCGTAAGGATTCCGACTTCGAGGTTATGGACAGAATTAAGGTCGGCATCAGCAACAACGACAAGATTGCTGAAGTTGTTCTTAAGAACAAGGATGCAATTGCAACTAAGGTTCTGGCTAACGAAATTGCGAAAGATGCAACATTTGCTATTAGCAAAGAATGGAACATAAACGGAGAAAAGACTACTATTTCTGTAGAAAGAGTATAAAAAGGGGGAAAGGTTTATGGCTACTAAAAAGGCACCTGAAACAGTTACAACCGGTTTCGTATTTGATAAGGAAATGTTCAAGAACAGTGTTATGTACAATGTAAAGACACTGCATCGTAAGAACATTAAAGAAGCAACACCCGAACAGATTTTTCAGGCTGTTGCTTATGCGGTAAAAGATACAGTTGTCGACAATTGGATGGCAACTCAGAAGCAGTTTGACAAGCAGGATCCAAAGACGGTTTACTACATGTCAATGGAATTCCTTATGGGAAGAGCTTTGGGAAATAATATTATTAACTTAAAGGCATATGCTCCCGTTAAGGAAGCTCTTGATGAACTTGGAGTTAATCTTGATGTTATTGAGGATCAGGAACCCGATGCTGCATTGGGAAACGGAGGCCTCGGACGTCTTGCAGCCTGCTTCCTTGATTCCCTTGCTACATTGGGATATGCAGCATACGGTTGCGGTATAAGATATCGCTACGGTATGTTCAAGCAGGTAATCAGGGACGGATATCAGGTTGAGGCTCCGGATAACTGGCTTGAGAACGGTAATCCTTTTGAACTTCGTCGCCCCGAATATGCCAAGATTGTTAAGTTCGGCGGCTGGGTAGAAGTTACACCTGATGAAAAGGGACGTAATCACTTCCATCAGGAAGGTTATCAGTCGGTTAAGGCTATTCCCTATGATCTTCCTATCGTAGGATATGGCAACGGTATGGTAGATACATTAAGAATCTGGGATGCCGAGCCTGTTGAGTGCTTCCAGCTTGATTCTTTTGATAAAGGTGATTATCAAAGAGCTGTAGAGCAGGATAATCTGGCTCGTAATATTGTTGAAGTTTTATACCCTAACGATAACCACTATGCAGGTAAGGAACTTCGTCTTAAGCAGCAGTATTTCTTTGTATCCGCATCGGTACAGGAAGCTGTTGAAAAATATATGCGTAAGCACGATGATATCCACGGACTTCCCGATAAGGTATGTTTCCAGCTTAATGACACACATCCTACAGTTGCAACTGCTGAATTAATGCGCATTTTGCTTGATGATTACAACCTTGAGTGGGATGATGCATGGAACATAATGTCAAAGGTATGTGCATATACCAATCATACAATTATGTCAGAAGCTCTCGAAAAATGGCCTATCGAGCTGTTCTCGAGATTGCTTCCGCGTGTATATCAGATTATTGAAGAAATTAACAGAAGATTCGTAGCAGCTATCGAAAAGCAGTATCCCGGTAATCAGGATAAGATTCGTAACATGGCTATTATTTATGACGGTCAGGTCAGAATGGCATATCTTGCCATTGCCTGCAGTTATTCGGTTAACGGCGTAGCTGCTCTTCATACACAGATACTTAAGAATCAGGAACTTAAGGATTTCTACCAGATGATGCCTGAGAAGTTTAACAATAAGACTAACGGTATTACACAGCGTAGATTCCTGTTACACGGTGACCCGCTTCTTGCTTCATGGGTTACATCACGTGTGGGTGACGACTGGATTACACACCTGCCGAAGATCAGCAAGCTCAAAGTGTATGCTTCCGATGAAAAGGCTCAGCAGGAGTTTATGAATATTAAGTATCAGAACAAGGTTAAGCTTGCTCAGTATATCCTTGAACATAACGGAATTGAAGTTGATCCCCGTTCTATCTTTGATGTTCAGGTTAAGAGACTTCATGAATATAAGCGTCAGCTTCTTAATATTCTTCATGTTATGTATTTGTACAACCAGCTTAAGGATAATCCGAATATGGAATTCTATCCGAGAACCTTTATCTTCGGAGCTAAGGCAGCAGCAGGTTACTACAATGCGAAGATGACTATCAAGCTTATTAATTCTGTAGCTGATGTAATCAATAATGATGAGAGCATTCACGGCAAGATTAAGGTAGTATTTATCGAAAACTACCGTGTATCAAATGCCGAAATGATTTTTGCCGCAGCTGATGTTTCCGAGCAGATTTCTACTGCTTCCAAGGAAGCTTCCGGAACGGGTAACATGAAGTTCATGCTTAACGGTGCCGTAACTTTGGGAACAATGGACGGTGCCAACGTTGAGATGTACGAAGAAGTCGGCAAGGATAATATGTTCATTTTCGGACTTTCATCAGACCAGGTAATTAATTACGAAAAGAACGGCGGATATGATCCTAACGAGATTTATAACAACGATCCTGACGTAAGAAGAGTTCTTATGCAGCTTATTAACGGAACATATTCCCCCGATGATCCCGACAGATTCAGAACCTTATATAATTCGCTTCTTAATACTCTTAGTACGTCCAAAGCGGATACATATTTCATTCTTAAAGACTTCCGTTCTTATGCGGATGCACAGAAGCAGGTCGAAGAAGCATATAAGGATGAATCAAGATGGGCCAAGATGGCTATCACAAACATTGCATGTTGCGGTAAATTCACATCAGACCGTACCATTCAGGAGTATGTTGACGAAATCTGGCACTTAGACAAGGTTAAGGTACCTAAGAAAAAAACACCTGAAAAATAATAATATAAGAGGCATATATGCAAATCGGATTTGATAATGACAAATATATAAAGACTCAGTCAGAGCACATTAGAGAAAGAATAGAGAAGTTTGGGAACAAGCTGTATCTTGAATTCGGAGGTAAGCTCTTTGACGACTATCACGCATCCCGTGTTCTTCCGGGATTTGAACCTGACAGTAAGTTAAGAATGCTTATGGAATTGTCTGACAGGGCTGAGATTATAATTGTTATTTCCGCATCTGATATCGAAAAGAACAAAGTAAGAGGCGACCTTGGAATTACTTATGACGAGGATGTCCTTAGACTTAAGAAAGCCTTTGAGGAAAGAGGACTTTATGTAGGCTCCGTGGTACTTACCAAGTGCCGCGGTCAGGAGGCTGCGCTTGCATTTAAGGCACGTCTTGAGAAACATGGTATCAAAGTATATCAGCACTACGTTATAGAAGGATATCCTTCCAATGTTCCTCATATTATTTCGGAAGATGGTTTCGGTAAGAACGACTATATTGAGACAACACGTCCTTTGGTGGTGGTTACGGCTCCGGGCCCCGGTTCGGGAAAGATGGCAACCTGTTTAAGCCAGCTGTATCATGAACATAAGCGTGGTATTAAAGCCGGATATGCCAAGTTTGAGACCTTCCCTATCTGGAATCTGCCTCTTAAGCATCCTATTAATCTTGCTTATGAAGCAGCGACCTCAGATCTTGATGATGTTAATATGATTGACCCGTTCCATCTTGAGGCATATGGCGAAACTACTGTTAACTATAACAGAGATATAGAGATTTTCCCTGTTCTTAGTGCCATGTTCGAAGCCATTTACGGAGAAAGCCCCTATAAGTCTCCTACGGATATGGGTGTTAATATGGTGGGCAACTGTATTGTGGATGATGATGTATGTGCATATGCTTCCCATATGGAAATAATCAGAAGATATTACACCACTCTTAACAGACTTCGCGAAGATAAAGCTTCCGAAAATGAAGTATATAAGATAGAGCTTCTTATGAAGCAGGCTAAGATTACCACAGATGACCGTAAGGTTACCGTTGCGGCTAACGAAAGAGCGGAAAGACTCGGATGTCCCGCAGCTGCCATTGAGTTATCTGACGGCACGATTATTACTTCAAAAACCACAGATTTGTTGGGAGCGTCAGCCGCATTGCTGTTAAATGCGTTAAAAGCATTGGGCGGAATCGATCATGACACACATGTCATTTCTCCCGAAGCTATTGAGCCTATCCAAAGACTTAAAACAGAATACTTGGGTAGTAAGAATCCGCGACTTCATACGGATGAAGTACTTATAGCTCTTTCAATTTCGGCAGGTACAGATAAGAATGCACTTATTGCACTTGAGCAGATTCCGAAACTCAAGGGTTGTCAGGTTCATACGTCAACGATGCTCAGTTCTGTTGATATTAAGACATTTAAGAAGCTTGGAGTTGATTTAACAAGCGAGCCTACCAGTGCAACCAAAAAGTAATTTATAGAATTTTAATGATTTCATCACAGATTTTTGATGGATTTATGCTACCGTGATTAGTATAGTTAAATAATCATGATAACGCGGGGAATATATGGATAATAATAATTTAAACGAATATGATAACAATTCCCAGGGAAACCGTAACGGTTCTTCGGGAGGAAATAACGGAAACGGTGGCCCGGGCGGCGGCAAGGATCCCAAGAAGCAAAGCATAATAACCTTTGTGGTAATTGCCGTAGTTTCATTGCTCATGGTGTCTATCTTTATGAATATCCTGGGAGGCAGTACCGAAAAAGAGATAAGCTACAGTGATTTTATTAATCTTCTTGATGAGGGTAAGGTAGCTTACTGTGAAATTGAATCGGACAGGATAATTATTACGCCTGTTTCCAATAATCAGGATGCTAACAGTGCATATCAGAATCTTTTTTATATTTCTAATTTAGGTTCTTCGGATATAAGATATTACACAGGCAAAATCGAAGATGACGATACCATCACAGCAAGGCTTCTTAAAGCCGATGTCGAGGTAAAGGGTAAGGTTACTGATACAGGAAACGTTCTTCTTGGTATCTTCGTTAACTATATTCTTCCTGTATTGTTATTCTGGGGACTTTTGAGTCTTCTGTTTAGAAGAATGGGCAAAGGCTCCGGCGGTGGCGGTGGCATCTTTAGTGTGGGTAAATCCACGGCCAAGGTATATGTTCAAAAAGAAACCGGTGTAACCTTTAAGGATGTGGCCGGAGAAGATGAAGCCAAAGAATCCTTACAGGAGGTAGTTGATTTCCTGCATAATCCCGAGAAGTATTCCGGAATCGGTGCCAAGTTACCTAAGGGTGCACTCCTTGTAGGCCCTCCCGGTACGGGTAAAACGCTTCTTGCCAAGGCAGTTGCGGGAGAAGCGCATGTTCCTTTCTTCTCCTTGTCGGGTTCCGACTTTATTGAATTGTACGTAGGTGTAGGAGCTTCCCGTGTAAGAGACTTATTTAAGGAAGCTACCAAAAATGCACCCTGTATTATATTTATTGACGAAATAGATGCCATAGGTCGTAGCCGTGACAGTAAGTACGGCGGTGGTAACGAAGAAAGAGAACAGACACTTAATCAGCTTCTTTCGGAGATGGACGGGTTTGATACTTCCAAGGGTATTCTTGTTCTCGGAGCTACCAACAGACCTGAGATTCTTGATAAAGCCCTTCTTCGTCCCGGACGATTCGACAGAAGAATTATCGTTGATAAGCCTGATCTTAAAGGTCGTGTCGAAATCCTTAAGGTTCATGCAAAAGACGTTCACATGGATGAAACCTGTGACCTTAATGAAATAGCATTGGCAACCTCCGGAGCAGTTGGCGCTGACCTTGCCAATATGATTAACGAAGCTGCCATTATGGCTGTTCAGAACGGACGTAAAGCAGTTTGCCAGAAGGATTTATTCGCATCGGTTGAACAGGTTCTTGTGGGCAAAGAAAAGAAAGACAGAATCATGTCCCAGAAGGAGCGTAAAATCGTTTCTTATCACGAAGTCGGACATGCTCTTATATCGGCTCTTCAGAAAAATTCTGAGCCTATCCAGAAGATTACCATCGTACCTCGTACAATGGGTGCCTTGGGATATGTAATGAATGTTCCCGAAGAAGAGAAATATCTTGAAACCAAGAACGAACTTCATGATCAGATAGTTTCCCTTCTTGGTGGTCGTGCCGCAGAAGAAATTTTCTTTGAGGATGTAACCACAGGTGCTGCCAACGATATCGAAAAGGCGACTGCACTGGCTCAAAACATGATTACCAGATTCGGTATGTCGGATAAATTCGGACTTATGGGTCTTGCTACCGTAGAAAGTCAGTATCTTGAAGGAAATACCAGATATACTTGTTCCGACAGAACGGTTGCGGACATTGACACTGAGGTTATGACATACCTTAAGGCCTGCTATAAAGAGGCTAAGAAGATGATTGAAGACAACAAGGATGTTATGGACAAACTTGCCGCTCATCTTCTCGAAAAGGAAACAATTACCGGTAAGGAATTTATGAAAATCTTCAGAGAAGCCAAGGGAATTCCCGAGCCTCCCGAAGAAGACAATTTCAAGGAAACCGTACTTGGTTCTATAAATGTCACTTTGACGGACAATAGCAAAACTTCTGACGAAAGAAATCAGGAAGATTCAGGTGATACTTTCGAAAGTGATAGTGACTGTGCAGGGAACTCATCTTCGGAAAATAATTCGACAGAAGGCAGTTCTTCTTCAGAAAACGATAATAACCCATCAGGGCGCTGGATGCCGCCTCCTCCGGGACCGGACAGGGACAAAGACGGCACACCCCGCGGAAGGTTTTCAAACACACAATTAAAATAATTAAATGCCGACTCAGTATTTGAGTCGGCATTGTTTTAGTTTATAATAGTATATTATATTTCATTAACAGAACGGATTTATAAATGAAAAAGGCAATTTCGCTGATTTTGGCCAATTTAATACTAATAGGGCTTTTTATGAGCGCAGTGGGCGTTAATGCATATGCAACTCAGCCCCAATCGACGACTCAGCCGGGAATAGATAATTCCAAAACAAGATGCGCTATTATTCTGGGGGACAGCAGAGCCTGCGGCATACTGATTGACCTTAAGAATGACCCCACATGGGAAACCTGGTATTCGGGCGGTAAACTTCCCGCAAGCGATGGAGTATTTAAGAAGGGCAACACGATTGTTGTTATTTGCACTCAGTCCGGCGGAAGAATTTCGGACGGAACTTTTCTTGAATGTGTTGACCGCATGTATAAGGTAATGTCCACACATCCTTTTTTGGAAGGCTGCAAATCCTATACACTTTTTAATATGTTCGGAATAAACGACTGTGTATTTGAGAGCAATCACGAAAAATATCCGCCGATTTATGTCTTTTACGATCAGCAGATATTTGAGAAATTAGGATATATTAGCAAAGTGTATCAGTTAAACTGCGGCCCCATTGATACAAACGGATTCTTAAACGGGATAATGCCCGGCATTAATTCCGGTGTTAACGCCTATAACAAAGCTTTCAAAAGAGACGGTGACGTAAGAATTCTTGATTTAAACTCTTACCTTAAGAAAAACGGATACACATCGGACGGTGTTCTTGATGATGCCAATTACAATATTCCCAGCGGGCTCCACTATGATACCGGTACGAATATGAGGGTACTTAATTATATTTTATCCTATAATTAACCAATGCAGCTTGCCCGGAGAATACAGAGTATTTATAAACAATTATGACAGACTTTGATTTTCAGGAAGAACTAAAGAAACTCCCCCATCAACCGGGAGTATATATAATGCATGATAAGAATGATACTGTCATTTATGTCGGCAAGGCCAAAGACCTGCACTCCCGTGTCAGGTCTTATTTTCGTAAAATCGTAGGCCGCGGTCCGCAGATTGATAAGATGGTGTCTCTTATAGATTATTTCGAGTACATCGTTACCGATTCGGAAATCGAGGCACTTGTACTTGAGAATAACCTTATTAAGGAGCATTCGCCCAAATATAACACCATGCTGAAGGATGATAAAACTTATCCGTATATTAAGGTTTCTACAGGCGAGGAATATCCACGTGTTACCATGGTTCGCCAGATGAAGAAGGACAGGTCCAGGTACTTCGGTCCCTATACGGGCGGTGTTGATGTAAGGGCCACCATAGACCTTATTAACAAAGTGTATAAGCTCCGTACCTGTTCACGCTCTTTGCCCAAAGATATAGGTAACGGGCGCCCCTGCCTCAATTACCATATCGGACAATGTATGGCGCCCTGTCAGGGTTATGTTTCTTGTGAAGAATACAATGCCGGTGTTACGAAGGCAATTGATTTTATTAACGGAGATTATAAGGATACTCTTGATATGCTTAGCAAGCGCATGGAAGAACTATCCGAAAAGCTTGAATTCGAGGAGGCAGCCAAGGTTCGTGATTTGTACAATTCGGTTAAGAATATAGTGAACAGGCAGAAGATAACTGCATTTAATGATGAGGACAAAGATATAATTGCTCTTGCTATGGAAAAGGATGAAGCGGTGGTTCAGGTATTTTTCGTACGTGGCGGAAAGATGATAGGGCGGGAACATTTTTATATGACACACGTGTCGGAAAAGCAACCCTCTGAAATAGTGCAGGAATTCATTAAACAGTTCTATTCGGGTACCCCTTTTATACCTCATGAAATAATGCTTGAAGAAGAGATCGAAGATGCCGAAACCATTGAAACGTGGCTTACTTCAAAGCGCGGTGCCAAGGTAAGTATCCTCGTTCCCAAAATCGGCCAAAAGGAAAAGTTGGTTGAACTGGCTGCTAAAAATGCATCTCTTGTTCTTGCTAACGACAAAGAAAGAATTAAGAAAAAGGAAGCTCAGACCATAGGTGCCATGCATGAAATAGAAGAATGGCTCAATCTGCCTTCAATAGTGAGAATGGAAGCTTTTGATATTTCAAATATAAGCGGATTTATGAATGTAGGTTCCATGGTGGTTTTTGAGGGCGGCAAACCAAAAAAATCCGACTACCGCAAATTTAGAATGAAAACAGTGGCAGGCCCTGATGATTATGCCTGCATGAAAGAAGTTCTGACGCGAAGATTCGTTCACGGACTTGAAGAAAAGAAATCACGAAAAGAACAAAATCTTGATGAAGAGTTTGGCTCATTTACCAAATTCCCGGACCTTTTGTTAATGGACGGCGGAAGAGGTCAGGTGAATATAGCCCTGGAAGTACTTAAGGAATTAGACCTTAAAATCCCGGTATGCGGAATGGTAAAGGATGACCATCATAACACCAGAGGCCTTTATTTTAACAATGTTGAAATCCCGATAGACAGAAGAAGTGAGGGATTTAAACTTATAACCCGCGTTCAGGATGAGGCCCACAGATTTGCAATTGAATTCCACAGATCACTTCGTAATACATCTTCCGTCAAGTCTGTGCTTGACGATATACCGGGTGTGGGCGAAAGCAGACGTAAGGCTTTAATGAGAGCGTTTAAGTCAATTGAAGAGGTCAAAAACGCAACTGTGGAGGAGTTGGCCATGGTAGATGAGATTCCAAGGAATGTTGCCGAGGAGATTTATACCTTCTTCCATTAAAATATGGTAAAATGAAAGATGGTGTTTCTTTGAAACTTAAGGAGGATTGTATATGCCAAGTGTAAAAATGGAAAAAATCGTAGAGAAGATGAAGCTTGAGAACTTTACCCCTGAGCTTGATATTACGAAGGTCAGAGTTAAAGTTCCGGATATTAACAGACCTGCTCTTCAGATGGCAGGCTATTTCGAGCATTTCGAAGCTACCCGTCTTCAGGTAATCGGTTTTGTTGAATATTCATATATGGAAGGACTTCCGGAAGCAAGACAGAAGGAAGTCTACAATAAACTGTTAAGCCATGATATTCCGGCTATTATTTTCTGTAGAGAACTTAAGCCCAATGAGCTTTTCCTAAAGGCTGCCATCGAGCATAATGTTCTTCTTTTCGGAACCAAAAAGGCCACATCACCTTTTTCTGCCGAGTTAATAAGATGGCTTAATGTTATGCTTGCCCCATGTATTTCCATTCATGGTGTACTGGTTGATATCTTTGGTGAGGGCGTACTTATTACAGGTGAATCCGGAATAGGTAAATCCGAAGCAGCTCTGGAACTTGTAAAGAGAGGTCACAGACTTGTTACGGATGACGCTGTTGAAATTCGTAAGGTATCCGACGAAACCCTTGTAGGCTCTGCCCCTGACGTAACGAGACACTTCATCGAGCTTAGAGGTATCGGCATCATTGATGTTAAGACACTTTATGGTGTATCTTCGGTTAAGGATACACAGAACATTGACCTTGTAATCCATTTAGAGGATTGGAATAAAGAAAAGGAATACGACAGATTAGGATTGGAAGAGGAATATATTGAGTACCTTGGTAACAAGGTTGTATGTCACAATATACCAATCAGACCCGGCCGTAACCTTGCCGTTATCTGTGAATCTGCAGCAATCAATCACAGACAGAAAAAGATGGGTTACAATGCTGCGCAAGAACTATACAGAAGAGTACAGGAGTCTTTGCTAAACGGCAGAGATGAGGAGGATGAAGATTAATGAGTAAGTATGCGTTTGGAGTTGATATTGGCGGAACTACCGTAAAAATGGGATTTTTCACCAGCGAAGGTGAACTTCTTGATAAGTGGGAGATTCCTACAAGAAAGGAAAACAGTGGAGCCGATATTCTTCCTGATGTTGCTAAAAGTATAGAAGATAAGCTTGCCAAGGAAAACATTTCCAGGGATGATGTGGCAGGTGTAGGCATCGGAGTTCCGGGCCCTGTTGATGATACAGGAGTCGTTCGTAAGGCGGCCAATTTAGGATGGGGAGTATTCTCTATCAAAGAAACCCTTGAAGAAATAATTAAGATGCCTGTAGTAGCAGGTAATGATGCGAATGTTGCAGCCCTTGGCGAAATGTGGAAGGGTGGAGCGCAGGGTTATGATGACGTTGTAATGGTTACTCTCGGAACAGGTGTCGGCGGCGGAATCATTATTAATGGTAAAATCCTTAACGGTTTTAACGGTTCTGCAGGGGAAATCGGACATATTCATGTTAATGATGATGAAGAAGATACATGCGGATGCGGTAACAAAGGCTGTCTGGAACAGTATTCTTCCGCTACGGGAATTACGCGTATCGGTAAAAAAATACTGGCTTCAACGGATGAATCTTCCGTATTAAGAAATGAAGAGGTCAATTCAAAGACAATTTTTGATGCTGTAAAGGCAGGGGATAAGGTTGCCATTAAGACTGCCGAGCAGTACGGTAGCTATTTGGGAAATGCTCTTGCAGCTATTTCCTGTGTGGTAAACCCCGAAATTATATGCATCGGCGGCGGAGTATCAAAGGCCGGCGAAGTAGTTATCGACTACGTTAAGCCCCATTATATTAAGAATACTTTCCATGGCTCAAGAGAAACCAAGTTTGCTCTTGCAACTTTGGGAAATGATGCAGGAATTTACGGCGCAGCAAAGCTCGTACTTGATAATAAATAAGGAACGGTAATACACCTTCATGGAACAGATTAATTCGGCAATACTTTCATATATAAGTAATGTCGTACCTAATGAAAATATATATCAAAATGAACCGATGAGCCTAAGAACAACTTTCAGAGTGGGCGGTGAGGCCAAACTGTTGGTTGAAATCTCCGATTCGGAAGAACTTTTAAAGCTTATCCCTTATCTTAACAGGATGGGTGAACCCTATTATATTAAAGGCAACGGAAGCAATCTTCTGGTTGGTGACAAAGGGTATAACGGAGTTATTCTTGAGATTGGTTCTAAAATGAATTTGGTTCGTGTTGAAGGAACAAGAATAATAGCAGGTGCAGGTGCACTGATGTCACAGATTGCACGAGCGGCTCTTGATAATTCTCTTACGGGATTTGAGTTCGCATCCGGAATCCCGGGAACAATAGGTGGCGGTGTAGTGATGAATGCAGGAGCCTATGACGGAGAACTTAAAGATGTTGTTACATCCGTGACGGTTTGCGACCCTAACGGTGAAGTATACACTTTGGACAACAAGGATATGGAGTTCGGATACAGGACCAGTGCAATTAAGAAACGTCCCTTTACGGTTCTTGAGGTTACCTTGCAGCTTAAGAACGGGGATGCCGACGAAATCCGTTCCAAGATGAAGGAACTTAACGAAAGAAGAAGAGAAAAACAGCCTCTTGAATATCCCAGTGCGGGAAGTACATTTAAGCGTCCCGAAGGATACTTCGCAGGCAAACTTATTATGGATGCGGGATTGCGTGGTTTTTCCATAGGCGGAGCAGCGGTTTCCGATAAACACTGCGGATTTGTTATTAACAAAGGAAACGCAACGGCTGCGGATGTTTATGAAGTAATAATAGAAGTTCAGGAAAAAGTCAAAGAGAAATTTGACGTGATGCTGGAACCCGAAGTTATATTTTTGGGAACATTTTAAGGAGTAGAAGATGCGATTTGTTGTAGTAACCGGAATGTCCGGCGGAGGCAAAAAAACAGCGCTCAGAATGCTTGAGGATATCGGATTTTATTGTGTAGATAATCTTCCTGTTGACCTTATCGAGAAGTTCGTGGAACTGCTGGGAGTTCAGGGCGGCGAAGTTACCAAGGTTGCTCTTGGTGTAGACGTCCGTGCCAATGTAGGATTTGAAAGAGTTCCTTCCATATTGGATAAACTTAAATCGGCAGGTTTCCCCCTTGAAATATTATATATGGAAGCATCCGATGCTACACTTCTTAAAAGATACAAAGAAACAAGAAGAATGCATCCTCTTAGCCCCGATGGAAGAATAGAAGAAGGCATTCAAAAGGAACGTTCTATTTTAAGCAGCATCAAAGAAAAAGCTGATTATATAATGGATTCCTCTACACTTTTGACCAGAGATCTTAAAGAAGAACTGGACAGAATATTCGTTAATGACGAAGGCTACAACAGCCTTATGGTAAATATAGTTTCCTTCGGATTTAAGCACGGAATTCCCCAGGATGCGGATTTGGTATTTGATGTAAGATTTCTGCCCAATCCTTATTATATAGATGAGTTAAAATACTACAGCGGTAATGATGCCCCGGTTCGTGACTATGTAATGGGCTTTGATGAGGCAGGACAGTTCCTTAATAAGCTTCAGGATATGGTGGAATTCCTGATGCCCAATTATGTTAAAGAAGGAAAATACCAGCTCGTTATAGCGATAGGCTGTACCGGCGGTAAACATAGAAGTGTTACATTGGCAAATGCCCTCTATGAAGCACTTAAAGATAAAAAGGGATACGGAATTAAAATAACCCACAGAGATATTGACGTGGGCATTCATGGTCAGAATTAGTTAGGTGAGTAATGTCGTTTTCTAAAGATGTTAAAGAAGAACTTGAGATGAACATAGCCTCCGGCCGGCATTGTCAGTTGGCTGAGCTTAGTGCAATCAATATCTTCAACAGCAGAACAATTGATGAGAATACTGCTGTCGGTAAGAAATTCTTTACTTTACAAAAGAAAACCAATATGTTACAAAGATATGTGGACGCTCCTTTGGGGAAGTCCTGTTGTAAGCGTGCCTTTTTAAGAGGAGCGTTTATGTGTGTCGGTTCAATTAACGATCCGAACAAAAGTTATAATCTTGAATTTGTTTGTAACGATATGGAACAGGCCGGGTTAATCAAAGATATACTGATATCTTTTGACGTATCGGCGAAGATTTCAAATCGTAAGAATACATATGTCGTCTATATTAAAGAAGCTGAAGCAATTGTAGATGTTCTTAACATCCTCGGTGCTCACAAATCTCTTATGTATATGGAAACACTCCGGGTAGAGAAGGACGTTCGGAATTCCATTAATCGTCAAGTGAATTGTGAAACGGCCAATATTGCCAAGACAGTAAGTGCCTGCTCCAAGCAGATTGCAGATATCCGCAAAATAGACGAGATGATGGGTCTTGAGAAGCTTGATGAGCCTCTTAGGCAAATTGCTTATGCGAGACTGGAACACGAATCATGTTCTCTCGCAGAGCTGGGGAGTTACCTTAATCCGGCCGTGGGAAAGTCGGGTGTTAATCACAGATTACGTAAGTTAAGCGAAATTGCTGAGAAACTTTAAGGTAGACGAGAGGAGAATTTATGGAAAAAACAGTTAAGATTCAGGTGCCCCTGGGTTTGGAAGCACGTCCTATTGCTATGCTTGTACAGATTGCCAGCCAGTATGACAGTACAGTATATTTGCAGACAGCAGGCAAGAAGGTAAATGCAAAGAGCATCATGGGAATGATGAGTCTGTCTCTTAGAACAGGCGACGAAATTACCGTACTTGCCGAAGGTTCGGATGAGGACCAGGCGATAAAGGGTATGGAAGACTATTTACTAAATCAGAATAAATAGTTCAATTTTTAGTTACTATTGAATTCAATGACATTAGTCGTTGTAGTATAAAATTATATGGAGGTAATGATATGTCATTAGTTACAACTACTGAAATGTTTAAGAAGGCATATGATGGCGGTTATGCTGTAGGTGCTTTCAATGTTAACAACATGGAAATCGTTCAGGGTATCACAGAAGCAGCAGGAGAATTAAAGAGCCCTGTTATTCTTCAGGTTTCAAAGGGAGCAAGAGCTTATGCTAACCACACTTACTTGGTAAAGCTTGTTGAGGCTGCTGTAAAGGAAAATCCTGAGATTCCTATCGCTCTTCACCTTGATCACGGTGATAGCTTTGAATTATGTAAGTCATGTATCGATGGTGGTTTTACATCAGTTATGATCGATGCATCTTCTAAGTCTTTTGAGGATAATATTGCTTTAACAAAGCAGGTTGTTGAATATGCACACGCTCACGGCGTTGTTGTAGAGGCTGAACTTGGTACATTAGCAGGTATCGAGGATGAAGTATGTGTAGAAGCAGGTAACGAAGCTTACACAAAGCCTGAAGAAGTTGAAGAGTTCGTTGATAAGACAGGTTGTGATTCATTAGCAATCGCTATCGGAACATCACACGGCGCATACAAGTTCACAGCTGAACAGTGCACACGTAATGCAGAAGGAATTCTCGTTCCCCCTCCGCTTCGTTTTGACGTACTTGAGGAGTGCATTAAGAGACTTCCCGGATTCCCTATCGTACTTCACGGTTCATCTTCAGTTCCTCAGGAATTCGTTAAGATGGTTAACCAGTACGGCGGAAATATGCCTGATGCTGTAGGTATTCCTGAAGAGCAGTTACGTCAAGCTGCTAAGCTTGCTGTATGTAAGATCAATATCGACTCTGATATCCGTCTTGCTATGACAGGTAACATCCGTAAGTACTTCGCTGAGCATCCTGATCACTTCGATCCTCGTCAGTACTTAAAGCCCGCTCGTCAGGCTGTTAAGGACATGGTTGCTCACAAGATCGTTAACGTTTTAGGATCTGACGGTAAGGCTTAAGTTTAATTAAGGCATATGCTTAATTAAGACTATAAGTTTAATTGAGAGGTCTAAGTTCCTCTCACAATTGGTTATTGTAATTGAATTTTAAGGTCTTATACATCCTCGGATTTATAAGACCTTTTTTGTGTCCTTGGCAGGGGCCCACATTGCAGGCCAACCATTGTATAGTCGGTGCAGTAGCAGTGCAGTGGCGGTGCTGTGGCGCGGATTACGGATAAATGAGTCGACAAGGAAGCTATCTCCGTAAATTAGATGGGAGAGTAGGCTCGGATTACGGATGGATGAGGCAATAGGGAAGCTATATCCGTAAAGTAGGCTAGTGAGGTTGCTCGGATTACGGATAAATGAGCCGATACTAGAGAAATCTCCGTAGTATTTGCCAAGTAGTAGCCCCAAATTACGGATATATGAGTCGACAAGGAAGCTATATCCGTAAAATACCTACGTACCCCTGTCCAAATTACGGATAAATGAGTCAACAAGGAAGCTATATCCGTAAAATATCTACGTACCACTGTTCAAATTACGGATATATGAGTCGACAAGGAAATTATCTCCGTAAAGTAGGCTAGATATAATTTCAGAATGAATGAGAATTAAATATATTCTAATAACAAGTCTATAATAGGTATCTGTTTATATAATAATCTATGGTCTTGGTGTTGATACTGTTATCATGACATTCGAATGTCGAAATTAATCCATCCCCCAAATAATAACCATATTTTTCGTAAACATCTACGCGCTCACATAAATCTGCGGCATACTGTGGACTTGATAATAAACCTGCATGATCCCATATCCAAGTTTTTCTGGTACGCATGTTAAGACAAGTAAAATCCGGATAATAATTTCGATTATTAGCAATAAGCTTACATTCATATCGAAAAGGGACGCTGTATTTGATTAATGCATTTGCAATTAGTATTTCAGATTTGGACCGAACTTCACGATTATCATTAGTAAAGCAGTTGCCGGGGAATGGGTATGTGTTCAGATAATCAGGATGTTCATTTATCCATTTTTTTAGAAAAACTTCATCAGTATCAATAATGGGCTTAACAAGTTTTTGCTTGGCAACGTCCAAGGATGAGTAGATGTTTTCATATGGTGTTGCTGGACAGTGCTTTAGGAAGTTGTCAATGGATGACAATTCTTGATTGATATTGTCTAGAAGTTCAAGATAATAATCTGTTTGTAATATTTTAGATGCTATAGAAAGATTTTTCTTTTTGATGTAGGTTCCATTTGGCGCGGTGTTTGACGAAATCAGATAATATTGCGGATATCCGTGACTTCGTGAGATACGTATCTGTTGATTGTCATTTGGATTTTTCTGCAAATAGTTTTGCAAAGATTGTTGAATGTCCAATAGTTTTTTCCTTCGATTAAGAAGATGTGAAGTTTGATTGTTCAATTAAAATACCTCCTGAAATGATATTTGCTAGATAATGTGTTTAGCACAAAAAGATAGAAAAATAGAACTAAAAAATTTTTGAAACCAATATCTGTAAAATGAAATGAATAAATAATGGAAGACTTTTGGGAATTCCAAATGAATAATTAGAAAAGTAATCTTCTGCAAAAAGTATAGACATGAATTATGCGAATGTCAAACACGAAATGGACAAAGGATGTCGTAAATTTATTGCGGGTTAGAAATAAATAAGAGAACTCTAAATGAGTTATGCATTCTGTGATAACCTTTAGGTTATCATTAATAATTCTTACGCTGCTTGTTGACTATTTTATCTGCCATCAGCACTTAGTCAACCCTGCGCGGAGCGCACCGCAAGTGGCTGTGGGGTTGACTAAGCGCTGATGACAGATACACTGTTAGTCAGGCAGAGTAAGCATTATTAGGTGCTTTACGCCTATATCTGCTCGGATTACGGATGGATGAGACAACAAGGAAGCTATATCCGTAAATTAGATGGGAGAGTAGGCTAGAATTACGGATGGATGAGACAACAAGGAAGCTATATCCGTAAATTAGATGGGAGAGTAGGCTCGGATTACGGATGGATG
>JAZQQM010000005.1:0-42709 GCA_045629045.1 Lachnospiraceae bacterium
TGACATTAATAACCTTTCCGTCAAACTCTATTTTTCCGTACTCTCCACCTTGAATATAGAAGAGTCCGACACAATCTATATTTTCTCTTTGATACTGCCTTTTTTCCATTCATTCCCCATCATTTTAGAGTATTTGCAGTATCATTGTACCACCCCCCCCCGATTCTGTAAAGCCTTGATTTTACTGGGGTTTGTGACGATTGGTTGCTTACTACTCATAAAAATCCATATTCCACAACAAATATAACGGAAGGCTTATCGTATTTGTTTCACAAACCATATTAGCCGCCAGATTTTTTAAAGAAACTTTAAAACCTATCTTAGGTTCATATTTCTTGCAGAATTGTTTATAGCTTTTTGCCTGAGTATTGGTTGCCGCTTTTACTTCAATCGGGACAATGTTGCCCGCTTTCTCATATATGAAATCAACTTCCGCTGTATTTCCCGATTTCCAATAGTACGGAATCTTTTTTTGATTTATAAGTTCGTTCATAACATAATTCTCGGTTATTGCACCTTTAGAGGCTTTTAAAGAATCATTTTCTGACATGTAATCATCTATTGAAATTCCGAGTCTTCTGCTAAGGAGACCTATATCCGACATATAGACTTTAAAGTATGTGGCATCAGCATTAATTGCTAACGGTATTTCTGCATTCTGAGCCAATTCCAGTATTTGAATCAATCCTGCATTTTTCAGCCATCCCATGGAGGCTTCCAGTTCATGAGCACGTTTGCCTTCCTTAACATGTGAAAAAACAAACTTATTATTATCCTTAGCCAATTGTTTGGGAACAGATTCCCATATCAAACGAAGTTTTTCTATTTCAGCTATAGGTGCGTGTTTTGAAAAATCATCAGCATAATCTGATAGTATTTCATCCTGTATTTCGATTACTGATTGAAAATCTTTGTTCTTTACATAGTCTTGCACTACTTCCGGCATTCCACCCACAGCATAGTATGTCTTTAACAATTGCTCCATTACCTTGGCGTAACCATCCGAAATTGCACGATTAATATCCCACTTTTCAAAAAGACTGATATATCTGTTTTCTCCCATAGCTATAATAAATTCTTTAAAACTCATGGGATACATCTGCAGGCGATTAACTTTTCCAACCGGGAAAGAAATATTCTCCTTCTTTAGCGCTACACCCAGAAGCGAGCCGGCGCACACCAAATGTAACTCTTCAAGGTTTTCACAAAAATATTTTAATGAAGTAATTGCCTTGGGGCATTCCTGAATCTCATCAAAAATGAGCAGTGTCTCCCCCGGAATAATCTTTGTCTTTTCAAATATTTCAAGCTCATTAATTATTCTGGTTACATCAAAATCGAAATCGAAAATGCTCGCATAATTGCTGTTAGCTTCGAAATTGATATAGCAGGTATTATTAAAATACAGTTCACCGAATTCCTTCAAAACATATGTTTTTCCACATTGACGTACCCCGGTAATCATCAGCGGTTTTCTTCGGTTACTGTCTTTCCATTTAAATAATTCGTCAGTTATCTGTCTATACATAGCGCCCTCTTTAACAAAAGTCCTATGACTTTCGTTGTTATAATAACATTTGTCATAGGACTTTTGCAAGTATATCCAAAATTTATTTCAGTACAATGTCCGTCTTATTCATTCCAACAACACATCCATTATACCAAACGCCCAGACTTTACCTGATATTTTTTTCAGGCAACCACAACCGTTTTTTCGGCTACACCGCGGGCGAAGATGGTAAGTTTATCATCGTTTAGGATTAATGCGTAAAAAGCACGCAGATAAAATCGCACGTTTGGAACCACGACTGGCCACATGAGCCGCCGTTCACATTCTCCAACTCGTCAGGATCCAACTTGCTCATTTCCAGAAGTTTGGCGTCCAGTTCATTCTCATCGAGCGTAACACCCTTTTCCTTGGCAGCATCCAGCGCGAGTTTTTTCATCTCTTCAAAATCCATACTCTTCTCCTTCCAAATGGCAAATTTCGCCTACTAATCTAACAAATCATCAAATATACTTTATACATCTATCTGCTGCTCTGTCAATAGACAGCTCTCTTTTTTATTCGATTCCCTGCTCTGACGATTCTTGCTTTGCCACGCGGTCGCTTTCCAATTTTCTGTTCAGTTCATCCGCGAATGCTATCAAACGCCCAGCCAGACCGGACTTGTACATTTGACACATACTGTCCCATGCAGCCAGATAATTTGTTCCTTCATCTCCACATGCCTGAATTCTGCATCTTCCACCATGACAAGAAAGGCGATATTCACAGTTGACACACTTTTCATTTGCACGAATCACGTCTGCAATCTTCGTTTCACTCAAAGTAATATAAGACGAATCTGAGAGAATCTTCTTCAGTGGCATTCGGAAAATATTGGGAAACTGTTCTGCAATGCGCGCGCTGCCCATAGACATACATGGCACCACTGTTCCGTCCGCTCCTATAATGAAGCTTCGTCCCACTGTCCCGCAGATCAACACATGTTCCGTTTTTTCTTCCGGACAATGTCGATCCAGCTCAACTTTTACAGGTTTTTCTCCTATCGGCGTTTTATCAACCGGGCGCAGACTGTAGGTACCCTCTAGCGACATCGGAACCGGTATCTTTTTTTCATAGTATTCTTCTGCAAAGCGCATATACAGTTCCCGGATTTCATCATCCGGAATGGCAAGCTCACGATGTTCCTTCCAATGTCCAATCAGATGTGCTCTTGACACCATGACGGTAGAGCATCCGATTGAAGCAAGAAACTCTGCGGTATTGGCAATGACGTGCATGTTTTTGGTGCACAGACACATCGCGCATTCAAAAGTGAAGCCATTCTTCGCAAGAAGCTTCATTGCGCGGATTGCGTTTTCTTCCGCATGGGGAACGCCCCGGAACCAGTCATGAAATCCCACGCCGTCAAAACTGATTTCAAACTTCGGGTGCATGCCGCGGCTGCTCAGTCCGTCCAGCAGTTCCTGCGTGACCAGTGCTCCGTTGGTATACAGTATTATTATACGTATATCCGCCGCTGCCAGCGCGTCCACAATCTGCCAGAAATCCTTTCGGATCAATGGTTCACCTCCCGTTATGATGACCTCATGTATTCCGCATTCCGTAAGCTGATGAATCACATCCATACACTGTTCAAGCGTCGGTTCGCCAAGGACGCCTTCCGTGGCATACTGGAAGCAATGTTTACACTTATAATTACAGTGCCCGGTAATCGACCACTGCGCGGACTTTCGGAACTTATTCGCGAAATACTTCACCGTAATCGGCCCATCCATTGGATTGGGTTGCGCGCTTTCTGTGAGCATCCCGATCTCCAGCCCGATTCGAAGAAACATTTTCTGCGTATCCGAAAGCGTATCTCGGTCAATATCGATTTCTCCTTTGCACTGCAGCAGGATTCTCGGCACATCCTGCGAAAAAGGGATATATGTATTTGTCTTTTTATTTCGGCAAAGACAGGGCAGGCCCTGATAACTGCAAACCTCATAATCATCGCTAAATCTGTAGTACATAGTTTTACCCTCACTTCATTTACACGGCTTACCTGCGCTTTGCGATTTCTCGAAACGCCATCGGGTCAGCCGGATACGCTTTCTCAATGCGGATTAATTTTGCATATAGATCGTGTACTTCGGGATATCTTGAATGGCATCTTTGGCATTCCTCCCGAGAAAGACTGTGAATGTTCGGATAGAGGCGTTCCAGAATCTTCTCCGGATCGCGGAAGATATCCAACACCTTTTCGGCCGTATCCGGACACAGATTCCGAA
Organism: Lachnospiraceae bacterium; assembly: GCA_045629045.1. Taxonomy (GTDB): domain Bacteria; phylum Bacillota; class Clostridia; order Lachnospirales; family Lachnospiraceae; genus JAILLW01. The sequence goes on from JAZQQM010000005.1 coordinate 3,781, forward strand.
TCAGCGTTTCTGAATCTTCCTCTGTCATCTCATCCGCAAGCGCATCCATATACAGTTTTGCCGCAATCCAGAAGGCCTTCTCCATCGGATCCATATTCTGATTTCCATCGGAAACAATGCTGTTCAGGCTGTCTGCCGCATCACGGAAATGTCGCAAACGATATCGACACGCAGTCAATAGCACATCCATATCAAATGGTACGCCCGGCAAAGGAGTATCAAAATGCAGTTGAGACATAACATTGATTTTTCCTGCGCCGACCAGACCGCGTCTTCGTAGGATGAGTTCCTCCAATTTCTTGACGTCCTTTTCCGAAAGCTGATCCATGCGAAGAAAATACTTCTGTGCTTCGGCCAGACACAAAAATGCATTTAGAAATTTGACGCTGACTTCGCTTACTTCGGAAACACCTCGGGCATAAATGTATACAGCGGGGAATCCCATGTATGACGCATTTCGGATGTAAACATCCGCTCCCAGTTCCTCCAGTTTTCGGATCAGCATCGCAGCAATTTCCTTATTATCGTCCGTTTTCAGTTCCGGCCATGGATGGAACTCATAATCCGCGCGATCCAAAATAAAAGCCGGAGAAACACAACCGATTCCGTTCGAAAGCAGATTATCTTTGCTTTTTGCACCCGTTCGTCCGTGATTACGTAGTTCCAGGTATGCGTTTTTCATACGCTTTTCCAGATCGACTCCCTGAAAGCTTTCGGTAAACAAACGTTCCAACGCAATCGAAAAGGACGGATGCGCGCCAAAGCAAATCGAGAAATTGCCTTTATTCTTATGAATGATTATGCCGCAGAGTGCCGGAATCCCCTTCCCCATGGAAAGATCTAGCACACGCACAGAGAAATCACCTTTTCCCTCGATTTCACGGATTACCTTTTCAATATGTGGGTACTTAGCAATCTCACTCCTCGGAACCTGCGGCGGTACGATTCTCCCTTCCAGAAACTGAAGTTCGGCATACCGTTCCAAAATCTCGGAAATTCCTTCTACCAGAGCTTCCTCCAACGTATTTCCTGCCGCCATTCCATTGCTCCCGCAAAAGCATTGAATAAGATCAATCGGCAGGTAAACGGTCCGATCCTCCGTGACGCTGTAAAACGGAAGCGTAGAAAAGCCCTTCATTCCCAACGGGATCAGTTTCTCAATCATGCTGTTAACCAGCTCTTCCGTGACGCTTTCCGTCATAGGCATACCAATGCTGGATATCAGGCACTTCTTCAGATCCCGCATTACCTTCGGTTGGTTCTCATCTCTGGGAGAATAGATTGGATTCTCCGGAAAGCTTATCTCCTCATATGCCGGGTCATCATAACGAATCTTATGAAAGAACTGCCTGTTTTGAAGACGTTCCATCAGTTCGCCATATGCGCTGGCATGACTGAGCATCAAAGTCATCCCCTTTCCGTTGCTACCTAAAGCTTCCCCCAAAGAGCTACACAATGTTAAACGACAGCTGTAGCAGTCTTCTACCGCGTGAGAAGTTTCTTCCAAAGATGCCTGAAAACCATACTTTTCAAGAATCCCCTGTGCTCTGGCCACAGTTTCCTCCGGGCTGGCCTGTTTTCCCCGCATTTTCCAAGAATTATTTACATCCGTCATCTTGCTCTTTCCTCCGTAGATTATCTGGCATCCAAAACACTGTCAATTTTTCGGAACTCCCATCAAATAATCTTTGAATATAAATGTATTTTCCTATTTTGTGTCCAAGAAAAGATCCGCAACATAGTTCCAGAAGCCATCCATCCTGTCAACTATCATCACTTTCCCGGCATTTGCTTTTTCGTCATCGGTTAGTTCAAGATACTGCTCATCACTGATTTTTTCGGTTCTTCCATATTCTTCATCGGCTCTGTCTGAATTGACCAGAATATATGTTTCTTCAGCTGAAGTTATAGAATCCTGCTTAAGAAATGCCATTGCTGTAAGCGGATCCCAATACGGATAGTCCTGAATGTACATATCGTAATACTCAAACCACTTGTCAGCTATTATCGTAGATTTTTCGCCGACTCTTGCTTTCAATTCGTCAACTGTCTGCGTGTCAATCAAAACATTTACATGTCCCGGCGTAATAACCTGTTTAGGGAAGTTGGCACTAATACATTTTCCAAAAGCTTCAGCATCGTAAAATACGTTATATTCTGAATATGGAGTAGTATTTGCTCCTCCTATGGTCTCAACATATTTACCACTTGAATCAACATCCGAATAAACATCCCCGAACGCTCCACCCATATAATATATAGCCTTCACATTTTGGGCGAAAGAAGGATCCTTTTCTATTGCTCTTGCAATATTGGTCGTAGGACCAACTGCGATAATCACAACATTATTCCTATATTTTTCAGCCTGCTCAATCAAGAAATCACTTGCATCCTCACAGTCATTAAGATGTCCACCCTTCAAATTGTTCAGTGACGTTATACAGCCATATCCGCTTCCGAATTTAAGATAGTTTCTCGGCTTTTCTGTGCCTTCTTCATTATAAAAATAGTAAGTCTTCTGGGTCGCGTCCACATTATCAAGTCCATACTTAAACGGCACATCGCTCCCCTTCAAAACAGGAATGTCCTCTCTCCCGATTGATTTTAAGAACTCAGTCGTTTCTATATAGCTTTCGTTGACAACTCCATACTCAGCCTCATATGATGCATCAATAAAGGAATTACCACCTACGAGCGTAATTCCCAAGACTTCGATATTACCCTTGGTTTCTTCGCTTAAAAGAAGTGATAATGCTAAAGTATCATCATTATAGTGCCCCATATCAGTATCAAGAATTACCATCGTCTTTTCATGTATTTCCCCATTTGAAGAGCATCCGCATAGGATACTTCCCACTATTGCACATAATATCAAAGACAAATACAATCTTTTTCGCATGTTTCAACTCCTTTAATCTACTGTAACTTTGTTGGGTAAAGTTTTCAAAAACTTCTTTGTCAACTTTTTCATTCTTAAATTTGCATTCTCATCAAATAACGCCGCAACAGATACCACCAAAAACAGCTAACGCCATTATTAATACGATTCACCTATTTTATCTTTTCCTAAAAACAAATCTATTGCATTTATGTGATGAACGCCTTCTTGCTGGTCCCTAAACTTATCCAGGGAAATAATATATCTTGGATAACCATCCTTTATATCTCTAAAAGGTCTATATTCTCTTTCTTTAATACGTTCAGTTGTCTTTATATCTTCTCCCTGAAGTGTATATGCAACTTGAATATACGCATAATTTCGATTGTGATCTCTGACAATAAAATCACATTCGAAGTTTCCTATTCTCCCGATACTTACTTGATAATCATTACTAACCAAGAACAGATAAACAATATTTTCAAGCAACGGGCCATAACTTATTCTATTATCCGTATTCATTGAAAAGTAAATTGCCAAATCTGATAAATAATATTTCTGGTCACGCTTTATAGCCTTTTTGCTCTTTAAATCAAACCTATTGCACTCATATACAATTTAGGCTTTTTGAAGATCTTCTATATATCCTCTAACAGTAGTCGGCTTTGTCCTAAATCCTTCTGACGCTAATATATCCATTAGATTACCTATGGAAAATGGTGCCGAATAGTTATTTAGCAAAAATGATTGTACTCTTTCATAAACAGCGACATTGGAGATTCTTTTTCGCGTCTTTACATCTTTTTCAAAGATTTCGCTTATGATGCCTCGTGTATATACCTGTCTGGTATTCAGATCATCAAATTCCAACGACTTCGGGAATCCTCCATTCAGGATGTATTCATCAAACTCGATTTCCATATCGCGAATTTCTTTATCAAAGAATTTTTTCATATCCAAATATTCGGAAAAATCCAGTGGGAAAACCTCGAACGGAAGATATCTACCCGTGAGTTTTGTTGTTATTTCATCACTTAGCATATAGGAGTTTGATCCTGTCAAAAATACTGAAAATCCTTCTTCGGCGTATGCCTGTACGACACTTTCAAAGCCTTTTACATTCTGAACCTCATCAATGAACAAATATTTAAATTCTTCATTGTTTATCATTGATTCTATTTTTTCTTCCAGCTGTTCAGGTGTCTTAATGTTTTTAAATCCCCTTTTATCCAAAGGAACGTATATAATGTCTGTTTCATTTACACCATTTAATCTTAACTCATTGATAATTCCCTTTATAATAAAAGACTTGCCACATCTTCTTATGCCGGTAATTACCTTAATTATGTCCGAATCAAAAAAAGGACGGATTTTCGATATATATTTTTCTCTTGGATATACCTTTGCAAACATTTCGCCACTTCCTTTCGCCATAATAGTATCATTAATCAGCGATTCAGGGTACTATTATTTGCATTTTTTTCAAATTAATACTCTTAGTTATGATGCAGTTGTATATACCGGCCACCGACCAGATAGAGCACACTGCAAGTTGAGGAGAATCATCAAATCCCGCATTTTGAACAGCATCAATTACAGATACGACAAGGTTGGAAATATCTGAAATGGTGTTCAAAAGAACAACCGTCTCCACAGTAGTATCGTTGATTAACCACTTCTTATAAAAAATGCACAGTTCTAAAACTGTGCTTAATCATCAATATATATCCAAAAAACACCTGGCTACCGTCGCCTCTGTAGCATCTCTTTTGACCCAAAAGGTGTGTGGTTGCAACGAATTTTACCACCTCAAGTGTTCTTTAGATAAGTATAATATGAATTTTGTTCTTTTGTGTAAAGAATCTTCTTGTTTCTCAAATAACTTTGCAAACGTTTTTCGCTAATCTTCCACCCAGATATTATCGAATTAGCAAACTCACCATTGTAAGTATCTGTACGCCATTCATTGTAGTACTCTAAGCTACTTTTGCTTCAACCAATCGCCAATATTCTGTTCGGCCCTCTATTACAGAAAAGGCCTGTCAACTATCGTTCTATCATTCTCTTAAAAAATTTAACTTTTATCGGATTGTCAAGCACACGAACCGGCTTAATTTGGTCAATAGCGGCTTTTTCGCGATATCTTCGCACATCCCTATATAATAACTGGGTCTGCGGTTCTGAAAAATGAACCGCACATCTAATCTCATTCCCGCCATCCGAGATTTCTTTTGCCATAATATCCGCTATTTCATCCAGAGAAGTTTCCGCACACTTTTTCATATTTCTTCTATCAGCATCGGGCTCCAAAAAAATCAGGCATTTATCATCCTCTTCACCAAATGTGAAATCCACCACATCAATGCCGATCCTTTTCTCAAGGGCACGAATCGCTTGTAGAACCTTCTCCTCTGAAATCTTTGCGTTTCCAATCACAATTTCCTGTGCACTTCTGTACATCACCTTAAAAAAGGGAATGCCATTCTTCATTTCCGTGACTTTTATTACATCACCCAATCGGTAACGATACAAACCCGCATTATTCGTTACCAATATCTTGTAGCTTTTTCCTGTCTCAAGTTCATCTGCCAGGAATGTTTCGCTCGATTTCCCATCCACCGGAAGGAACTCAAGAAAAACCGATGAATCCGTTAATGTATATACATCACTATCATCCAGTAGAGCCTTTCCGATAACTGCCTCTGATGAAGCATACAATCCATAATTATGTGATATTTTTCCTAAATGCTTCTTAAGTGTTTTACTGTATATTGAAAAACTTCCGCCTCCGCCCGCAACTACCTTTGACATTTTGGGCCACACTTTTTCAACCCAAGAACCGTCGAAGAATTCCTCACTGTATAACGCTTTTAACTCTTCTGCACGTTCCTTGTTGGGTTTTATGTAAGGCTCCAGTTCCTTTCTTAATTCATCGGAAATCATAACAGAATTATCAATACAACCATTTTCAATATCATTAAGAAGCATATTATAATTTTTCTTAATACAATCGAAAAAGTTGACCACACCCCAGCTAAATGGGGCGACTATCTGATTTATCCCAGCATCGCCTAAAGCAAAAAATGCTCTTAAGTATTCCGAGTCACTATACTCATTTAGGTACAATAAAGGCTCCGGATTCACTATAGCAAATTTGTCTATTTTTTTCCTCAGGCTTTGCAGAGTAAGGCCCGATATCGAATCAAGATATACACCGTCCTTGAATTTTTTGTCTCTTGGAAGACTTTCCATTAAAAGCATTGTTCTTTCTTTGCCCACAATGGATACAAATTCTTTTTGGTAATCCTCAATATGCTCTTTTGTACAAGGTATATATTTCGGTACACCTGTTGTTCCGGACGTAAGACTGTATCCGATTAACGGATGAGATGTATATATTCCCGTTTCTCCGACACGAGTGGTTAACTCAATTAACGGGGCAATACTATCATATTCGGATATTGGTGCCAGATGTCTAAATCCGTTTACAATCTTTACATACCTAAAATCCATATTTCTGCCGCGATCACTATCCTTATTTTCCTGAAGGATCTTAATTAGTTTTTCGTTTACCTGATTAGCTTTCATTTTGTTCCTCCCGCTAATATTACTGAGCATGCTTTTTGATTTGAGTTTCCATATCAACACCCAGTGTATGCATTATTTTGTGGAACCTATACATGAGCTTTGGCTTGGCTATAACCATATTAGGCATTATCGTAAGCATCTTGGCTGTTTGTTTGCTATCAAGTTTTGACGGCTCAATCGGTTCAAGAAATTGAATATACGGAACTAATAAATCTGCAATTTTTTCTCTGAATTCCAAAGAGATATCTGCCGAAGTCAACAACATTGCACTAAGATATCCAAATACACTGCACATGATACTGTTCATATATAAGCCGTACGAAAGGCCGGTCTCACATATTTTACTGACACCGACGGCAATAGGCCAAATGTCCTTTTCTTTTCTGTTGAATGACTGCACTAAGCTTCCGCCGTTTAAGAAATATCTGTAACCGATAAGTTGTGGCAAAATAACCGATTTTTTCATATTCGCCATAACATGCAGATTAAACAAATTGTCTTCGGCAAACGGAACCTCGGGGTCAAATCTAAGTCCGATAGAATTAATAAAATCAAGACTGTATAGTTTTGTAGTAATCATCATTCCGGGACCGTTTAATACCTTTGTCTGATCATAATTACCCTTCTCAAGAACTATCTTCCTCTTTGTCTGATCAAGCAAACTAAATTGTTTAACCTCAAGATTGGATTCATCATTCGAATCTGTATCCATTCTGAATGCAACCATCTGGGCGTTTTCTTCCTCCAAAACAGAGTAGCACTGTTCCAAAACCTCAGGATAATATGTATCATCAGCGTCTAAGAATCCGAGATATTTTCCGGTAGCATTATCAATACCATAATTTCTGGGACTTGAAGGAGTATGATATTCATTATTCAGTTTATATACTTTAATGTTTTCATATCCGGCAATAATTTCGTTAATCTTATCAAATTGTTCATCACTGCTATTATGAGATACAACAACCCATTCAATCTTATCAAAACCTATTGTCTGACTCTTAAGGCTCTCAAAACATTTTACAAAAAGATCCATATCGATATTGTATCCCGGCGTTACTACCGATATCCAGTATCTATTGTTGGTTTCTTCTGACATTGCTGCCTCCGTTCTCACATTGAAATGTGTCCATAATAATAATATCCGCATTTTTAAATGATACTATTGCTTTTCATTTTTTTTAATCTCTTCCAATATGTATTCATAAAACGGCTTTGACTCATCAGAGTGGATTACTTTCCACAGATAAACTTCCTTTGGATTTGATTCATCACACTTACCATCCTTTAGCATTTTGCTGATAAGAATAACATTATCTCTTGTCTGAAGCAGCGATTGATCAAGTTGCTCGTATATGTCCCCGATTGACAGGGCTGTCTGCCTTCTGACAATACCTTCCTCTACCTTTCCTCCAATAACCGTATCATTCGACTGATTATTCATAATTAGATTTGTTGCCATTTTGATTTGTCTGAGCTGCATAAAGATTTTCAGGTTATCCCAATCATTCTCTGCTACACTGACATGCTTTTCATATGCCTTTCTAAAAGCAGGCAAAAGCAATTCAAGATTTCCTTTAACATCAAGCATTGCATTTGCATCCGGTTTTGAAATCCACGAAAGGAACAGAATTGCTATATCATACATGAAATAGCCATATCCGCAGTCTCCGAAATCAAAAATTCTTATTCTGTTATCATCAACAAAATAATTATAGAATGTAAAATCGTTATGAATCAATCCGAAATTGCTCTGTGTTTTCTCGATTTTTCTCACATTTTCAATCAAATTTTTGATCTGAATTATAGCCGTTTCGTCATAGTATTGCTTAACAAAATCTTTCCCGAGAATTGCTTCGATTCTCTTTATCTCATCTTCAAATGACGGTCTGATCACCGCTCTGTTATTCTTGTTTAGTTTTATTGAATATTCGTGGATTTTACCTAAAACATCTCCTACCGCATAAGCATGATCTGCATTTAGCATATTTCCACGAAGTAATTCTCCTTTAGCCTTTTCAAACTTAGTCACTGTTAATGTTCTGTCTTCAAATTCTACTTTTTCATATGTTTTTCCAGCCAAGGTCCTAACAGGAGCACATATTTCGGGGCAGCTTCTCTTTAATTCCGTCATATAATCCAGTAACGCCGAAAATTGGTTCTCATCCCCGGATATTTCATCTACTTTAATAATAAATTCGTCGGAATAATCATAAACAAAACTTTTTGTAGAATAATGTACTTTGGCATCGCTAATATCATCGCCAAATATTTCTTTAACACTATTCATTAACTTATCTCTTCTTTGTTCTATTCTTTCGTCTATGCTATTTTGCATATCTTACTTATTCCTTTCTCCGGAAAACAATTCCAAACAGAATTTGATTGATATACGTTCGATTATATTTCAATAGTTAATACATTAAGTCTGAAAGTACTTTGATATTTGAAGCTTTCGGCTTTTTTTGATATCATACGAATTCCTATATTGTGTGTCATATCTTCATCAGTCAGATTCTTTATATGATCTTCGGGATTAAAGTTTTTGCAATTATCTCGAATTCTGATTTTAACTTTATCATCCTTTATTCCGACTCGGATTTCAATTACATTTTCCTTGTCCTCTTCAAATCCATGCAGAACTATATTTCCGGCCATTTCCTCTATCGAAAGAGCAGCGAAAAAGCTCTTTTTCTCATCCATATTGTGTAAGCGGCAAAAACTATGAACCTTTTCGGATACTCCAACAACACTCTTCAAATCATTTATCGAAATATCAAGTCTGTTCTCGGCACTGACACCAAATCCTTCATCCAACATCAAAAATTCTTCGAAACTCTTCGGAATTCCTTTATTATATATGACAGAAATTAATACTATCATAAGAAGCGTTGTTACCTGTGCAGCCGGGAATAGAAACCATATTGAATCTCTTCCTGCAATTCGAGGTAATATAAGAGCATAACCAACTATAAATCCAAAATCGTGAAGTACACATATTACATTGACGAGAAGCGTCCTTTTCATACTCTGGAAAAAGTTTTGAAGATTAACTGTGATAATGCTTATCGGTAATCCGCATGCATAAATTCTCAAAATTCTTGCCGAAAGATTTCTTGTTTCCAAATCACCTTTGCCAAAGAGTGATGCAAGAAAGTCAGCACCCACAATTACCAATACTGCGATTATTGCGTTAATTATCACACTGATTTTAAGCGAATCCTTAAGTGTTTTTGTTAATGAGGCTCTATCTTCTTCTCCAGCAAGAACACTGCATACTAAAAGAGTAGTCATCCCATATCCAAGACTTACGGAACTGAGTAATGTAGAAATTGTATTCTGTCCCGCATATGCAGCCACAAACAATGTGCCGGCAAGAGCAAGAAAAATTCTATTTAAGCACATCGACTTAAGCATAATACATAACTGGCTGATTGCAGTTGGCAATCCTATTACAATAATATCCTTAAAGTCCTTGAGTTTCGCCTTGGCAACATCAAATGTAAGCTCGGTTTTGTTACCAAGAAAATGGGTAGCCAAAAGAATGACCGCGGCATAATAACCTATACTGGTAGCAAACGCCATTCCAAACATTCCCTTCTTAAATACAAATACATTTAGAAGGTCTCCGCATATGTTCGTAACTGTCATCACGATTACACCGAGGAATGAAAATTTTTGAGCCTTATCAAGCTGCAAAAATCTTATTATCGGACCATTTAACATAATCGGAAGAGCGCCAAACGACAAACCTTTAATGTAAGCCGCAACATTTTCCTTTGTCTGAGCGTTTGCACCCAATAGCACAGCAATTTGATTGCTAAAGAGGAATGAAATAAAGAAAATAATGAGTCCGAAAATGCAAACAGAAACTATAGTAAGCGAAAACAAACCATTTACCGATTCCTTTTCACCCTTCCCAAGCTGTTTCCCGCTTAATGACTGTGCACCGTTACCAACCATATTAGAAAAGCAGGATAAGAATACAAAGAACGGGGTTGAAATACTAAATGCAGCCATAGCATCACGACCAAGGAAATTGCTTATAACAATACCATCAACTACAGATCCGATAGTAGCTGTGATAACAGCCATAATCTGTATAAACAGCATCTCCTTAAATACATCTGTCATAATATTTGATCTGCTTATATCTTTACTCCTCAAATAAATCACCCTCATACTTCATATTCAAAGCCCGTAACCGAGCAAAACACGTTTTATAACACTATATCTTACCTTGTTCTGTGAGAAAATCACAATAGTATCTTTCTCAAATTTTCCTCATAAAAGAATTTTAATAGTGAAATACTCTTGGGTACCTACATGATGTTGGTTTCAGACTTGTAGATACTTTAGTAATTCAATCCAAACTGCGAATAGGCCCAGGGTAATGCTTTTTCATCACATTCATAACTATATACATTCCCGTTAAAGCTTTCTCTGTATGTATTCCCGGTCAACGTTCTGCGCCCTTCGGGCGTTCCAATTGCTATATTTCGCTTAATCTCACCCGCCGGATCTTCGTATTTTATGGTCATTTCCTTTATCTGTGTGCCAACTTCCGGGGATAAATCCCAATATTTCATACAAAAGGAGCAGTATTCATTTGGACCGACCAGGAAGACTTCGTCGCTTTTCTTCTCAAGCTTAAATATCCCATCCACTCTTTCCTGTTCAAGATCAAATTCATACAAAAATGGAGCCTTATTTGTAAACATTGGACTATAAGCCACTTCTGTCAGCCATTTTGTATTATTGCAATCAGTCACCACTAATGTTCTGTGGATATGCGTCTTTATTTTCTCCACAAAAGAAACAGTTCCAACATGTACTACTTCGTAGCCTATTTCTTCTAAAAACCAGCCAAACAGACACGCAATATCATGGCAAATCCCACCCTTTTTCTCGACAACAATCCTTTGAAAAAGGTCATTCACATTACATGGTATTATTTTCTTCGTAAGAAATTGGGTGTTTTCATACGGAATGCTTATTATATTGTGAAAAGAAAGTTTCTTAAGAAATTCGCCGTCAGGAATTATTTCCTCAGGCATCTCAAGTCCTATACGTTCAAAATACTGATTTACTCTTGCATTATCCATGATTAATCCTTAGTCACACAACAAATTGAATTGAGAATAAGCCCATGGCTTCATCTCTTTACTACATTCATACCGATATAGGCCGCCGGGATACGATTCCGTGTACATATTCCCAAGCAAAGTTCTTCTTCCTTGCGGTGTCCCTATCGAAAATACTTCTTTGCAAAACACTGCATTTTGTGGAAATCTTTCCCTGTCTCCATATTTTGATTCATTTCTGTCCTCTACCGTGATATCCGAATCCTTAATTCGGAAAATATCCTGATAGTCATTTTCTCTTTTTTCTCTTAAAATCAATTTTTGCCCAGGACCCATTTCAAATCGAAAAATTATCCCTGAGGCATCAATTTCCTCTCCGATTTTTATGGGCAGCGGTTCAATAAAGCGCATGATTGGATTCGCCACATCACACCACCAAAGATTTCCATCGCAATCTCCAACTTGAAGAATTACATGAAAATTCAAATCTTCCGCCGGGCGTGAACACATCACCGTCGAGTAGTATTTCACTTCAAAACCAAGCATTTTCAAGAATTCTCCAAACAATGGATTCATATCAAGGCATACACCGCCTCTTTTTTTGATAATCACTTCCTCAAACTGAGTTTCAAAATCCGCGGATTTAATATTTCCGGTCAGATAATCTTTGTTTTCGTATGGAATCATCATCACATGGCGCATATGAAGCGTCCTTAGTGTCGAAGAATCAGCTGTCACATGCTCTTGCGGCTTCACGCTCAGCCGTTCAAAATACTTCTGCATGATTATCTCATTATTCATAACAAAAAATCTTCCTCTACATCAAACTCACTATCATACTTGAAATCCAAACAGTACTCAAAGCATCCGTTATCCTGCTTTGAAGTACTTATTCTATCAGCATACTTCGTTACTATTCTTTCGCTTATTGCCACTATTTCATTATCCTGTGCATCATGAAACGGTACGCCCGGATTATCATCGATGTACTTCATTCTAACGAATTCGCGAAACAGCAAACAATCAATCCTAAGTTTTCCGCTTCCGATATAATTAACGTCTGTCCTGTTGTCAAGAATTTCTTCAATACAAAGTTCTATTCTTCGTATTTTAGCATCGTCAAATCCAAAATTTGACAAAATAGCTCGAATCATCTTAACCGTTGGTGCGATAATGTTTCGTCGCCTCATGGTTTCAAAAGAAAACACCTTGATTCCTTCCAAAATATCCGTCTCTATTTTCTTTGCATCAAGCCGTCTGAGCATCATTTTCAGTAATGTGCAGGCATCCGTTTTTCCGTTGGCCATCAACGGGAAGTCATCAAAAAAGAAAAAATTAACAGGCATCCTAAACCTTGATATTTTGTCTGATAACGCATTTCTCAATTGGCCCTCATCCATGTTAAACGCAGGCGTAACTGTCAAGCATGCCTGAACATTTTCCCCATACAGCTCATCCGGTGCTCCAAAGACTTTTACGTCACGGACTCCGGGAATTGCACTAATCTCAGATGCAATCTCTGAAGGAATAATATTCTCTCCACCTTTAATTATGATTTCTTTACTTCTTCCGGAAAGATGCAGATATCCATCACTGTCAAGAAATCCTACATCTCCCGTATGCAGATATCCATTATCATCTATAGCCTGAAGGTCTTTGGATACTTTATAGTAACCAAGCATAATGAAGCCATTGTCCTTAAGTGTCACTTCACCTATTTCCCCACATGCACAGGGTTTTTGATCAGAATTCAATATTACAACCTCTCTGTGAGGAAGTGGTTTCCCGACAGTATGAACCCTCTTGTCCACGCTGTCCGTCACATTCGTCATCGCTATGCATGTATCCGACTCTGTTTGGCCGTAACTGTTTAATAGAACAGCATTAGTGAACATCTTCTCAACACGTTCAAGCTGCGTTGGATGAAGTGGAGCCCCTCCGGCATAAATTCTTTTAACAAAAGGATACCCCTTATGGGGGAAGCTGTCGTCTTCCATCGTTCTGACAATAACCGTCATGACTGCAGTTAAAGCATCCGGCTCATACTTACCGATAAATTCATTAATCTGCTTACTCGCAAATTTTTCGGGTAAAATCAATTTTCCGCCGTACAGAATATGTGATATGGCAATTCCCAATCCAAAAATATGAAACAGAGGTACTGCCATGCAAACAGACTCCTCTTTCATTTCCGGAATCGCCTGCATATACGCATCCACTCCTGTTAAGTTACTCTTCTGTGACAGGATTCCACCTTTGGGAGTCCCCGTGGACCCTGAAGTAAAAACAACAAAAGCCGGAGCAGCATATCTATCCGTTTCAAAAGACTTTTTACTAAAAACTTGCGATTTAGCAAAAGAAATGGTTCTAATATCCTTTCTCTTTTCATCACACTGTTGAATTCTTTGTGGTGATAGCAAATTCTTTTCCAGCGCACCGTAATTGCCATAGAAAAACACCGATGAATCCATCCCGCTCATCAAATTCATAATCTCTCTCTCAGGAAGAGAATAATTCATAAGAATTGCCACCGCACCATAGCAAACTATTCCAAAAAATGCTTTCAACCATTCACAGGAATTATAAGCGCAAAGCACCACCCTATCACCGGGCTTCACTCCCATGTTTGCAAGGATCTGCTCATACCCGTCAACAGCAGTTAACAAATCAGAGTACGTAAGTGACTCTTTCCCATCACATGCCACCACTCTGTCACCGTATTTTTCTTTAGCATCAACCAAACGATTATAATATCCGTTCATCTCATCGTCCTCTCATCCTCATAGTACATAATACTACACCTATACGCTTTTCTCCTGATTCAATCGTGTGGAATTTACGAAGAAATTTTTCTTTTGTACAAGGTGTATGGAAACCGTAAACCGAAAAGGGCATAGATGCCTTCAAGCTCGCTGTCATCCACAGTACGGACTATTTTTTCAGATTTATTCTTCTCACAGTAAAGCCGGCCTCTCAAGAGTCGGTATCCGTCCGAAGTGCGGATATGGAACAATTCTTCATGTGTGAATTGGATGTCGGGATTCATGGCAACCAGCTTAAAATATGTCAATTCACGGAGTGATGCAGGTTTTTCCCAAAATGCATAATTGGCAACCCACTCGCCTTTCAGTTGAACGTAAAGCATCCAGCTTCCATCGTCTCTTCTTTTAAACATATATGCCTCGTTTCCGGGGTATTGAATCAGCCCATCCACAAGCCTCAGCGGCTTCAACGCCCCGGAAAAAGAATCGCCGACATCGGAAAGCCACATCTTGCCGTCGCAGTCCTTCACTATCAGACCCGAATGACGATACTCCGTGTTTTCCATGTGAGTGCGATAATGATCCGCCATCACCGGGTACGCTTCATATCCCAGAGAATTCAGTACCTCTCCAAGAAGTGTATTAAGTTCATAGCATATTCCGCCTCGTCTGTTCGTAACAATCTTCTCAAAGATTCCATCCAATGTAATATCTTCTTTTTCAAGATTCAGATAGTCAATATTCTCATAAGGAATATGAGTTACTTGTGCACGATATATCTGCTCGAGGAATCTTCCATCCGGTGAATCATATTCCGACATTGCAAGGCCTATCCGGTCAAAATACTGTTTTACCCTTGTCTCATCCATTTTGCATTCTCCCGATGCTTTTTCATTTTTCTACCCTTTCTTTCAGTTTCTCTATAGCCTTCACATAGCATCCATAAAATTTTTGAATCGCATTTTCTGAGTACACGCCCTCCGGATAGGTACAGTAAAAACCAAGTCTATCCGAGCCCGGCTGTCCGACGATTCCCGCAATAATCAGGCAATTGGGCTGATTTTTCGTTTTCGGACAAAGATACACCTCATTGCAAAGTTTTGCAAAAAGACCAATGTTCATAGTCCCATTGCGATAGTTGAACATCACTGTGTTCACGAGAAGTTCTTTATTATCAAGGATGGAAGGATAATCACAATGCGCAGTTCCAAATTCAAACTGTTCCTTGACATCATTCATCATTTCTTCCGGATTTCTTCCGTCACGGCAGTTTAATAGAATTGGTACCGGTGTAACATAGCAGTTTACAGAGTTCTTTTTCAGGCTATCATCTCTTCCGTGATAATTGGAATATATCATCGCACAATCTTCTCCGTTCATGTCAGCAACAGCCATGACACAAGCGGTAAGAAACATTCGGTTTGAATCTTTTTCTGACCTGCAAAAAGCATCCGGTACATAAAATATTCCGGTTCCGGTCTCTTTTCCCTGAAGGTCCGGCTTTAATATTCCCTTTTTGTAGAACTCTTCCTTTTCTCTGATTGCCTCTATATACTCATGTACCTTTTTTGCAGATTCCTCTTTCCGTGAAGCTTTTTTCTCTCCAAGTTCAAGATAGAGAAAATCCGTAGGTAACACGGCATCCTCATCAAAATAGCATTCCGCCACCTCACTCACAAAAACTGAGGAAGACATTTCATCGGCAATCAAATGATGAAAGTCAAAAAAGAAATAGTTTCGAGACGGTGTAACAATAATTCTGCAGCGATAAAGCCTTCCACCGAAGGGATCCATTGCGTCCGTTAGTTTATCTTTCTTTTCGGCAAATTCTTCATCTGTCATGTGAATAATATTAACCGATTCAAAAAGGCTAATATTATAATACTGACGAACACACCCCTTTTCATCCCGTCGAAATTCGGAAAGGAAAGCCGGGTGAACCAGAATTACTTTTTCTGCCGCTTCTTTCAATTTATTCAGATTGACTTCAGGTCGAAGACCAAAAATCATAGCAACATGATATGTGATAATATCCGGAGCTTTTTGGTTTACTGCCATCTCCAGTTGAAATAACTGTCCGGCGGAAAGTTCTGCCGGAGCCATCAATGCTTTTTCATTTTCCAAAAGAAGTTCTTCCGTGGATTTTCTTTTACTTTCTCCAAACCGCACGGCAAGCATCTTTGCCGTGCGGCATTCATGAAGGGCGTTCACTGTAATGAAATAGCCCTCTTCTGCACAGGCTGTAATCATTCGAATTGCCGTTAATGAGTCGCCGCCAATCAAAAAGAAATCCTCATCTGTCCCTACCTTCTCAAGACCTAAAGTCTCCGCCATTATCCTGCAGAATACAGTTTCTGTTTCATTTTCAGGTTTTACATAGTTACTGCGAAATTCACTGGCATCCGGCATTGGCAACATTTTTCTGGAAAGTTTTCCATTGGCATTCAGCGGGAATCTAGAAAGCGACACATAATATGTTGGAATCATATATTCCGGAAGAAACTTTGATAAAATTCTACCCGCTTGTGCAGGATTCTGCAACACAGGCATTTTTTCACTGTCAAGATAATAAAGCACCACAAAAGAACGAGTTTTCGTAGTGAACGCTTTAGCCACCGGATGCTCAACGCCGAATACTTTTCTGACAACAAGCTCGATTTCCATCGGTTCTACACGATTTCCATTGATTTTTACCATGTCATCCATGCGTCCGCGAATCACAAGATTTCCGTTATCATCGCAGTATCCCAAATCTCTCGAGTGGAAAATGCCGTATTCAGTCACTTCCTCATTCAACTTTGGAAGATGCAGATATCCCCTAAAATACGGATTGTCAAAACAAATTTCACCTGTTTCTCCCCGCTGAACACAGTTACCGTCCTCATCAAGGATTTGAATACGAAGGCCAAAATTATTTTTCCCGACAACCGCCCGATCATAGACTTTGTCCAAAAGAAAAGAGGATACCATAAAGCATGTTTCACTCATGCCATAATATGCATAAGTCTCTATGCCTTCCTCATATATCCCTGTTGCCGGCTCACCAGCTGCAATAATCTTACGAATATCATGATAACTTCCCCGGTAGGTTCTAAGAAAAGATGGTGACAGATATACTTGTGTGATGTGTTCCGCCTCAAGGAATTTCTCAAAATTTACAAGGTTTTTCACTAGGTCATATGACATTATATATATTGAATCTGCCGCATAAAGCCTCGGAAGCGGAAGAACAAAAGCTGCTGCAAAATTGAACGGAAAAATCATTCCGAAATTTTCCGGACTCTCTTCATGGATATTCGGTACATCCGCATACCAGCTATCCAGACATACATCCAATTTCCCATACTCATGAATCATTGTCTTGGGTTTTCCGGTCGTACCTGATGTACTGAATGAAACACATGCATCATGCGGATTGGTTTGTTCATACCCCGAAAGAGGCGGATGATTCATTGCCTCTTCATAGGCTGAAAGATTCAACGTGAATTTTACATTCAAATCATCGCAAATCATGCGGATTCTTTCTTCCGGATAAGTATCTTCCATGAAAATGAAAGCTGCCCCTGCCCGAAGCACGCCGAGCATAGCCGCAAACATCTTCGGACTGCGCGGAAGAAGCAACATGATGAAATCCTCCCGGCCGAGCCCTTTCTCTTTGCAGGCACCATAAATTCTGCCGGACTGTTCCCAAAGATTGGAATAAGTCATCGGCTCTTCACAAAAATCCAGTGCCGCAGCAATTCTGTCCGGATATTTTTCAGCATTTTGTCTGATTTTTTCTACAAAATAAGTATCCATATCTATCTCCCGGAAGTTCTTTCCTGTTTATTTTCCTTTTCATCGGTGAAAAGCAGAACAGTTTTGACAAATTTTTTCCCGAAATGTTCAACCATTCCCTGCGTATACATTTCCCTCGGATAGTTGCAATAAAAGTCCAACCTATCTGAATCTTCACGGTCGAGAACTCCGATATTGAACAGGCAGTTCGGCTGATTTTGGTCCCGCCTCATCATAGAAACAAACTCCGAAAGATCCTTAAACTCTCCGAAGTCCATAGTGCCAAATTGATAATTAAAAATGACAGTCTGATTCAACGGAAGTTTTCTTTCCGTTACTGCCGAATATACGCTGTGCATTGTTCCGAAGTCCAACTGCGCCTGTACTTCGGAAAGGATTTCGTCTTGATTCTTTTTGCTGATTGCAGTAAGCATCACCGGAATCAAGACCGTATAGCATCCCACTGATTCCTTTTTCAGACGACTGTCTCTGCCGTTATACGTTGAATAAACCATTGCGCTGTCACAACCGTTTACTTCCGCCATGGCAATCAGACTAGCCGCAATAAATATCCGATTATGGTATTTTGCTAATTTCGAAAATGCACCCGGAATCAAAAACATTTCGCTTCCCGAATCGGTTCCCGGAAGATCCGGCCTCAATACTGCTGAATTGTCCTGCATAAGCAATTCCAACTGCCGCTGATTTTGATTTGCCGCTTCTTTCTTCAAAGCAGAAGATTTTTCTCCCGTTTCTTCTTCACAAACACTGTAATAGTAATCCGTTGAAAGATTTGCATTGGGATCTTTGTAGCATGTCGCAATCTGTTGAAGCAGTATGCTGTTTGAAGTACCGTCACCCACTATATGATGAACCGAAAGAAGAAATAATTTTTTCTCCGGTGTGCAAAGAATTCGAGCAGTATACATTCTATCTGAATAAAGATCCACCGGTTTTAAAAAATGCTCACTCTCTTTTTTCAGTTCCTCTTCGGTCAGTTCTTCAATATGCGTCGGTAAAAATATACTCTCATCATAATATTGCACGAATGTGCCGTCTTCCTGCGTTCGAAAACGGGTAAGCAGTGCCGGATGCTGCGCTATCACCTTATCCACCGCAGCCCGCAGCCTTTCAATATCTGTTTCCTTTTTCAAAACAGCAATTACAGGTACACAAAGAGACGGATGATTTGGATATTTTTCAAAAAGATTTCGGTAAATCATCTGTCCGGAAAGCAACTCTTTAGGAAGCTTTCTAGCTTCTTTTTCCCTCAAAAGAAGCTCATCCCTGGTAATTTCATTTTTTCCGGATACTCGCCGTGCCAGATTTTCAGCCGTTCTGTCTTGCTGCAGTTCTGTCACAGTGATGTCATATCCTCGTTCAGCACATTCGGTGACCAGACGAATCGAAGAAACAGAGTCTCCACCTGCCTCGTAAAAATCATCATCCGCGCCAATACTGTTAATAGAGAGAACTTTGGCCATCAATTCACAGAAATCTTTTTCTGTCTCACCGACCGGTTGCCTTCCTGTTTCTTTGCTTATACTCGTTTCCGGTGCCTTCAAAAGTTTTCTTGACACCTTTCCGTTTGCATTCAAAGGCATAGACTTTATTGGCACGAAATATGCCGGAATCATATATGAAGGCAGTTTTTCCATCAACTTTTTTCGCGAAAGAACTGCATCTCGGAATATGCAGTTTTCATCTGCTTCTTCCGTCAAATAGTATAACGCCACATAAGAACGTCTATTATCACTGAAGCCTTTTGCTATTACATTTTTTAATCCGGATATCTCTCTTGCCGCGCCTTCGATTTCCCCCGGTTCAATACGGTTTCCATTAATCTTTATCATGTCATCGATACGGCCTTTGATAAAGATTTCTCCTTTTTCATTTCGATATCCCAAATCTCCGGAATGAAATAGACCGTCTCTAAAAACTTCTCTTGTTCTTTCCGGCATATTGATGTAGCCCCTAAAGTAAGGATCCGGAAAACAGATTTCCCCTGTCACTCCTTCTTGTACCGGAATATCATCTTCTCCCAAAATGAGTATGTTCTTCCCTGTCTTGGCTGTTGCAATCGGTGCATTTTCACAGAGTTCTTTCAGCACGTACTGAGATACGCAATACAAGGATTCCGTCATGGCATAATGAACGACCACGTCATATCCTTCTACATAAAGATGAGACGCCGGTTCCGATCCTGTCATAATCCTCCTGACATGCGAAAATCCTTCCTTGTAACTTCTAAGAACAGAAGGTGATAGGAACAACTCAGTAATCTTCTCTTTTTCCAGCAGCTCATGAAGTTTTTTATAATTTTTGGATATTTCATAAGAAAGGATATAGAGGGTATTGGCCTTAAACAGTTCAGGAAGGCCGTGGATCATAACAGCAGAAAAGTAAAATGGCGGAACAAAAGCAAATCTTCCGCATTCGTCAAAATTCACTGCATCTTCATCAGAGATTGAGCCCTCAATTCCTATATCAAGTTTCCCGTATTCGTGAAGAATTCCCTTCGGCTTTCCGGTAGTACCCGATGTGTAGAAAATAAAACAGGCATCATTCAAGTGAAGAGGTTCACGTCCTTGAAGCGTCGGGTACTCCATCGCTCTTTCGAAGAAAGACCGGTCGATGACAAACTTTACTTTGCAATCTTTCTTTATATATTCAATCCGTTCCTTAGGGTAGCTGTCCTCCACAAGTAGCAAAGCAGCGCCCAAACGAAGTACGCCCAGTAAAGCAGTAATCATCATCGGATGTCTGGGCAGAAGGAGCATGACGATATCTTCGCGCCCGATATTGGAATTCTTCAATGCGGCGTAAATTCTTCCGGATTGTTCCCAGAGTTCTGAATATGTCACCTGCTCTTCATCAAAATCTAGTGTAACAGCAATACGGTTCGGATATTTCTCAGCATTTTCTCTAATTTTATCGACATAGTATGTTTTCATGCACACTCTTAATCAGTCCTTTTGCAAATGTAGAATTCATTAATAAATATACCACTTAAAGCATTTACTGTCACGGAATCGGCCTATGAATATGAAAGACATATTCCATGGTCCGACGCCTTTACTATTGCCCGGTAATCGACTAAAATGGAAAAAGAGCAAATTAAATGGCAGTATCAGCAAGCGGAGGCAATATATGATTTGTTCAGAACATACTCCCGATGGAATAATCGTAAGAATTGAAGAACGGTTGGACACAAATACAGCTCCCGAACTAAGGAAAGTTCTTAGTGAAATTCCGGATAATACCGAATGCCTTACAATTGATCTCAAAAATACATATTATGTTTCTTCCGCCGGTTTGAGGGAACTACTTATTGCAAGGCGTCGCTTCCCCCAAAACCATATGAAAATCATCTCCGTAGATGACTCTGTAATGAGTATTTTCAAAACCACAGGATTTGATACAATACTTCCGATAGAGAGTGGTAACCATGCAGATTTTGTTCACCTCTCTATTCGTGATTTTATAAAAGAAAAAGCCGTTTCTCATGGCGATACTACAGTGATACGCGACTATAAGGGGAATTGGACCTGGCATGATCTTGATCTGGGATCTGACACTTTAGCTTCCCATCTTTACGATATAGGTGTACGCAAAGGAACACATGTCGGGCTAGTCGGTCTCAATTCGATTAATTTTATTATGTGTTTCTATGCCATTCAAAAACTGGGTGCTCTCACCGTTCTCATGAATTACAGCCTGAAGCCCACGGAAATAACAGCACATATCGAAGCAAGCGATATTGCTTACATGTGTATCGGAAATCTTTCCTATGGTACAGACGAAGAAAACCTCACTCGGGAACTTCTCGCAGCAACAAATGGGCTTAAAAATATCTTCTATTTTGAAAACCTCCCGGCCGATGAGTTGGTAGATTCCGGCTCAAAGAACGGGGTGCGTTTTTTCCCGGCGGACGTAGAAGCTGATGACTCTTGTATTATGATCTTCACCTCAGGATCTACCGGTCGGCCGAAAGGCGTTATTCTCTCTGCTTATAATGTCCTCAATGCAGCAAATATCAGTAGAAAAAGTCAAAATCTTACCAGCGATTCCATTTCCTGCAACATTCTTCCCTTGTTCCATATTTTTGGGTTAGTGGCAGGACTATTTGCCAGTGCTTTTGCCGATGCTCTTTTGGTTCTTCCAAAAGACATGCATGTTTCTACCTTGATGAATACTATAGAATCCAATCGATGCACGGTATTTCATTCAGTTCCTACCATGTTTCTCGCCATTTTGACGAACAAGGATTTCACCCCCGAAAGACTCTCTACGTTAAGGTGTACTATTCTTTCCGGCTCTGCCGCCACGAAAGCACAACTTGATTTATTCCGTGAAAAGCTCCCGAAAAACCACTTCCTTTCTTCCTATGGTTTAAGCGAAATGGCGCCTGTCACTATTACCGATTTTGAAGATACACCCGAACATATTACCGATACAGTTGGAAAGCCCATGGATTATATTGAAATGAATATTGCAGACCTGTCTGATGGGCACAGATGTGCTATCGGAGAAACCGGTGAAATTTTGATACAAGGCTACAATCTGATGGCCGGCTACTACAAAACCGACATTAATAACCAATCTATAGATGCGGACGGTTGGCTTCACACCGGCGATCTCGGTTACCTGAGAGAAGACGGATATCTTCATCTGAACGGAAGACTCAAGGAGCTGATTATACGTGGAGGTGAAAACATCATGCCACTTGATGTAGCCCAGGCAATAAGTACGCTTCCTAACGTCAAAGACGTGAAAGTGGTCGGAGTCCCAAGCGATTTCTATGGTGAAGAAGTTGCCGCCTGCATTTGTTTGAAGGGTGATGTTGATTTTAACGAAAATGAAGCCCGTGTTCTTCTTTCCAAGAAACTTGCCTCTTTTAAAATTCCGTCCTATTTTTTCATCTTTAGTGAATTTCCTACTCTTTCCAATGGGAAGATAGATTCTCTTGCCATTTTGGAAGAGGCCAAAAGGAGAGCCGCCTATGCACAAAGAAAATAACCCCATTCCCTCCGTTTTTTTGGAAAACGACCAAATAATCGGATACGGTGCCACTTCAACTGTATATCTTCTGCCCGACAAAACCATATGCAAAGTGTTTCAACCTGAATTTTCTATCCATGATATTCAACGGGAATATCACATGGCAGAAAGTGCTTATCATCTTGGTATTCGCGTTCCTAAGCCCAGTGGTATCGTGCAGGCCAAAGATCGCATCGGCATTCTGAGCGAGTTTATAGATGGAGAATGTCTATCGGAGCTTCTTTCAAAAAATCCCGAAAATTACTGTACACTATTTCCCGAATACTTGCGTAATCTTTGTCGTTTCCATGAAACAAAGGCCAACTTAGGAGATTTCGTTTCTGCAAAAGATCTCTATCTTGAAAAAATAAGATTGCTTTATGAGACAGATTGGTATTCTTCAAAAGAGCTAAAGAAAATGGAGCAACTTGTGCAGTCAGTTCCCGAAAGAGATACTCTGATTTATGGAGACTATCATCCAAAAAACATACTCGTTAAGGATGATGAACTATTTTTCGTGGATTTGGGCGATATCTGCTTAGGACATCCCATATTTGATTTTGCAATGATTGCAAACACCCACTATATCATTCCTTCCGTAAATCCTTCCTATGCTGAAAAATACTTTGCCGTATCATCGAAACTTATGATTCAGCTGTGGAATGATCTTTTTAATCAATATTTTTGCCAAGTTCCCCGTGAAAGTCAAAACGAAATCAAACGGGAAATCATGGCCTTTGCTACTCTTCGGCAAGGTCTTTCTCCGGCTGACGGAAGATCTTTTCCCGAGAAAATTTTAAAAGAAAATGTCAGCATAACAAAAAAAAGATTACTGTCTGAAATTGATTCTTTCATTGGCTCGATTGATTGGTAAAAGGGGAAATTATGTACCTTATTCGTGAAAAAGATAATTCCGAATGTCCGATTCTATATCATGGATCGGATGTTTTTCAAAATGCAAGGCTTAGCGGTGCTAAAAGAATTCATGTTCTCATGCCCGGTGGAGAGGACTACGACCTCCTCTATGTTAAGAACTCTGACTGTCTTCCCGATTTCATTAAAAATCGATGGAAAGATCAAACATGCTATCCGGACTACCTTACTTATTCCACAGACGAAAAAAGCAGTCTGTATTTGGACTTTTTCCGAATTTTCAAAACCGTCTGCCTTAAAACCGTAAATGAATATACTGTAGCTCTTGCTAATGTCATTCTACGATATACAGATCTTGCTCTTTATTCACAGGACAAAAGAATTAACTGGTTCTTTGACGACAGAATCCCTCTGGTCAAAGAGGGTGAAATCTGTCCCGACAAAGATGTTCTCATGATTGGAGATATTTCCTCAGACCTCATTTTTGACATCTCTTTCCACAATATTGGGTCTGTCAACGCTTTTCATAATGTTTTCTTTCTTCAAGGGCAAGGCGTCACCTCTCTTGACCAATATTCATATGCTGAATTATTAATCGATGAAGGCGCAGGCATCGGAAGCGTTCTCAACAATCTCTATCGCTTTAAAAAGGCTCTCTCAAAAATAGGCCTTGTTCCCGTTGTCAGAGGTGAAAGAATCGGGCATTTCAATGTCTCTTTTTTGGAAAAATATTTTGATTTGCATCTTCGTGAACCTGAAGCAAATGAAGAAAACACCATTTTCTTTCCGGAAATGTCTACACTTTCCGCCACCATGTTTTTAGACTGGGTCAAGCCTGAGCAAAATCTTTCTATGTTACATAGTTCGTTTCTTGCACAGATGAAGGAATATGCTGATGCCATTCTCGGCGAAAAAAAGTTTCTCGGTGTGCTGATTCGTGGAACCGACTACCTTATAGTTCACAAAGACGGTCCAAGGAAAATGGCCGGTGTTGATGAGATAATCCCCATGATTCATGAATGGATTAGTACTTACGGTTATGAAGGAATCTTCCTCGCCACCGAAGACCGAGATATACTTTCTCGCATAATGCTGGAGTTCGGCCCTCTTGTAAAAGTGATTGCGCAGGAACGGCACAGTGTAAGCGATTTTTCCGAGCACACGTTGCTTTCTGAGCTTGAAAGGGAAAATTCTTCAGACTATGACCAAAGTGTTGCTGAAAGCACAGTAAATTATTTCTATGCACTCTACATGCTTTCTCGGTGTGATGCTTTTATCTGTTCAGGTCCATGTAACGGCTATGACCTCGCTACAGGCTTTAATGATGGAAAATACGAACGCACCTACCTGTTTAAGGTGGGTGCGTAGATATACTTTTGCTGTTGATTGCTGGAGGTCTGCTCATGCTATACATTTCTACCTAATATAATTGAAAGTATAAATGCAACCGATTAGAAATACTAAAATGATACATGTGATTTTTGTCACCTTGACGAGTATTGTGTCATTATGCTATGATTCTACGGATTTTATTAGAATATTGTATAGTTTTGTATGGAGGTTTCTATGAAACGCTTTCTGTATTTCTGGCGATTACCGCTCTTCTTTTTCATAATGTTTTTTGTACTGTTATTTTTGGCTGATCCCAAAACTGAAAGCGCTTTTTCCATCGCCTGCAGTGTCATCTGGCTGTGTATAGATATTCCCTGTCTGGCTATTTTTACCATCATAGCCTTATATAAACACATTCGCAGTTTCATCGAATTCCTTCGTACCGGTGAAAAAGAGGATGATTACGAGTTTGTCGAAATTACATTTATTGAAGGAATCTTCTACAAGATTTCTGATGAATTCAGTTCTGTGGCAGACCTTTCCGGCAAAATGAAAGCCCGCTACGTTCTCTTTCGTATTCTCGGTATTGTGCTTATCATAGGCGGCAGTATTGCATGCTTTTTATGTTTCGATTCTTACTTACTGATTACATTATTTACACTTGTTATCATAGGCGGTGCGACCTTGTGCATTATCGCCAATCCCAAATCTTATAACGAAAATGTCGAGGGCGTCCAAATGATTCCCTGCCCTTCAAATATGACTGAACAGGATCTCTATCAGATACTCAGCACAAAAAGTACACCTTTGGGATATCCGCGTTTTGCAAAAGTCAGCGGTTTCAAGAACTCCATCATGGTTTACGGCTCCGACCTTGATGCATATATTTACGCAGTATACCAACCCAAACATGCTTCGTACTTTTACGTAAGTACACTTTCATCGATTTGTCTGCTTCAACATCTCGACCCCTCAGTGCCTGAGGAAGATGAAAATGATACTACCACATACTATTCCGACAGCGACAGTAACGTTTATCAAATTGCCGCAGTAGTAGAAGATGCTGTATCAAGCTTTGAAGAAGAGCAAGAAAATTAATCATTTTTTTGACGGTTATCTTGATGCATTTAGGCTGGCATAAAAAAGCTAATAAGTTTAAAAAGGGACTAATAAATTTTAGGAAAGAAGAGGTAAATTACATGAAAAAAAAGAGTGATTTAAGAGCAAAACGCAAGGGAATAGTTGCACTATTGACTGCACTATTTGTTTTGCTGTTCACAGTAGGTTGTTCGGACGAAGATTTTGAAGATTATGAAGAATACGAAGCTTCTGAAGAATATGATGAAGATGAGTATGCAGATGAGTATGCAGATGAGTATACCGATGAAGATTACGAAGCATATGAAGATGATGAAGCCGATGATTATGAGGAGTCTGAAGATGTTGCAAATGCAGGTGCACGTGATTTTCTATCAGAAGATGACTATCCGAGAGGAACCGGTGATACTCTTGAAGGAAAGATTGTTGTTTTATCAATTTTCCTAAATGATAATACTACCTCATGGGATTTAAATTCAGAGGCGGATATAGATACCATTACAAAGCTTTCACGAAATATGGGAATTGCCATGGACTGGATTACGGAACAGGGCAAACAATACGGTAAAGATATTGAATTCATCTACAATTGGGATGACGACAGCGAACTGTTTAATGTAATAGATATTGATTGCGATTTTTCAAAAGACGAATCGCAGACTCCGGAAGTTAAGATGTTATTGGATGAGAATTTTGTGGAAGTATCAAATAAATTACTTGATAGGTATGACGCCGAAAATATCATTTATGCCATGTATCTTAATGAGAAGTCTGATACAAAAATGACTTGTCAGGCGATGCCTTATTACGGCACAGAGCTTGGCTATAATATGCCCTATGAAGCGGTATGTCTCACAAACTGGGTATATGAAGCAGAACAAGGCCCGGCTACGTATGCTCATGAGATTTTGCATCTTTTTGGAGCACCCGATTACTATGTTGCCGATACGATGGGCGAAAATCACGGTATAACTCAGGAATTTGTAGATTACTGTGAAAATAGTGATTATATAAATGAAATTATGTATTCCACATATGATCCATACACTAATACAATTCCCCTGGATGCAGTTACGAACGATTTATCTGATTTAACCGCATATTACCTTGGATGGACAGACGAGTGCTCACTAATTGAAGAATTTGGTCTCGACGAAAATCGACAATAGAAAGATTCAGCATCAGATGCAACTGTTCTCATAAGAAATTTTGAGGCCGATAAGGAGGTCGCACCGACCCCAAAAGGTCCGAAAGTCTTATGGCTTGGAGACTCAATTACACAAGGCTACGGCCCGCTTCGTTCAGCGTGTACCTATGTCAGTGTTGCCAACCGAATCTTAAACTACGATATTATTAATCAGGGAATCGGCGGATATATTTATGACAAGAAGGTTCTAATGAAAATGGACGGTTATACCCCGGAGAAAATCATCGTAGCCTTAGGAACCAATCAGTTCAAATGTGAAACCATGAAGGATATTGAAAAATATTACGAACGGCTGATGGAGTTATACGGTAGCAGCATTCCGGTTTTATGTATAACTCCGCTCTGGCGCGGAGATGATTCCGAGGACCTTAAGACATTATCTTCTTTCTGTGAAAAAATAAAAAAGATTGCCGGAAAATATCATAACGTTAAAATAATAGACGGATTTAAAATGGTTCCTCATTTACCTGAATATTACCTCGATGGTCTTCATCCCAATTGCTTGGGGGCAGAGGTTTACGGAAGGAATCTGGCAAAAGAAATAGAACGTCTCGGCTTCTGAACATTATAAAAAAATAGAGCGTCTTGGTTTCTGAATAATATCACACGCCAAGACGCCTTATCTAAGAAACTTAGGAATCGGAACTAAGCACACAATTATATGCCAATTGAAAATATGCTCCGAGAGAATTCTTATCGAGAAGTTTCGCATTTTCCATGTTCGCAGGTTTGTTATAACGGCTTAAAGCCGTACCGACAATAGCTCGATCCTCAATTAAAATGTGTGAATACAACCATCCCGTAAATACCGACAAAAAATATGTTACCGCATCTTTTGAAATATCCTGTTTTTCAAGATCTTCTTCCAACGCCGGAAGAACATTTTCACGAAGGTTGTCATGAATTGCCTTATGAGTAGCATATCCGCACATATGGCACCTCCTATTTTTCCGTTAACACAATATAATTCCCATTATCATCAGAAATAGTTATTTGCATTAGAATTCCCGTAAACAAGCTCGATAGATTTGCGGGACAATAATATCAAGCGATTCTTTGTCCATCATACAGTCGTGCTCATGAGGAGTTTTTATCACCTCAAGATTCTCGCGTTCTAAGAAGTTTTCAAATCCGCCGGCATCAAATTCTTCCATCATTCGCTCCCAGTATTCCTTTCCTCGACCGGCGTTTTGCGGAATTACCTCAGGCTTAAAATACAAGCATTCTCCTGAATAGAAGGATGGTACATGCGTCAGCATATCGTAAGATACATGCTTGGAATTCTCAACAAGTGCTTCAAGCATTCCGCTTCGTCTCATACCTTCAAAAAGGTCTGCGGACTCAAAGTATTCCCTCGTCGTATCGGAATGCATATCCTCTGCGGTCCTTCTTGTTTCCTCATCCAGCACTACATGGGAATCAAGCATAATAAGCATTTCAACCTGCTCACCGGCATTCTGAAGCTGACAAGCCATTTCATGCGCTACAATTCCGCCGTAACACCAACCGCCAAGTATATAAGGACCTTGCGGCTGATGTTCTTTCAATATTTCAACATACCTTTTCGCTATATTTTTAATTCCATATTTTGCCTGCTCCGAATGATACAGATTAAACGGTTCAATCACAGAAAAGGCAAAATCCTTCTTAACCCTTTCGGCTAAATTAAAATACGCTTCGCTACCTGTATTCCCTGTATGCACAAATACCATCTTCGTCTTCGGCTTTTCAGAATACACAAAGATATCTTTTATCGATTTGGGGCACTCTTTTACATATTGCGCGATTTTTCCACTATTCTTTGAAGCAGATAGACTCAGTTTCTCCTCGGAAGCAATCTCAAACAGTTCTTTCCATCCTTCGATAGATACGTCTCCCGGATGATATTCATTTAATACACGCATAGTCTCAGCAAGATATTTGCGAGTAAACGCCATATTAATTTTAGCCCAATAATCCAGTACAAAGAGAACACTTCCACCATCTTGGTTCACGCAAACAACCTGAACAAAGCTCTCTTTTTGAATATCTGTTTGCCTTGCTTTCAGTTCTCTGTACACGGAGTGCAGTTTTGATGTGTCTTCTTCGTTCACATCTATCATTCGGATGGGGATTTTTCTTTGAGTAATTACTTGCTGAAAAACCGTAACCTTGTGAAATACTACTGCTGAACGAAGTTCTTCATATTTTTCGGAAGCTGAATCAAACGCCGCTCTAAGTTCTTCCTCTTTTAACTTGCTGTCAATTTGAAGCATAAAAACCCGTCGTAATCCCTGCTCATCCGGATGAATTATTTGCTCAAACAAAAGTTCATCCTGCTCCGGAGTAATAGGTTTTACCTTTTCGATTCTTTCCCCTCTGGATGCAAAATCTGCTTTCACTCTCGCATATTCTTCATCCGACCAAAGACGCTCGTACGAAACCTCCGCCTTTGCTGCGATGTCTCTCAATACATCCAGTTTTAGAATATCCGTATTGCCAATGTGAATTCCCATAGTACGAAGTTCATTTGCCAGTTCCATTGACTGAAGTGAAGTTCCGCCAAGCTTTGAAAATTTATCATCAGGACTGATATACTGCTTAATGTGAAGAACATGTGCAGTTGCTTCCACCACACGAGATTCAACTTCAGTGTAGACAATACCGGGTGCACTCACCCTGCTCTTAGGCACAGGTAATTGGGCACGCATGATTTTCCCATTGGCATTTCGTGGCATACATTCCACTCTTACGAAAATATCCGGCACCATATAGCTGGCAAGGTTTTTCGATATTTCATCGATGAGATAGTCTTCATCAAGTTCTATTTTTCCCTCATAGTAGCAGACTAAATGATCAATCCCATTCACAGATCTCGCTACCACTACAATGTTGCTAACTTCATTACTTATTTGGGCTGCCGCTTTGGCAATCTGCACTTCCACTTCGCCTGTTTCTACTCGAAATCCATGCAGCTTTACCATATTGTCACATCTTCCAAGAACGTAATAGACTCCGTCTTCCGAGCATCTTACTCTGTCGCCCGTCCGGTACCAGATTCTTTGATTCAATTCGACCCATTTGTCTTTTGTCTGTTCCGGAAGACCCAGATACTCACGTGCCATACGGTCGTTTGAAATGAGCAGTTCACCAATTTCCCCCTT
The DNA here is from genome assembly GCA_045629045.1 of Lachnospiraceae bacterium. Lineage (GTDB taxonomy): Bacteria > Bacillota > Clostridia > Lachnospirales > Lachnospiraceae > JAILLW01. Next base: position 34,563 of record JAZQQM010000005.1, read on the forward strand.
CATAACGGGATTCAGTTTCTCATCGACAATAAGTGCTTCTGAATCCGGCGCCAGAAAACCGTTAGGAACTACATCTTCATTGCCACTAACTCTCATTGAGAGTATTCCTCCCATTTCAGTACAACCATATGTATTGATAATCCCTGTATCCTCTGATAATGGAATGAAGTTTCGTAGTTTTTCCCCACCGGCAAAGATATTGATTCCGCTGACATCAAAGTGTTCTGCCATTGAAGCAGCTAACGACGATCCCATAAATACATGTGTAATTTTCTCTTTTTTCAAGAAATCATATAAGCATTCAAGGTCCTTCCTTGCCGCTAGTGGAGCAAGGATAGACGTTCCGCCATACATTAACGGTGAATATAAAATGAGCGTTGTCCCACTGAATGTAAGGCCTGAGACAATTCCCGCTCTGGTATTCTCATTGATTTCACAGCCTTCATTTACCGACGCAAAATCCATCAATGTTACCAGATTCGCATGTGGCAGTACCACTCCCTTGGGACGCCCCGTAGTCCCTGAAGTATATAAGATAAGAGCCGGACTGTCCATTGAAACATCCGGGGAAGAATACTCCCTGCATTCAAATTCATCATCCATGAAAATTACTCTGCTTTCGTCAAACTCCAACGGTCTTTCTTCCCAAGCAGAATGAAGGGTCAGCACGGCAACTGCCCCCGAATCTTTTAAAATATAATCGAGTCGCTCACTTGGATAGTTTACATCCATCGGCACATATACGCCACCGCATCTTATTGCAGCAAAAGTTCCTACAACAATTTCTTTAACATATGGCACATACACTACAACACGGTCACCGCATTTAACTCCAAGATTCGAAAGATATGCTGCAAGTGCCAGGCTTTTCCTGTCGAGTTCGGCATAACTTATAGTACCTTTATCATCTGTAAGCGCCACCTTCTCGGGATTCTTTTTGGCATATTCAGCTGTATAATCATAAATGTGTTTCATACCGTTAATCCAAATTTCAAAAGAATTCTTTCTCTTCCAAGTTCTTCACAAAGCGTTCAACATAATTGCCATCAATTACCGGCCATCTGAAGCCAAGACGGCATAAGATTTGAGACGTATAGGTCGAGTCAATTGCATCAAATCCAAACATATGAGTATCTCCATCCCTCTTATTACTTGAATAAGCAAGAAGCGGACGCATGATATCAGCTTGCTTCGGATCATTTAAAACCTTTGTAATCTCCTTCTCAAGTTCTTCCGGTTCAACCAGACGTATTTTAGAAGAAAGTCTCATGATAACGTCACCCATATACGATATATAGTCATTCATCAGATTAAAACAAATGCAATCGTCCGGGGTTTTAGCCAACGTCAATACCGCACGTGCAACGTAATCAATCGGAGAATACTCCATCTTGATACTCATAATGTCATAGCTTAATTGTCCCAAGGTTTTATATGCTTTCAGTGTGCATAACGCATTGTTTGTTTCATAATTAATCTGAACCGTTCCATCATCAAATCTCGGTGCAAGATTCGATACACGCATTACCTTCGCTCTTAATCCTCTTTGAAGAATAGCCTCGTAGATAGTACGTTCGGCAATAAACTTTGAATTGACATACTGATTGTTCTCAACAAGCTGTCCCTTGAAAAGGGCATGCTCATCAAGTTTAAAATCATCAGACGGTACTCCGTTTTGAGACGAACCAACAACACTGCCTGTCGAAACATGTACCAGAAAAGCTTCATGCTTGATACACCAGTCAATCAAATTTTCAACAGAACCAATATTCGTGCGTGCAATTATATCTCCTTTGGCAAAGTGAGCAACATTGGCAGCACAGTTTATTACTGTAATATTTTTCTCTTTTGGATTGAATCTTTCAAGGCTGCCCTTATCTAACGCGTCTCCTTCAATAACAAATATCCTCTTCTCAAAGAATTCCTCAAAGCTATCATTAAAATAGTATTTCAAATATTCCTTAAGGCGATCCTCACCCGAAATATTTCCCTTAGAGCGTGTAAAGCACCATATCTTTCCCGTACCATTCATAAGGAGTTCGTGCAATACATGAATTCCAAGGAATCCCGTCGCTCCAATCAGGAATACATCCCCAACCGTATGCTGCTTATTAGTCTTAAACGCCTCCAGCGTATTTTTAGAAAGAAGTTCATTTATTTTTGAATAATCATATCCGTCACGGCCGATATATGTCTTTTCATCCTCACCCACGAGATTTTGCGAAGAATCACTCGTATCACCACTCGCATAGTCTGCTAAAAGACGCGGTGTTGAAAAATCAAAGACATTCTGATATACGATTTCATATCCGGCTTTTCCTGCTGCCAGAACAACTTTCATCGCCGAAATTGAGCTTCCGCCTAAGTCAAAGAAATCATCTTCTGCGCCGACCTTTTCTATTCCCAGTATTTCACTGAAAATGTTGCAAAATACCTTTTCGGCTTCTGTCACAGGCGCAACGAATTCTGCCTTCTGCAGCTCAGGCTTAGGAAGAGCTTTTTTATCAACCTTACGATTGACTGTAAGTGGCACCGCGTCTATCTGCATAATGACCGCGGGCACCATATATGCAGGCTTTCGCTCACGTATATATGCTGCAATAGCCTTCGTATCGAGAACTCCGTCGCATACCACGAAAGCAGCAAGATATTTCCCGCCGTTTTCAAAATCATATGCCTGAACCGTCACATCCTTTATGCCTTCATATCCCAAAATGACCGTCTCGACTTCTTTCAATTCCACACGGAAGCCACGAATTTTAACTTGTCCGTCCTTTCTGCCTACGAACTCCACATCTCCGTTTTCACGATACCTTACAATGTCGCCTGTATGATACATATTGAATTCATTGAAAGGACATTTTTCAAACGCCTCAGCCGTTTTTTCCGGTCGATTGAGGTACCCACGTGCAACTTGCGGCCCGGACAGGCAATACTCACCCGCTGCACCGGCCGGAATACGATGCCCCGTTTTATCAAGCACAAAGGCGTGTATTGTCTGAACCGGTCTTCCAATCGGAATATTTGGTTCCCACCTGCGTATTGGGAAAATGCTGACACCGGCGCAATTCTCCGTAGGACCATATCCGTTATACACTGTGTATGAAAGAGCCTCTGTATTAATTGCCGGAAGCTTCTCACCTCCAACAGTCAGCATACGTAATGTCTTAAGTTTTGGATAACTATTAATAAACTGAACGCCCACCTGCGTGGTTAAAAGCACATCCGTTATTTCTTCTTTATCAAAGTACTCTGCCAACGCCCCGAGATTCATTCTTTCCTCTTCGGGAATCAGATATATCGTTCCACCGTTTAACATAGTGCAGAAAGTATCTGCCATATTCACATCAAACCCAAAAGATGCATAAGTCGCTGTACGGCTCTCTTTCGTGTAAAGTCCATCAAGCTTTGATCCATGCGTAAATGCAACAAGATTACCATGAACAAGTTGCACACCCTTAGGCATTCCCGTAGTTCCGGATGTATACAGCATTATCAAAAGATTCTCAGGCTTAGGCGCCGGAATCTCCAATGCGGAAACCTTCACACCCTTCTTACTGCTTTCTTCTGCACGAGTATACAGCTCATCTACAGGCATTATTTGGCAATCAACTTCATTTACAATTCCTGCAAGCTCTCTTTCGGCCAAAAGCAGCCTTGCTCCGGAATCTTTCACCATAAAGTTAAGACGATCTGCCGGATATTCGGGGTCAAGCGGCTCATACGCACATCCACACTTTAGTACGGCAAGTGGCAAAATAAACGCATTTTCACTTCTTGAAATAATGATAGATACAACCTGCTCAGTCAGATTCTTAAGTCCCGTAATACCCACAAGTTCTTCATAAAGAACTTCGGCCAATCTGTCTGTCAATTCATCCAGTTCACGGAATGTATATGCTTTTTCCTTATAAACAGCCGCTATCTTGTTCGGACTTTCAGCCACCTGTTTTCTGAAGAGGCTTACTGCAGTATCGTTTCTATCATAATTTAAATCAAACGGCCGATTATAGGAATCCAGTACTTTCCACTGTTCTTCATTAGTCAGGCTGATTTGTGAAAGTGTCTTTTGACTCATAAGTCCACGGACAACATTCCCTATACTCCTTGCAAAATCAAGCATCATGTTCTTTGAAAACAATGCTTCATCATAGTTAACCTGAATATATCCTCCGTTCTCCGGATTTCCCGTAATATAGACGGAAACCGGAAGCTTCGCTCTGCCAAGTGCCAATTCGCTAAGTTCAATTGCTTCTCCATGCACAGAATTACTATTCATCACACCGACTTGATATGTATAAGAAACAGCCGGGTGGAAATCATATTTTTCGGCAATAAGTGAAAATGGATAATGCTCATGTTCAATCGTTGCCACAAAATCCTTGGAAACTCTCTTAACAAAACTGAGCGTTTCCTCTTCATTATCTAATTTAGCCACAAGCGGGAGCGTATTGACAAACATACCAACGGTATTATGAATACGAAGGTCACTCCTGCCACCTGAAATGGTTGAAATAGCCACGGAATCCTCACATACATATCTGGCGCAGGCAATATATTCGGCAGCAAGATATACACCTGCAGGTGTAATACCCTGTTTTGCAGCAAATTCGGAAACCTCTTTCAGATTCGTTTCAACTCGAACAATTCCCTCCGTGTGCTCCAACCCTTGTTCAAAGACATCAGGAATAAGCTGCGTAATTTCCCCACAGTCCGTCATTTGCGTCTTAAAGAAAGCTTCAGTTTCGCTAGTTACTTTCTCGTTTTGAACATGATTCAAATATGTATATTCTTCTTTTTCCGGTTCACTTCCTTCTAAGCAGGCACAAACCTGATGCAAGAAAATATCGACTGATGCGCCATCAGCTATAAGGTGGTGTATATCCATTAACAGATAGACAAAATCACTCTCAACTATTTCAAAACGTGCAAGTGGCTCACCGGTAAGAGAAAATGGATGTACGAACTCTTTTAAGTATTGTTGGAGTTCATCGAGAGACATTCTCTTTATGTCAATCTTTGGTTCATACTCTGCATTAAAATACTGCACAATCTCATTCTTTTCATTCGCTTCAAAGCACAACGAGAACGAAGGATGTGCCATAATGACTGTTCTCACAGCCTCCTTCAATTCCTCTGCGCGGACTCCTTTAGGGAACCGCACATAAAATGGTATATTATATAACGTTGAGTCGGGCGCTTTCTGGGATTCTGCATAGACGCCCTTCTGTTCAAAGCTCAGCGGAACGCTTGAATCACTCTTCTTTTCCTGTGTCTTTTCAATTACGTCTTGCTCACAGGACATATCTTTAGCCATAAATGATGACAAAATTGCATTTTCAATATTTTGCAATGTGCCGGATTGAAGCAGTTCCGAAGTCTTTATCTGCACACTGAATTCTTTATAAATAAGTGTAGCCAGTCGAATTGCAGAGATTGAATTCAACCCTAAATAGGACAAATTCTCAGTAATTCCGATTTCTTTCGTGCCAATAACGTCAGAAATGATTTCTACGATTCGTTGTTCAAGTACATTAAACGAAATATCTGCTACGGTCTTTTCCGGCTTCTTTCCGGAATTCAGTTCCGGCTTCGGAAGCTTCTTTTTATCAACTTTTTGATTTACGTTTAACGGAATTTCCTCAATCTGTACAACTACCTCCGGTACCATATATGCCGGCTTCGTACTTGCTACATATTCACGAAGTGCAGCCACATCAAGTTCACCGTCACTTACAACATATGCCGCAATATGTTTTTCCCCATGCTCATCGGAAAATACCTGTACGGTTACATTTCTTATTCCTTCAACTTCTCGAATAACAATCTCTATTTCCTGCAATTCGATACGATAACCGTGTATTTTTATCTGATTATCTCTTCTTCCTACATATTCAATGTCTCCATTCGCGCGATACCGTACCATATCTCCGCTTCTGTAGGCGCGTCGGAAATAATCCGATTCTCCCTCATAAAACGGATCCTCCACGAAAACCTCGGCCGTTTTATCCGGTCTGTTCAGATACTCTCGTGCAACCTGTGGCCCGGCTATCAAGAGTTCTCCTACTGCTCCTATTGGCAAGCGATGCATATACTTATCCGTCACGTAGCATCTGACAGTACTATGCGGCATACCGATAGGAATATTCTCCTCTTTTTCAAGAACATTTTTTGCTGTTACATATATGGTTGCCTCAGTCGGACCATATCCGTTCAAAAATAAATAGTTCTGAGGCGGTTCTACCGATATGAGTTTTTCACCACCGGTGACTAAATATTTAAGTGAGTTATTCTCAATATTTGTCACAAACTGCGCGCCTATCGATGTCGTAAGAATAGTCATTTTGATATTATTCTTTTCAAAATATTCATTCAATGCGATAAGATCGAGGCGTATCTCCTCGGGAATAATATGGCATGTATAACCTGATGCCAATCCACCGTATATTTCGGACATATGTACATCAAAACCAAAGGAGGCATAACAAGCTACATTATCGCCCGGCATAAGAGGAAATCTTTCCTTATACCACAGACAATATGTCGCCAGATTGCGTTGCTCAAGTACCACTCCCTTAGGCATACCGGTAGATCCGGAAGTATAGAGAATAATGAATGCATCCTCGGGCTTTGCGGCAACAGGGAGTTCCGTCACCTCACATTCTTCAATTATCTTTTCAATATCCGTTGTAAGAAGAATATCTCCGGAATATTCTGTAAGAACATCCTGAAGAGACGGGTCGGCAACAACAAGGGATGCGTCCACATCCTTTACCATGAAGTTCAATCGTTCCGGCGGATAGTTTGGGTCAAGCGGCTGAAAAGCAAAACCCGCCTTCATCGCCGCAATTGGTACGATTGCCATATATTCATTTCTTGGAATCAAAACAGAAATATAACCCTGTGTATCTTTCTTCTTTACGTTTGATGCAAAATAGGAAGCCAATGCATCCGTTATCTTATCAAGTTCACGATATGAATACCTATTATCCTTATAGACCAATGCATCTATATCAGGGAATTGCTTAGCTGTTTTTCTAAAAAGTGAAACAACAGTTTCCTCTGCTCCTTCTGTCGGATAAGAAGAAACATGAAATGACTCTAGTTCTTGAATCTGCTTTTCTGTGCATGTCTCAATTTCGGCTAGTGTCTCCTTAACTGACATCTGAGCAACCACATTTCCATAGGCCTCACAGAAATCACTCATAAACTTTTCACTGAAAAGATTAACAGGATACTCACACTTAATAACATATTTATCCCCTTCTGTTTTCAGGTGTGCCACGAAGTCGAATCCGGGCGTATTCACCATTGGGTCAATTGACACCTGCTCTCTTCCGTCTAGAGTTAGTCTAAAACTATGTAACTTGCCATGATAAACAAATGTGGCATTCGGATGTATGCCGAGTTCACTCACACATTCACTATACGAGTACAATCTATGTCTTCGCGTTTCCGACAATTGCTTGCTAAAATCGGAAACAAGTTCAGCTACCGTTTGGTTTTTCTTAAAATTCTGATATACCGGGATCGTGCTAACACACATAGCAAAAGTATTTTTAAGGCGATTATCTTTTCGTCCGTTATATACGGTAGAATAGATAACTTCGTCACAACCGTTATATTTCGATAACAGATATCCGAATGCTGCCGTAAAAAGTCTGCTTTCGCCGATTTTTTCACGCTCACAGAATGTCTCAATATCTTTTGAATCGATATTTAGTTCTTTGGAATAGGAGGTGAAATGTTCTTCCTCGCTCGAGTAAATATCCGGTATCGGCATTGATTCGCACTCGTCTGCTCCTCCAAATACTTCATGGAAATATGCCTTATCCGTCAAAAACTGAGATGATTCTCTTGCCTCTGTTTCTTCTTTGTTAAGTTCAAATCCACTTATATTTTCCGAAGCGAGAGTTTCCCCACTGTATGCCGCACTTATGTCATCAAAGAATAACTGATAAGAATAGCCATCCACCAAAATATGGAAGAAATCGGTGTACAGATAAGTACCGTCTTTCGTTTTACATATTTCTATTCTGTATAATGGTTCAGAAAACAACTCGTAGTCTTTCCTGATATGCTGCATCAGTTCTTTCTCGTCGCTAAGTTCTACCATACGAACCACAATAGGTTCATCACTGTGATCG
>JAZQQM010000006.1:0-7337 GCA_045629045.1 Lachnospiraceae bacterium
TAAGGACGGATTCATGCAGATACCGGACGATCTGAACGCAGAATTACCTTTTGCATAAGGAGAAAGGGGTACAGTGTGAAACATTATGAGAGCTCAAAAGTATTGTGCCCCTTTTATATTTCTGAATCGGGCAATCGAATATTGTGCGAGGGCATTGAAAAGGGCTCCACAATCCACATGACATTTGATGTGCCGAAGCACAGGGACGAGTACCGGCAAGAGCACTGCTGCTCATACTACATGAAGTGCATATGGGCGCAGATGCTCAACGAGAAGAAATATAAGGAGAAGTAATATGGTTATTAAACGAAGCATTGCTCTTTCCACATTTGACAGCGACAAGCTGACAAACAAAGAGCTGCTTGAATCACTGAAGCCAAAGCTGACGGAACAGGTGCTTAAAGAAGTAGCCGAGCACATTAAGTTTAGGATCTATTTCAGTGAAAGCGAATTAAGGAAGGTAGCATACGCATATATAGACATAAAGGAATGAGAGGTATTAAAGATGGCAAAGCTCAGTAAAGAAGAGTTAGCAAGATATGAGGGCGCGGCGTGGGCGCTCAGATTAGTAGATAGTAAGGGTTTTGAGGAAGCAAAGAAGGAGCTGATTGACAGAGGCGCTTACAACATGCCGCTTCAGGTCAGCAAAGCAGATTTACACAACTTCAGTGAGGAGTGCAAGACAAACGTGCTTGACACAGTTCTGCTGTTATCACTCTACACATTGAGAGACGAGTTTGGTTTCGGATCTGAACGCGCCACCAGATTCAAGAAGAGATTTAACGAGAAAGCTGAATGTTTACTCGGTGAATATTGTGTGTGGCAGGAAGTTCAGGACATTGTTAAGGACGAGCTGGGGATTGATGTGCTTGTGTGCAAGGAAGTTAAGGATTCACAGCACGTCAATTCCCTGGGGATTCCTAAGAACAAGATTAAGGATTGAGGTGTGCATATGTTTGGACGCAAGAAATTAAAGGCAAAGATAGCCGAGCTGGAGAAGCAGGTTGAGGATTTAAGATGGGACAACTGTCGTCCGCTTATCAGATACGAGAGTTGTGAAACCGAGAAGTTCGCAATAAAGCATGAGTTCCCCTGGGTTCACGAATTATCTTATGCGGACAAAGAAAAATATTTCAAAAACGCTATCAAATCTGAGATTGGTGAAAAGGTTTTGGAGTATGCAACGATAACTTATGAATCAGATCCTCAGTATTGCAGAGACATTTATATTTGTTCTTTTAGGGTGGTGAAGAATAATGGCCGAGCGTAGGATGTTTGCTAAGACAATCATAGACAGTGATGCTTTTCTGGATATGCCGGTGACTGCAAGACTGCTCTATTATGATTTGGGTATGAGAGCTGATGATGATGGTTTCGTCAACAGCCCTAAGAAGATTATGAGAATGGTGGGCGCCTCAGAAGATGATCTGAGAATCTTATCACTCAGGAAGTTTATTATCCCGTTTGACAATGGGATTGTGGTTATAAAGCACTGGAAGATACACAATTATATCCGTAAGGACATGTATCACGAAACTAAGTATAAAGAAGAATTAGAAGCGCTTTCACTTGATGAAAATAATGCTTACCGTCTCGATTCTGTTACAGATACGTTACAGACTTGTAACGAAGTCGTGACGAATCCGTCGACGCAGGTTAGGTTAGGTAAGGATAGGTTAGGTAAGGATAGGATAGAGAGTGAGGGAAAATCGAAGCGCTTTTCCCCGCCCACACTGGAAGAAGTGACAGCATATTGTACCGAAAAAGGATATACAGTTGACCCGGAACGCTTCATAAATTTCTACGGAAGCAAAGGTTGGATGGTCGGTAAAAATAAAATGACCGATTGGCATAAGGCATTAGCGGGTTGGAACAGCAGAGAAAGGAGCGATAACATTGACAAGTCTCAACGAAAAGATACAGTCATTGACGACACAGCCTATTACGGAACAGGAACAGTCAGCAGTGATACCGACTTCCCTTTTGCATGATGTGTGTCCTAAGTGCAAAGGTACAGGCTGGATATATTACGAGAATGAACATGGTTACATGATGGGTAAGATATGCGACTGTGGAGAACGTGAGCGCCAGATCATCAGAGACAAGCTTGATTTTGCAGAGCTTCCGGAAGCATTTAAGGACATTGAGCTCAGTAAATTAACCTTGAGCGCATATCGCACTCCGGAAGCGAAGGAAAAGGTCCGCAAGTGCGCAGCAGTGATTAAGTATTATCTCGACAACTTTGACACAATGCTTGGCGACGGTATGGGGCTTTACGTTTTTTCTTCCGTTAAGGGTTCCGGAAAAACACACATCATGGCAGCTATCGCAAACGAGATTATCCGCAAGAAAAGAAAGTCGGTCAAGTTTGCGACAAGCTTGCAGATACTCAGCGAGATAAAGGCCACATGGGACAGCAGGGTCAAGGCAGAATCCACCCTGCTCAGTGACCTAAGCAGGGTGCCGGTCCTTATCATTGACGACTTCGGAACAGAGACAATCAAAGACTGGGTGCAGGAGCGCTTCTACCAGATAATCAACGAGCGCTACATGGGACGTAAGATAACAATGTTTACCAGCAATTACAGCCTGGAATCAATCGAGTATGACGAGCGCATTACGAACAGAATCAAAGAGCGCTGCTATCAGCTTCCATACGCCGAGGAGAGCATCAGAGAGAATAAGGCTGAGGACAGCAGACAGATGATCGAGGACTTACTGAACGGGAAGGTGGTTTGAATGGCAAAATGTCCGAGACCTGGAGAAAAGTGCCAGGAATACAGCTGCGGAGCTAATGACGAGGAGCTTTGCAAGGCTGATATGGGAAAGGTGGGCAGAAGAATGACGAGAGAAGAGTTGATTAAGGCTATCTACAAAGATTTGGGTTTATGTCCTGACCCTCATTGTGATTTTCTTGAAGAAGACTGTTTGGAATGTGGCGAGAAACAGTTGGCAGAGTATGAGGCAAGGATAAGGGCAGAAGAACGAGCAAAGACGATTGATGAATTTGTCGAATCAATAAGTGAAAGTGTTTTGTGGGATATTTTGGCAGAAGTTATGAAAAGAAATATAGGTGCCAGTGAAGGGGCAGATAAGGCTTTTGATTATTTGCGTGAAATAGGAGAGAAGTTAAAGGAGCAGAAGAATGAAATCAACAAAAAATGAGATGGAACATTTTAATATTGGGTATAACAAAGGATTTGTAGAGGGTTACAAGCAGGGCGAAGCAGATGCATTGAGAAATGTTGAAGAAGCTATGTATCATGAATGTTTCGAGACTGACCATTCCAAAGACGAGTTACAGAAGTGGGACAGCGGAAATTGGTTTAGATACAAGCTTTTTGAGAGTGTTATAGAGAAACTGAAGGAAGGTGAGCAGGATGGATGAAATCCTTTTGAAGCTATGTAGGCACAATACTTCGATAATGGATGGAGGGCATCCTTTCCCTGCTACCTATATGTCTAAAGTACTTGGTATTCCTGTGGGAAAGGTACGCTACCATCTAAAAAAGCTTAAAGAAAAAGGGCTTGTTGAGTCCGTTCGTGAGGGCGGGATGACAGAGGATGGAGAAATATACTGTCTGCACGGATGGCACATAACAGACAAGGCGAAAGAAACAGCAGAATACCAAAGAGCGGTCCGGGAAGAAAGAGACCTTTGTATAGAGTGTTTCGGTTGGGACTGTGGCATTAAGGTAGGTGAGCAGGATTCAGATAACAACACCGAATTTGTATTTCCTGATGATTCGTGGGATGAGGTTGTGAGGCAGTTAAAGGAAGGTGTACAGAATGGCTGATATTAAGGCAGTTGATTTTTATGGAAATGCCAAAAAGGTATTTGCCAAATCAGAATATGACAAGGGTTACAATCAGGCACTTGAAGATGTCCAGAAGGAATTTGACAGTTATTGCAAATATACATCCAAATGCACAAAAAATATGAATTGTTTGCAGTGTACCGTAGATAAATTGAAGAAGGGCAGGTGAGCAGAATGACAAATGAAGAAGCAATAGAAACATTAAAAACTATGTACCCTAAAAAGTGCAAAATGATAGGTGGTAGATTCATAGGAGGATATGACGATTACGAAAGTGAAAAAGGTCAAGCTGTTACATTGGCGATCAAAGCACTTGAAAATAAAAATGTTATTAAATGTGAAACTGCTGAAAAACATAATGGAAAATGTCTTGGCTATCAAAAGTCAGAACAAGATGACGAGCCTATTGAAGAGTGCGAGAAGTGTCTACTGTATGACGGATTAAGAGAATAATTGAAAAGGCAGGCGAACAGAATGACCATTGATAAGCTTATATGTTTGATTGCCCTGATAATTCTTGAAATGCCATCGGTGGTTGTGATTATCAGGGAAATAATGGAAAGGAGAAAAAAATGAAAAGTATTGATGAAATGTGTGCAGTTATGCAGGCATTTAAGGAAGGAAAAACGATTGAAGAATTATATGATAGAGACACCGAATGGAAAGTAGTAGAAACCCCTCTTTGGAATTTTCACAATTACCAATACCGGGTTAAGCCTGAACCGAAATATGTGCCGTATGATTCGGTCAGCGAAGTAGAAAGAAATAAGTGGGTAAGAAAGAAGGATGGTCCGAATGTGTTAAGAGTAATTTCTGCGATTAACACATATACAAATGAGGTATATGTCACGGTATATCGTTGGTGTACGATTAAGGAATTTTTTGAGGAATTTGAGTACGAGGATGGAACTCCTTGCGGAAAGTTGGTGGAAACATGATTAAGACACATACGGATGGCATGCACTACACAATCCCGGACGAATGGGCGGAGAAGCTTATCAAGTTTGAGGAGATCAAGAAGGTACTCGAAGAAAGAGATCCGTATCACGATAATCGAGGCACCTGCAACAAGATAAGGGAGATAGTGAGGAAATAGGACATGGAGCATTTAGGCAAAGAGGAGTGAAAGTATGTGGGGCAAGCCAAAATACGGGAATAAAAAGGTCATTTATGACGGTGAAATATTCGACAGCAAAAAGGAATTGCAGCGGTATATGGAGCTCACAATGCTCCAGAAGGCCGGCAAGATTCAGAAACTTGAGCGTCAGGTTAAGTTTGTGCTGATACCGGCGCAGAGGGAACCGGATACAACCGGTCCCAGGGGCGGCGTGAAGAAGGGCAAAGTCATTGGAAGTGAGTGCTCATACATCGCTGACTTTGTTTATATCGACAATGACACACAGAGAGTGGTCGTGGAAGACACGAAAGGATTCCGGACAAAGGATTACATCATCAAGCGCAAGCTCATGAGATACATGCTGGGGCTTACAATCACAGAGATATGAGACATGCAGCGGGGGAAGAAATTTCCCCGCTTTTTCCCGATTTTAGAGTTTGTACCTTTAACTTGCACAAAAAGAAAAGGGATGCCAAAGCATCCCAATCCCCATGTTATTATTCATTACCCAAATTAGCTTCGTAAAATACCGGAATGTCGGCAAGCTCTATTTCCAGATCAAGTTCTATTCTATCCCTCTGGTCATCATTAAGAGTATTGTTTGCTTTAAGCACTTTCTTTACATATGCTCCAAAAAACGCTGTAAATATGCCTGTGTCAAAAAACTCGATCAGTTCCTCATTGGTGCAATCCGCGATATACTTAAAAGCCTTAAGTCTTGCTCTTAATTCGCTGCAATCCGAAACAGTTCCGTCATTTAATGCCTGTTCCAATCTTTCCGCCATTTCTGCACAAAACTCTTTTTTCTCTTTGAATTGCTCTAATACTGCCATAATTAAGCCCCCCTTTTTACTGCATGTTGTTTTTATAGTCTGTTATTATTTCGGTAACATAATCATCAAAAATTCCGTTCAGGTCGTCAAGGTCAACATCATCAGGTATGTCGCAAGCGACAAGCCTTACTTCGTCACTTTTCTTTAATTCCAATGCGGTGAGATGATTGGCGAAATAATCAGCCTGCTTTTTTGCCTGCTTCAAGTCCGTACCAAGATACTTCTCTTCAAACACGGCACTTCTTGTTGTTGCGTCCTCTATGTAAACATAGTGTCTTGTCTCCCCTTCGCCATTTAAGTTTGCCTTTTCTGCTTCTAATCTTATCTGATTAACGATGTACTCACTCATGCTCATTTCATTCTTTTGAGCCAGCTCCTGAAGCTTCTTTTTGTCAGATTCCGAAATTCTTAACTGCACTAAATTGTTTTTCATAAAAATTACCTCCATTTTTTGTTTTTGGATTTTTTTATTTTATTTCATTGCTGTGATTATATAATAACATACGTAATTACATATGTCAATACATTTTTGGAAAATTTTTATGCAGAGGGGGGTGTATTAACTTTTGAAACCATAATTGATACAGTCAATGGAAGAGAGGGGGAATTGCTTTGGCAGAGCTTGATTGGACGAAAATAAAAGCTGAATACGTTACTACGACTACAAGTTACAGAGCATTGTCTGCCAAGTATAATGTCTCTCTTACAGTCTTGAGCAAAAGAGCAAAAAAGGAAGGCTGGATTAAATGTCGAGCAAAGGCAAACGACGAAACCTATACAAAAGCTTTACAAAAATCTGAAAAGGAAAAGGTTGACTACAAATCGGTGCTGTATGATCTGGCTTACTCAATGGCACAGAAGCTGACAGATTTTAGCACCAAATACACACTCGACGAAATGGTGGCGCTGGGGATTAAGCCCCGTGATATTACCGGAGCGATTAAAGACTTAGAAGATTCACTTCACATCAAGAGCGAGGCTGACCTGAGAGAACAGGAAGCCCGCATAGACAAGCTGAGGCGCGAAGCTGAGGCGAATAACGACAACACTGACAACAGCATTAAGGTTGTTATCAGCAGTGACTTAGAGGACTACGCACAGTAAAGGAGAGAGACATGGGAACACAGTCGAAAGTTATTCCTACATCACAGAAGCCATTCTGGAAGTGCACGATCGGGAACACGACCTATGAGTACAAGGCCGGCACAACGCAAACTGTTCCGGACGAAGTTGCCGCAATCATTGACGCAGAGGCACGCGGGAAAGCTGTAGCAGGCACACCCGCAGCAGAAGGCACCGTTTACACAGCTAACGGCAAGAATGAGGCTGATTTTAAGGCGCTCCCTGATACACCCTGGGAAGATTTGCCCAGGGAAGATTTGCCCTGGGAAGATTTACCTTGGGAAGATTTACCCTGGGAAAATATGCCCGCCGCTACAACGGAAACAAAAGGTGGCGTGCTAATGGCCGAGGCAGTAGCAGACGCAACAGACGAGACTGACGTAGTTGAAACAGTCAACGCGTTGCTTGATTCGCTGAGAGCCGCAGGTATTCTGGCACCCACTCCGG
>JAZQQM010000007.1:0-13744 GCA_045629045.1 Lachnospiraceae bacterium
AAAGCTTTAATGTTCAGAAAGTAGTTAATGCTGTAGCTAAAAGTGCATATCGTGCGCTTACCAAATTCACAGATGAAGATAACAGAAAGATCTGTGAAGCTGTTGTAAATCATATTGATGAGATGGATACCACCGAAATACCGATTCCTGTTATGCATAATATAGTTGAAAATGCATTGGAGAGTGTTAAGCCTATCGTTGCCAAGTCCTACAGGGATTACAGAAATTACAAGCAGGATTTTGTCCGTATGCTTGATGACGTATATAAAAAGAGTCAGTCTATCATGTATATTGGTGACAAAGAGAATGCCAATACAGACTCTGCTTTGGTATCAACAAAACGAAGCCTTATTTTCAATCAGCTTAACAAAGAATTGTATCAGAAGTTCTTTATGACTACTGAAGAGATTCAGGCCTGCCGTGACGGATATATCTATGTGCATGATATGTCTGCAAGACGTGACACCATGAACTGCTGTCTGTTTGACGTTCAGTCCGTTCTTTCGGGTGGATTTGAAATGGGTAACATCTGGTACAACGAGCCCAAGAGTCTTGATGTAGCTTTTGACGTTATCGGTGATATCGTATTGAGTGCGGCTTCACAGCAGTACGGTGGATTTACTGTACCCAGTGTGGACCTTATTCTTGAGCCTTATGCAGAAAAATCTTATGAAAAATATGTTGAAAAATATCTCAATCTGAATATTGTTGAAGAAATGGCTGAAGCCGAAGCATTAAAGGATGTTACACGTGACTTTGAACAGGGCTTCCAGGGATGGGAGTATAAGTTTAATACAGTTGCATCTTCAAGAGGCGACTATCCTTTCATTACGGTTACGGCAGGAATAGGAACAGGCAGATTTGCTAAATTGGGTACTATTTGTATGCTTAATGTACGTCGTAAGGGACAGGGCAAAAAGGAATGTAAGAAGCCTGTATTATTCCCTAAGATTGTATTCTTATATGATGAAAACCTTCACGGCCCGGGTTGCGAGCTTGAGGATGTTTTTGAGGCAGGTGTTAAGTGTTCTGCCAAGACAATGTATCCCGATTGGCTTTCATTAACAGGAAAGGGCTATATTGCTTCAATGTATAAGCAGTACGGAAAGGTAATTTCTCCTATGGGCTGCAGAGCCTTCCTGTCACCCTGGTATGAAAAAGGCGGAATGCATCCTGCTGATGATAACGATTCGCCTATTTTCGTGGGAAGATTCAATATCGGTGCGGTATCACTTCACCTTCCAATGATTCTTGCAAAGGCAAGACAGGAATCAAGAGACTTCTATGAAGTACTTGATTACTACCTTAATTTGATCAGACAGTTACATATTCGTACATATGCTTATCTTGGCGAAATGAGAGCTTCCACAAATCCCCTTGCATATTGTGAGGGCGGTTTCCTCGGAGGAAATCTTAAGCTTACAGACAAGATTAAGCCGATTTTAAAGACAGCAACAGCTTCTTTCGGTATTACGGCCTTTAACGAGCTTCAGGAACTCTATAACGGTAAGAGCCTTGTTGAAGACGGACAGTTTGCCCTTGAAGTACTTGAGCATATTAATAAAAAGATAAACGAGTTTAAGGAAGAAGATGGCAATTTATATGCCATTTACGGAACACCGGCAGAATCACTTTGCGGATTACAGGTTAAACAGTTTAGAGCTAAATACGGAATAATTGAAGGTGTATCAGACAAAGAATATGTTTCCAACTCATTCCATTGTCATGTAACGGAGGATATTACCCCGATTCAGAAGCAGGATCTTGAATACCGTTTCTGGGAGCTTTCAAACGGCGGTAAGATACAGTATGTTAAATATCCTATTGACTATAATGAGGAAGCGATTAAGACTCTGATTAGACGTGCAATGGAAATGGGCTTCTATGAAGGTGTTAATCTGTCTTTGGCTTATTGTGATGATTGCGGTCATCAGGAACTTGAGATGGACGTTTGTCCTAAATGCGGATCAAGAAACTTAACTAAGATTGACCGTATGAACGGTTATCTTTCTTATTCGAGAGTACATGGTGATACCAGACTTAACGAAGCTAAGATGGCCGAAATTAAAGAGAGGAAGAGTATGTAACCCATGAGATATCATAATATAACCAAAGATGATATGCTTAACGGTGATGGACTTCGTGTTGTACTGTGGGTTGCAGGTTGTTCTCATTGCTGTAAGGATTGTCAGAATCCCCTTACGTGGGATCCGGCAGGCGGTCTTGAATTTGACGAAAAGGCTAAAAACGAAATATTTGAACAGTTGGATAAGGATTATATTTCGGGAATTACATTTTCCGGAGGAGATCCTCTTCATGCAGCAAACAGACTGGATGTAAGAAATTTTATGGCTGAGATAAAGCAGAAATATCCCAATAAAACCATATGGTTATACACGGGAGATTCCTGGGAAAATATTCTTCATTATTCATGTATGCAGTATGTAGATGTACTTGTCGACGGCGAGTTCAAAACAGAATTAAAGGACGTTAAACTGCGGTGGAAGGGTTCATCAAACCAGAGAGTTATCGACGTACAGGAATCACTTAAGCTGACAGATCCGTCGGTACCTGTAATTCATTGTGAGGAATATTAATGGAAACAATCAGAATCAAATATTTTAGCGACCAAATCGAAAAACTTACTTATATTGACGGCAAATCCGATTGGATTGACTTACGTGCGGCATTAGATGTAAAATTATCTAAGGGTGAATTTAAGTTAATTCCGCTTGGTGTTGCAATGGAGTTACCTCAGGGTTATGAGGCACATATTGTACCGAGAAGTTCCACATTTAAAAACTTTGGGATTATTCAGACGAATCACCAGGGCGTAGTTGATTGTTCATATTGCGGTGATAATGACCAGTGGTTTATGCCGGTCTTGGCTGTTAGAGATACCGAAATACATGTTAATGACAGAATATGTCAGTTCCGTATCATGCAAAATCAACCTAAAATTGTTTTTGATGAAGTGGATTTTCTTGGCGGTGAAGACAGAGGAGGTTTTGGCAGCACCGGTAAACAATAGATTTGAGGGCAGGTATGGTTAGTAACAAGCGACTAATCGTTTTATGTTTTATTCAATACATTTTGGTACTTGGGTATCATTTGGTATATAGTATTTTATATTGCTCTTCAGTACAGACCAGACGTGTTGTTGTTTGGTCTGTTTGTATGTTGTTAATTCTCGCATTTTTCACTCAGGTATTCCAACAAAAGACGGATACGGTAATATATGTTATCTTGGCGTCGGTATTGGTTACGGTAACATATATAGGCTATTCGTTGCATACTCTGGCATATGGAATTCTGATTTTTGCCATGTCGGGAATTATTCTCGGTATGTTTATCAGAAAGTGGTATATTCTTGTTTGGTGGATTGCCTCTACCATATTTAGTATTCTCTATGTATTTACCGCAAAAGATATAATTATTGAAATAGTTCCTAATTTGTTCTTGTATTTTTGCTATGTTTTGGTCTATATTATTGCAGGTGTCAATTTATATATTCTCGTGCAAGGCGCGGAAAATTCACTTGCAAAACTTAAGAAGATTAATGATTCCAAGGAACAGGAAAATGCACTTAAGAATATATTCTGGGCTAATATTTCAAATGAAATAAGAACTCCCATGAATGTTATAAACGGCATGAGTTCTTTGCTAAAATCAGAGAATCTTAATATTAGGGCCAAAGAATATACCGATCAGATTGAGAATGCGTCAGGCATGCTTCTTAATATTGTTAATGACACAATGGAGCTTTCAAATATTGAGTCCGGCATTGCAAAACCTGCCGAAAGTGTATACGACATATATGCGGAAGCTCATACAGCTATAATGTATGCTTCGGAGAATATTAAATCTTCAAGCGTAAATATGTCTTATTGCGTTAATCCCCGTGTTCCGACAGCCCTTTACGGAGACGGTGATTTCGTACAGAAGTTTTTAATTAAACTACTTAATAATGCTGCGATTTTTACGGAATACGGCGAAATTAAACTTGATATTGATATAGATAACCGTAAATCTTCGGATACTGAGGTTGAACTTATTATTAAGGTATCGGATTCGGGTAAGGGTATTAAAGACATTGATGTCGAAAGAATATTTACCGGATTTGATATAAGTAATTCACCCAGAACTACAGAACAGGAATCCATCGGATTATCACTTAAATTGTGTAAGTCAATGGTTGAAATGCTGGGTGGTATAATCAGTGTTGAATCCGAAGTTGATGTGGGTACTACTTTTATAATAAGACTGCGTCAGGAAATAAGTTCCGAATATGAATTATTAAAGACAATTGATGTTAAGAGAAACAGAGCTTCGGAGGGTTGGATTGCGCCTTCTTCAAAGGTACTTGTTGTTGATGATACTTCAACCAACCTAAAACTCATTTCGGGTATGATTAAGCTTCACGGAATTGAACCGGATACAGCAATGTCCGGAAAAGAAGCAATCAGCAAAATGGAAAACAAAAAATATGATCTTATTTTCATGGATTATATGATGCCGGAAATGAACGGAGTAGATACATTAAAACAGATTAAAGCACGTTCTATGTCTAAGAACTTTAATAATATTCCGATTGTTGCACTGACATCAAGATCGTTGCAAAGAGACAGAGCTAAGTTTATTGATTTGGGATTTGATGAATT
Source organism: Lachnospiraceae bacterium (assembly GCA_045629045.1). Taxonomy (GTDB): domain Bacteria; phylum Bacillota; class Clostridia; order Lachnospirales; family Lachnospiraceae; genus JAILLW01. Next base: position 4,662 of record JAZQQM010000007.1, read on the forward strand.
TATTTCAAAACCTATTGATGATAGAGAGCTTGAGAGCTTACTTAAGCAATTTTTAGTTAAAAATGAGGATTAATAATGAGAGGTATTGATACCCAGGTTAGGAAAAACAGAAGACGTATATTTAAAGAAGTCGCACACCTGGCCTATGAATCAAATAATTTAAAAGACGATATAGAAGCGTTACCGTACAAGATAGTAGATTATGAGGAGTCACCTTATCAAAGTATATACAGAGAAAGAGCAATCGTAAGAGAAAGAATACGATTGGCAATGGGACTTTCGTTACGTCCCGAAAATGCTCCAAGTCATTTAACACAAGGTCTTGAAGAATCCAATATTGCAGAAAAGTATTATGAACCGCCCCTAATGCAGGTTATTCCCTCGGCATGTAACGCATGCCCGGAAAACCAATATTCGGTTACGGACAAGTGTATGGGATGTGTGGCACATCCCTGCAGAGAGGTATGTCCCCGAGGCGCCATTACCATGCAAGACGGTAAATCCATAATTGACCAGGATAAATGTATTAAGTGCGGTAAATGTAAGTCAGTATGTCCCTATGATGCAATTTCCCATCAGGTACGTCCGTGCCTTGGCAATTGCGGAGTGGGAGCCATTAAGTCGGATGCTAAAGGAAGAGCGTATATAGATACGGATTTATGCGTTGCCTGCGGTCAGTGTATGGTTAGCTGTCCCTTCGGTGCAATTGCGGATAAATCACAAATATTCCAGTTAATACGTGCGATGCAGTCGGGAAAAGAAATAATTGCCCAGGTTGCACCTGCCTTTGCGGGACAGTTCGGCCCCAATGTAACACCTAATATGTTAAAAACGGCACTTAAAGAACTGGGATTTTCCGATGTATACGAAACGGCAATCGGTGCGGATTTAGGTGCAATGGCAGAAGCGAAGCATTATGTTGAGGAAGTTTCCACGGGCAAATTACCGTTCTTGTTGACCAGTTGCTGTCCTTCATGGTCGGTTCTTGCCAAGAAATTTTTCCCGGAAACTATTGATAACATATCTAATGCTTTAACACCAATGGTTGCCACTGCAAGGATAATTAAGAAAGAACATCCGGACGCAATGGTGGTATTTATCGGACCATGTGCATCCAAGAAACTTGAAGCATCAAGAAGAACTATACGTTCCGATGTGGATTTCGTAATTACCTTTGAAGAATTAACCGGAATGTTTGAAGCAAAGGGAATTTTGCTTGAAGAAATAAATGAATTATATAAAATGGAAGATGCAACATCTGCGGGACGTGGATACGGTGTGGCAGGCGGAGTTGCGGATGCCATTGAAAAGTGTATAAATGAGTATTATCCCGGTACAGAGGTTCATATTGAACATGCGGAAAGTTTGACAGAATGTAAGAAAATGCTTATGCTTGCTAAGGCAGGCAAAAAGAAAGGCTGTCTTATTGAAGGTATGGCATGTCCCGGAGGCTGTATAGCCGGTGCAGGAACCAATATTGCCATAGCACAGGCTGCAAAGGCCGTAGAGACCTTTAAAACAGAAGCTAAAGATAAATTACCTAAGGAGTAAAGAAATGAAGATAAGAACGCGTTACGCACCCTCACCAACAGGAAAGATGCATGTTGGTAATTTAAGATCTGCTCTATATGAGTTTTTGGTAGCTAAGCATGACGGCGGAGACTTTATGCTTAGAATTGAAGATACAGACCAGGAAAGATTCGTTGAAGGTGCAACTGAAATCATATACAGAACCCTTGAAAAAACAGGTCTTAAGCATGATGAAGGCCCTGATAAGGACGGCGGCTACGGCCCCTACGTTCAATCGGAGCGTATGAAAACGGGAATATATTTAAAATATGCAAAGGAACTGATTGAAAAAGGTGAGGCATATTATTGTTTCTGTGATAAAGAAAGACTTGCTTCCTTAAAGTCCGAAGTAGATTCCGAAGGAAAGACAATTACTGTTTATGACAAACATTGTCTGTCTTTATCCAAAGAAGAAATTGAGAAGAACTTGGCAGAGGGCAAACCTTACGTTATACGTCAGAATATTCCCAATGAAGGAACAACCACATTCCATGATGAATTATACGGAGATATTACTGTTGAAAATGCAGAACTTGATGATATGATTCTTATCAAGTCGGACGGATATCCCACATATAATTTTGCCAATGTAATCGATGACCATACAATGAATATTACCCATGTGGTAAGAGGTAACGAATATCTTAGCTCATCACCTAAATATGTAAGATTATATGATGCTTTCGGATGGGATGTACCTGTATATATCCACCTTCCGTTGATAACCGATGAAAATCACAAGAAGTTATCAAAACGTAGCGGCCATGCTTCTTTTGAGGATCTTCTTGAGCAGGGATTCGTTACGGAGGCAATTATTAACTATGTTGCATTACTTGGCTGGTCCCCTGAAGACAATAATGAAATTTTCTCCCTTGATGAACTTATTGAGAAGTTCGATTATAAGAGAATTTCAAAATCACCGGCTGTTTTTGATATAGTTAAGCTTCGCTGGATGAACGGTGAATATTTAAAGGCTATGGATTTTGATAAATTCTATGAAATGGCAGAGCCTTACCTTAATAAAGCCCTTAAGGATTCTCTTGATAAGAAGCATATAGCAGAACTTATTAAGACAAGAATCGAAGTATTCCCGGATATTGATGAAATGGTGGATTTCTTCAATGAACTTCCGGAATATGATACGGCAATGTATGAGCATAAGAAAATGAAAACGGATAAGGAATCTTCACTTAAAGTATTAAAGGATTTACTTCCGATACTTGAAAGTCTTGATGATTATTCAAATGATTCGCTTTATAATGCACTTGTTAAATATGCCGAGGATAACGGATATAAGAACGGCTACGTTCTGTGGCCCGTAAGAACCGCAGTTTCCGGTAAGCAGATGACACCGGCAGGTGCTACGGAGATTATGGAAATAATCGGTAAAGAAGAATCTGTTAAAAGAATTAAAATAGGTATTGATTTACTTTCGAAATAATGATAAAAAATAAGTCACACGATTAAGTGTGACTTATTTTATTTTGGAGGTAATTTATTATTTGAAATTGAATAACGAACAATTAACGGCGGTAAGGCACGTTAACGGTCCGATGCTTGTTGTGGCAGGCCCCGGCTCCGGGAAAACCAAAGTTTTGGTTGAAAGAATACGATACCTTATAGAAGAAGCCAATGTAGAAGCATATAAAATATTAGTTATAACTTTCTCTAAAAAAGCAGCTCTGAACATGCAGGAGCGCTTTGTTAATACCACATCTGATAAATCTTATCCGGTAACTTTTGGAACATTTCATTCTATATTTTTTCACATTATTCTTAATCATTCTCATTCAAAAGAAACCCTGTTAGATATTAAAGACAAGTTGGAATATATTAAATTTTCGGGTATGCAATGTAATGTTAAGGAATTTGCAAGCTCTGAATGGCAGCAAAATACGCTGGAACTGATTTCTTCTTACAAAAATATAAAGGATGAAGTCTTTAACAGAATTCCGGGATGTTTTATGACACCCGAAGAAAAAGATAACTTTTTAAAACTTTATAATTACTATATTGATGTGTGCAGGAAGGATTTAAAGATAGATTTTGATGATATGCTTTTGCGTTGTTATGAGCTATTGGTAAATAACAAAGAGATACTTGAATATTATCGGAAGAAATTCAAATATATCTTAATTGACGAATTCCAGGATATAAATAAGATTCAGTATGAGATTATAAAACTTATGTCGGGTGAGGAGGCAAATGTATTTTGCGTTGGTGACGATGATCAGTCTATATACGGATTTAGGGGCGCTTATCCCAATATTATGAAATGTTTTCTTGAGGATTTTAAAGATGCCCGGACAGTATATTTGTGCCAAAATTATCGCTCCGGGTCAAATATTATATCTTTGTCAAATAAGATAATAAAGGATAATACTTCAAGAATAATTAAAATGAGCCGGCCGGTTAATGAAGGCGGGACGATTACAAACAAAATATATTTATCAAAAGCAGAGGAAGAGGAGAGTATAGTTAAAATACTTAAAGATATGGGAGAAACGGTGTTAAGGGACACTGCCGTTATCCTTCGAACAAATAACGAAGTATTTATGTACAAGGGACTTCTTAAGAAACATGATATTGATGTTTTTGAATATTCTTACGAACATAAAACCCCGGAAAAATCATTTGTTTGGAAGGACATCGTATCATTTTTGAAATTCATTTATGAAGATAATTTACGGGAATATTTCATTGAATTTATGAATAAACCCAACAAATATATTAAAAGAATATCATTGATAAACGAAAGAATTAAACCGGAGGATTTGCTTGTCTTTTACAGAAACGATTTAACTATGTTAAAAGAGATAAAATCGTTTTTTGATAAGCTTTTACTTGCAAAAAATATGAAAAAAGCAAATCTTGCCATCGGAATATTCAATAAATCCATAGGATACGACAGATATTTAACGGAAACAGCCCAAAGTCCCGCATTGCTTAAGGAATATCGGAAAATGGTAAAAGATATAACGGATATATTTGCAAATTATGATTTTAGCATGAGTATCGATGAGTATATCAGAATAACCTGCAATGAAAATAGAGAAAATAACGTGCAGATCAGGGAAGGTGTTCATGTTATAACCATGCACGGATCAAAAGGTCTTGAATTTGATACGGTAATTGTCCCGGATGTTAATGAGGGCATAATTCCGCCAAAAAATCTTGATGAAGATAGTATTGAAGAGGAAAGAAGACTGTTTTACGTAGCAATTACCAGAGCCAAAAACAATTTGTATATCTTTGCAACCAAAGAGCGGAACAGAGAAATATCGAGGTTCATTAAGGGGAAAATATAGGCAGATTAACCATTGTATTAAGAACATTATTTGGTAAAATAGAAAAGTTGAATTATTAGTGCTTTGGGTTATAAGAGCCTTAAGACCGGATGAAGGTTGATATTATGTCCTGGATTTTACTTGTTTTATTTTACGGAATTGCTAAAGGAATAAGAGATGTAATAAAGAAAAAAGCATTAACCAAAAACACGGTTATGGAAGTGCTTTTTGTCTATACGTTTATTGCGTTTTTGTTCTGTGTGCCTGAAATAGGCGAAGCAATCGAACCTATGCCGAATAAATACTTTTTTCTAATTGCAATTAAAAGTTTTGTTATATTTTTGGCATGGATTTTGTCATTTAAAGCTATCGACTGCGTGCCTATAAGCGTATACGGAGTGCTTGATTTATCAAGAATATTATTTTCGACGATGTTTGGTGTGATTGTACTTAACGAAGCAATCGGACTTAATCAAAGCATAGGCTTTTTTCTTGTTTTAACGGGCTTAATCACATTAAAAGTGTATCCTGCCTTCAGACTTAGGAAACTAAGCAATAATGAGGCCGGAACGGTTAAATTTCAAAAAGAGGAAGTTAAACCCAGGTTCATAATAATGATACTTGGTTCATGTATACTAAATGCAGTATCAGGATGTCTCGACAAGATATTTATGAAGGATATTAACTCATCCCAACTGCAGTTTTGGTACATGGCATACCTGGTTTTATTTTATGGATTATACTTTTTGTTTACCAAAACGAAGATTAACAAATCCGTATTCAAAAACGGCTGGATATATCTTTTGAGCTTTATATTCTTTTTGGCAGATAAGGCATTATTTATAGCAAATCAGAATCCGGATTCCAAAGTGATAATTATGACACTCATAAAACAATCCGCTTGTATAATAGCCATAATTTCGGGTAAAATTATATTTAAGGAAAGAAATATTGGGTACAAGCTAATATGTGCTTCAATCATCATTTTAGGTATTGTAATAAGCGTTCTTTAAAGGAAAAATTGATTTATGCTTAAAGCAGCTATAGTATTTGAGAATAAAAACGAATTGAATACGATAAATAAAAAGTTATGCAAAATGTCGGCATTTGATAGTGTTGACGCGTTTAACACGGTTGATGAATTAATTGAATTTGTTTCAAATAATGAAGTTAATATTGTTATTTCGGATTACAAAGCAGAAGACAGTGAAGGAAATGAAATATCGGAAATTCTTCATAATGCGTCACCTCAAACAGATTTAATATATGCTGCCGATAACGAAACTTATGCATATGAAGCATGGAACAGCTATGCGGCAGGTTTTATACTAAAACCCGTTAAGGAAGAAGATATTCTGAATCAGATTCGCAGAATTTATAAGCATATACTTAATAAATACGATAAACTGATGTTCCGTTGCTTCGGTAACTTCGAATGCTTCTATAAGGGCCAGCCTGTCAGATTCGAAAGAAAGCAGGCAAAAGAATTTCTGGCATATCTTGTGGACAGAAGAGGCGCGGAGGTCTCAGAAAATGAAATTAGAGCCATTTTGTGGGAAGATGCCGAGGATACTATTGCCAGAAAGAGCTATTTAAGAACCCTGGCCAGCATTATTCGTAAATCATTTGAGGCTTTGGGCCAAAACAATGTATTTAACAATAATCACGGTTCCTACAGCATTAATATGGATCTTATTGACTGCGATTATTACGAATATCTTAAGGGCAGTGAGAAATTCGGAACATTCAGAGGCGAATATATGATGCAGTACAGTTGGGCCGAAGAAACTGTGGCAGCACTTGAGTTTGAATTTTATGATGAGTAATGTGGGCATGGACGACACTATAAATGGTTTGTTGCACTTTTGTTGCAGTTGATTTGGTATAAAGAATTTGAAGTAATTTTCACATATACATATGGGAGGGCTAAATATGAAAGATAAAAAAGAACTTAACAAATTAAAATCAAGATTAGGCGATTTGGATGAAAAATTAGCTGAACTTAATTCAGCGGAACTTGAAGAAGTTATCGGCGGATTTAATCCCAACAGAACTAAAGGTCCTGTAGGCACGTATAATAAAACTACCGGAAGGAATCGTGAACGTGAAGAGACAGACAGATGCCACTTTGAAGAACCAAATGGATTCTAAACCGGATGCTGCAGATAGATGCTGCTGGATAATGCAGATATATGTTAATTAGATAAGGCGAATTGTTATGGAGAAATCTAAAGAAGAATTATTAAAATTAAAAGAAGAAATTCTTAATCTTCAAAAAGAAATTGAAGCTCTTGAAGAAGATGAAAAAGAGTTCGTTCTTCAGGATTATATGTTTGAAGATTTAATTTTTGACAAAAAGTAATGTTAAATTTCCGGATTTAACTATTCGCAAAACAGACGCGTTTTTTCGAAGGCCAAAATCAATGATATGGGATATCATTGATTAGGCGAAAGTTAATTAGTTTTTCGGGATTCACTTCCGAAAAACTTGTATAATTCACTCTTAGAAAAAACAGTGTTTTGCGAACTAGTTAACGAACATAGGAACTTGTTACGAAAGTAACAAGTTTTTTTTATTTATGGAATAGGGGTCTAATAAATGTATTCTATTTTTTTTGTGAATAAATCTCGTTTAGAGATTCTTTTGAATAGTTATATCATCGGCTACGGCTGATTTTATAAATGGCAGATCAAGTAATTGGTCTGCCAGACCCCAAATATAACTTTATTGTTTTTTATATATTATTAAATTATTAAGATTATTAAGGAGAAAAAAATATGTTATTAAAGAGTGTTGTTACAATGAAGGTTTTAGATAAGTGCAAGCAGGATTATGATTTTCCTATATTAGATGAAAACAAGAATGAAACCGGAAGAAATAAAGGTACTAATTATTTAGTAACTTTAAAGTATGAGGAAAATCCTTCACAGAATGTGAAGTTACCAAAGGATAGAATTGATATTTATGATGCCTGTGCTATTGGTAAAGATGTTAATTTCATTTTCGAATTTGAAACAGACCCTAAGGCATATGTAAAGGACGGAAAAGCAGTAATTAACTTTATGCACGTTCCACACATAGTGGATATAGTCCCTACAAAATAAGTTTACTCGTACCCAAATGTGCTAGTGCCGAAAAAATATCTTTACTTTAGGTTAGGTATGCTAGCCTAAGTGAAGGCAGGTGCCCAACGCAATATCGGACACCTGACGGCACTTATGCGCATACCGGTGGGTGCCTGAAGTCAAGATATTTTTTTTATGAAAAGAATTATATTATTACTTACAATAATTACATTTATTTTTATAGGAACTGTTAATAGTTATGCCGATGAAATTTCCGATGATACCGATAATATTTCTGATGATAACAATTCTGATGATGCTGATGAGGAGTACATTAATTCCCGAATTGATGAACTTTTAGGTAGGATAGAAGAACTTGAATTGTCAAAAGAAGAGTTTATCGAAAAGTTTGACTATTATGAATTAATGACAAGTGACATAAACTCAAATCTATGTATTTTGATAACACAGAATGAAGATTTGAAGAATACGTTTACAAACGTGTTTTATGATGATGAAGGTGAAAGTTATTTAGATAACATTTACTTAAATTCAAACCAAAAAGTTGAAACACTTGAAGATGTAAAGAATTTCTTATATGCAGGATTCATAACCGAAGGCGAGGAAATTGATTTTACTGAAACATTATCATACAAACTAGATGAAATGGAAGAAGGTATCACAGAATCATTAACTGTAACTAATGAGAGAACACTCTCTGAACTTAATGAAACTTTAACTACCACAAATACATTTTTATCTTATTTATTTGTACTTATATTGTTATTTATAGGCATTGGAATTGCCTGTCTTATTGGGTGGGTAATTAACAAAGTCTTAAATAGAAATATATATTAAGGAAGGAGAGCAAACATGTTAAGCGACGCTATGATGACACTTATCTCGGGTGCTTTTGATGATTTATCATCAACTGTAACACAGGTTCTTACAGTATCAGTACCTGCAATTGTTGGTATCATTTGTCTTACAGCAGGCGTAAACTTTGCATTGTCAAAGGTTCGTGGTGTTCTTGGTTGGGCATAAGATATTGATGCAATAAAAAACGGGGACGGGATCATTTATGTCCCGTTCCCTTTTTTATTTATGTTTTTCAATTTCATTCCAACATGATTCAATATAAGTAATATTTTTATTGGATTT